>CALEPT010000025.1 GCA_937910385.1 uncultured Ruminococcus sp. | reverse complement strand
TAGGCGGCACACCTGTTTCGGAGATAAGTCTTAAATCGCTGAATGACAAGATTTCCTTTGTCTCGCAGGAGCAGTTTTTGTTCGACACAAGTATCTATGAGAATATCCGCATCGGCAGACCTGAAGCAACAAGGGAAGAAATATTGGAAGCAGCCAAGCGTGCGGAATGTATGAGTTTTATTGAGCGTTTGCCGGACGGCATACAGACACAAGTCGGCGAATGTGGGAAAATGCTCTCAGGCGGTGAAAGACAGCGTGTTTCTATTGCTCGCTCCATATTGAAAAATGCGCCGATCATCGTGCTTGATGAAGCAACGGCGTATGTTGACCCTGAAAATGCTGAAAAGATCGACAGAGCAATCAAAGAGGTAACAAAAGACAAGACCGTCATCATCATCGGTCACAAGCTAAAGAATTTGATAAATGCCGATCAGATTGCTGTACTGCGTGACGGCAGTATGATTGCGGCAGGGACACACGAAAACCAGCTGAACGAATGCGATCATTACCGTATGCTGTGGACTGCGGCAGATAGATCGGAAAACTGGACAATACATCAGGGAAAGGAAGGTGCATAGGTTTATGATAAGCTATATCAGACACATACTGCGCTTTTCGGGGCGATACAAGCAAAGGATTCTCTTAGCGGCACTGCCTTTGTTTTTGAAAGCAATGATGTCACAGATGATGATATTCTTTTCCTACATCATAATAGTAAAAATGCTTGATAAAAGCTATGTTCCGTCCGATTCCCTCAAGATCGCAGGTGCTGTTGTGACTGCACTGGTGTTTGAAGCACTCTTTCAGTTCATCTCGGATAAGCTGCAAAGTTCCGCAGGATTTATTGTCATGGCTGAAAAAAGAAAGGCACTGGGCGAGCATCTTCGTAAAATGCCGATGGGATATTTCAGCGAGAGCAACGTCGGCAACATCAGCACGGTACTTGCAACGGATATGACATACCTTGAAGAACACGGTATCTTAATAGCGGCAAAGCTGATGAGCGACATTTCAGGCACTGTCATAAATGCGGTTTTTCTGACGGTGATCGACCGCAGACTTGGGCTTCTTTACATCATCATATCTGCTTTGGTATTGCTACTGAGCAAGGGTATGCTGATAACTGCAAACAGTGAAGCAGATGTCAGACAGGAACAGAACAGCCGTCTTGCAGGTGCTGTAATAGAATTTGTAACGGGCATCGGCGTTATAAGATCCTTTTCAGCTGCTTCGTTTGCAGTAAATAGTGTTGAAAAGGCATTTGCCGACAGCGCAAATGATAATATACATTTTGAAAAGAAATACTCACCGTGGACACTTCTGCTCGGAAGCATTTGTGCTGTGGGAGCTTCGGCTGTTTTTGCGCTTGGATATTATCTCAGAAAAAATGGTGAGCTTGACGAAAACTTCTTTCTCGGTCTTTGCCTGTTCTGTCTGAATATATTTACAAGTGTGAAAACGCTTTACGGACAAAGCGCAAATATGGCACTTGCAGAAAGCTCTCTCGGAAGGATAGATGCACTTTTTGCGGAGAATGAACTTCAGGATACAGGCGAAAACCATTTGACAGATAACGGCTCGCCTGAGATAGAATTCAGCAATGTGAGCTTTGGCTATGGAGCAAAAGAAGTTCTTCACGATATGTCTTTTGCCGTAAATAAAGGAGAACTGACCGCTTTGGTGGGACCGTCAGGCGGCGGAAAATCAACGATTGTCAATCTTATCGCAAGACTTTGGGATATAGGGTCAGGCGAGATAAAGGTCAGAGGAACAGACATCAGGGAGATACCGCTCGGTGAGCTTATGAATGAGATCAGTATGGTATTTCAAAGGGTATATCTGTTTAGAGATACTGTGTATCATAACATTGCAATGGGCAGACCCGATGCCACAAAAGAGGAGATCATAACGGCTGCTAAAAAAGCACGCTGCCATGATTTTATCATGCAGCTGCCGGACGGTTATGATACTGTACTCGGAGAGGGAGGTACAGATCTGTCGGGCGGAGAACGTCAGCGAATCTCAATTGCAAGATGTATACTGAAAGATGCGCCCATCATTCTGCTCGATGAAGCTACCGCAAGTGTTGATGTCGATAATGAATGGTATATTCAGGAAGCAATAAGTGAACTTTGTCGAAATAAGACAGTCATTGTCATTGCCCACAGGCTGTATACGATAAAAGATGCTGATAAAATATTAGTCATCAAAGACGGCAGGATAGAAGAACAAGGAACATATGATGAACTCATGATAAAAGATGGTACATTCAAAGTCATGGTATCTGCATAGGAGATCGATATAATGAAAACTAAAAGCATAAGAAAAAGGCTTATTATCATATTTGTTGTTATTATTTTGTTATTTACGGTAATTCCTTTTATCCTTGGAGTTGTGATTTATAACGCTAATTTCGGAAGAAGAATTGAAACTGCCGGGGCATTACGTTATGATATAAGCGAATTTCCGGGATTAGAAAGAGAACAGATAGATATTAGCTCGGATAATGATGTAAAGCTCGGTGCGTGGATCTACAGCGATAATACTTCGGACAAACCAAAAGCTCTTATTGTCACTCTCCACGGTATGGGGATAGGCGGTCATAATACGGAAATGAACGTGATAGACCATTTTGCAAAAAACGGGTATATCGTTCTGGCATTCGATGCATCGGGTACAGATGAGTCAGAGGGTAAGGCGGGAGGATTTCCGCAGGAGTTTTCAGATGCTCATCACGTCCTCGAATATGTACGAAATACCCCGGAGCTTTCGGAATATCCTCTATTGCTTTGGGGAAGAAGTATGGGGGCTTATTCCGGCTCGGCATTATTAAAGCTGCACCCAGAAGTAAAGGGATTTATCTCGGTATCCGGGTTCAATAATGTCACAGATCCTCTCCGATACAACGGTGTACCGTTCTTTGTGCCGTATGTGCATCTTTATGAAAGACTGAAATGGGGCAGTAATGCAGATATTACCGCTATGGACGGATTTGCTGCAAGCGATGCAAGGATAATGATCATACAAGGCAGCGATGATACAATGGCTCCGCCTGAAGCCGGATGGGATATTTATTACGAAAAATATGCGGATGACCAAAGATTTGAATTTGTATGGGTCGAAGGTAAGGGGCATATGGACGTTTACGGAACAGATGAACTTACGGAGTATTTGAGAACGGTCAATATCAATACCGTTGATCAGAATACTCTTGATAAAAGCAAATTCAAAGAGCTTGACCCCGATATGATGAAAAGAATGACTACATTTTTTGATAACTGCTTATACGCTAATAACCCGTAGGCTAATGGCACGGATAACGGATCCTTATACGGGAAGAACTCTGCAGGAGATCATTGCTCCGACGGATGGGATCGTATCTTTTATTGGCTATTTTAGTATGAGTGGGGTTCTTCCTACTCTTTTAAATTACTGAACTTTATCGAGAACAAAATATAGGTGGTCTACTATAAGATAGTTGTGTATAATAAAAAAAAGGAGGATTTAATATATGTATAAAGATTTGAGTCTATCTACAGTGAATATTATAAAAAAAGAACAGATCCTCTCGTGTATAGATATTGCATCCAAATATACATTTATTAAAAGAATGATTATTTTTGGAAGTTCTGTTACTGATAATTGTACGGAAAATAGTGATATTGATATATGTATTGATATGGATGGTTCTACTATAGGTCTTCGTACTTTTTATATGGATGCTGAGTTAAGCAAGGCATGTAATCATAATTGCGATATACTTATATATAATAAGATAGGCGGAAAAATAAAAGACGAAATAGATAATAAGGGGGTAATTGTGTATGAATTATCATGATAGAGCAGAAGGGGATATCGTTGTTGCAAGGCTTTTATTATCACCAATTGGGAATCCATCAAATGATGAAGTTTTAATTGATTATGCAGCATATCATGTACAACAAGCTATTGAAAAGGAGTTGAAACATATCCTGCATGATATACTAGGTGTGGATGATACTACTAATTCTTTCAAAACTCATAACATGGCTGATTTAATCATATACGTTGAAGAAAGAGGCTATCAGATCCCTGATTCTATCAAGGAAATTGCACATGACTTAACATCTTGGGAGGCAAATTCGAGGTACAACTCAGATATTATTGCTGATAGAAATGAAATAAGTGATGCTGTAGAAAGATATGATGATTTAGTAGAAGAAGCAAATTCAATCGAAGAAGAAGTGGATAGAATTGAAAATGATATTGAGAATGAACGTGATGATTATGATATAGATGATTTTTTTCCAGAAAATAAAGAAATTAAAATGGAAATGAAAACATATATAAGAGATTCAACTTGTATTAAAATATTAAGAAAAATAAGGAAAAAAATATTATTGCTTTATATTAATACAATAAAACATAAAATATTAAGTTTAGGCACAGTATTTCCATTTATATTAAGTTTATTATGCTTATGCCTTTCTTTCGTATCACAAATATTTCTAGTTGCTCCTTTATTTTTGATTTTTAATCTATTTGAATCTTTACAAGCTATATTTTTATTAATATTAAGTGAGCAATTTC
>CALEPT010000024.1 GCA_937910385.1 uncultured Ruminococcus sp. | reverse complement strand
ACTATGTGAAATACATTGCTACTCGTGAGGACGCGGCAACGGTAAAAGAAAATAACGGAACAGCTCCTGCTACTCAAAAACAGCAGGAGCTTATTTCATCTCTGCTTAAAGATTTTCCTGACAGCGCAGACAGCTTTGAATATGAGGATTATAAAAATAATCCTACACAGAAAAACGCATCACGTTTTATTTCTCAAACCATTGAACGCAACTCAGAAATTGTCGCAAATAAAGAAAACTATGTGGGCTATCTTGCAAACCGTCCCGGCACTGTTAAGTTTGGTACTCACGGACTTTTTTCACAGAGCGATGAACCTATCGACCTACCAAAAGTTGCAAAGGAGATCGCAAACCATGACGGTAACGTCTGGACTCACGTTGTATCGCTCCGCAGAGATGATGCACAGCGAATGGGTTATGATAATCTTGAAGCGTGGCGAGAGCTTGTAAAAAGACAGATACCAAACATAGCCAACCAGTCAAAAATAAATATGGCGAATCTGAGATGGTACGCTGCGTTTCACGACAAGAAAACAAATCCTCACGTTCATATTATCGTTTACTCGACCAATGAACGTGAGGGATTTTTGACTAAGCAAGGTATAGAAAAAATTCGCAGCGGTTTTATGAATGACATTTATTCCGACGAACTGAGACACTTATACGATCAGCAGAATGAAGCACTTGATTTATTGAAAACTGAAAGTGCAAAGCTGATAAAACAGCTATCGGACGAGATCACAAATGAAAGCTGTACCGATAAAACGTTGGTAGAACTTATGAGTAAACTCCACGGACAGCTTCAAACAGCGAAAGGAAAAAAGGTTTACGGTTATCTGAAAAAGGACGTTAAGAAAACCGTTGACGAGATTTTTTCAAGGCTTTCACAGAACGAGTCTATACAGAAAATGTACAATCTCTGGTGTGATATGGAGCAGCGCAAGCATGATTTTTATTCATCTGCAAAGGTCGATTTTCCGCCAATAGTTGATAATCCACACTTCAAATCCGTGAAAAATATGATAATAAAGGCAGTATTCGAAATACAATTTAATTTTCCAATTATCGAGACCGAAATAATCCCCGATGAGATAGAGGACGACACCGACAATAGCTTTCCCGAAGAAGATGACAGACCGCCGCCTTACACTGATGAAAGTGAGGGAGAGATTTATTTTAAGTGGTCGTCTGAATACAAGTCTGCACTGGAGATTCTCAAGTCTAAAGAATCAACCGATAATGAAAAGAAAACTGCGCTCACAGTTATGAAGTCCGAAGCCGACAAAGGAAATGTTCTTGCAATTTTCGATATGGGTAAATATTGTGATGATGAAGAGTTAGCGCAAGAACACTATGCTCAGGCGTTGACGGGATTTATTCAAGTCGAGCCGAAAGCGAAGAAAATGCGTCCATATTTTCAATACCGAATAGGCAAGATGTTTCTGTACGGACTCGGAACGGAGAAAGCTCCCGAAACAGCGTTCAAGTGGTTGGAGCAGTCAGCCATTGCAGGGAACAAATATGCACAGCACACCCTTGCGAATATGTTTTGCTACGGTGAGGGAACTGATAAAAATATTGAAAAGGCTTTCCTTTGGTATTCCGAAGCGGCTC
>CALEPT010000023.1 GCA_937910385.1 uncultured Ruminococcus sp. | reverse complement strand
GATCCACTTTTTCGTTAAGGGAAGCTGACTAAAGGTGTGCTTTTTATATATTCATCATTGTCTCATGTGATATTGCTCCACCAATTAAACTTCGCCTTTTTGGCAAGGTTTAGTTGAGGGGAGCAATAACTAAAAGTACTATCATAGCTGCACTGGCGGACTTTTAATTCAGCGTAACAGGCAAACCGTTTATCTGTATAGTCGGGTCATCAATGTCGATGAGGAGGCAGCGTCTGCCCTCAATGACGCTTGTGCGGACCTTATCGGCAGCATCGGGCTTGATGTTGACCGTTATTCCCGGGGAGGCGAGAACGGTCTTGCTCTCGACGAGATTAGCGGCGGTCAGCGGAGCACTGCCGCAGACCTTTTCGTATACGGGCTCCACCATTTTCACGCGCTCCTCGGGCAGACCGATATCGGTGAGAATATCCTTCAATCGGGAATTGTCAATGACCGCCTTGTCGGTATCGTTCTTGTTATCGTCAACGACCTCCTTTATTTTGTCGTTGACGGTCTTTATAATGGTATAGTCGAGGTCATCGCCGACAACGCTCTTTAGAATGCTCTGGAAGCTCGCCTTTTCGTTGTCTGCCGACATTACGAATGTGCAGCCGAGAACGTCCTCTATCACTGATATATTGGGTTTTCCGGCAGAGCGGCTGTAGTACATCACGTGGTTTATGTCGGAGCTGCGGTTGCTGAATACAGGGAAAAGGAAACCGTCTGAAGGCGCCTTGCTGATAATTAACTCGGTGTTGAGCTTCTTGGTTATTTCATTGTTGAACGAGTCGAAAACAAAGCCGTCGCTGCTCGTGTTTACGGGACATATTGCTGTCAGCAGATAGCGGTATATCTCGTCCTCACCCTCGGCGAACTCATCGTTCTTGTCCTTCTGGCGTATCGTGTAGGAGCAGTACGCCGTAATGATCGCGAAAGGTCCCGAATAGGCGATGTTATTTGCGATATGGTTGAGAAAGTCCTCGCATACCATGTCGTCCTTGAGCTCCGATCGCAGCAGCGAATAGAGGATATTCTGCGGCTTGCCCTCTTCATAAGCCTCGTTGGGGAACTCGTATTCTACAAATGACTTTCCAACATTGGTATTGAGTACCTTTTTGAGCGTTTCATCGTAAACGTCGTGCTCCTCAACGGGCATGGTAAGGCATGAGCTGACATTGTGATAACGGAGGTTTTTGTCCGCGTCGATAAAGGCGGTTAGCACGCGCTCCATGATAAAGAATCCGCTCTTATCGGAGAAATTCTTCTTTATTTCGGCAGTTTCCTTTTTGTTCATTATATTTACTCCTTATTTTGTTTATGTGGTGTCTTTTTATGTGAGGACTATTTATGTCGGGACTTTTTATGTGGGACTCTGCCCCACACCCCGCTAAAGGGACGTATGTCCCTTTAGAATCCCATTCCACGCTCCCGCTCGCAAAGCTCGCTCACTCTGTGCAGAACGGGTAGCTGTTCTCCGCTGACGGTAATAACTTTTTGAGATGTTATTTTAATCCGTCAGCTAAGCCTGCACATTCGATTCCGCATTCCTATTTCGGATTGAACTTCTACGTCCCTACAAATTAAATAGCCGCCCGTGAAGCACAGGCGACTATTTACGAGTATCAGCTTTTGAAAGAGTGCCTTACTTGCTGATTATTCTTACTCTGATAACTCCGTCAACGGCGTTTATCTTGCCCTCAACAGATGCGGGAACATCGCCGATAACGTCGAGCATTGTGTAAGCGAAGTCCTTTTTGCTGGCATTTACCATGTTCTCAATGTTGATGCCCTCGTTACCTACGGCTGTTGTTATAGCGGCGATAGTCGTGGGAACATTCTTGTGGATAACGCATATCTTTGTGCCGACTGCGTTCATCGAAGCATTGGGGAGATTCACGCTGTTTGTGATGTTGCCGTTCTCAATGTAGTCGATGAGCTCGTTTGCAGCCATAACAGCGCAGTTGTCCTCACTCTCGGGTGTGGAAGCGCCGAGGTGAGGGAGAACGATAACGTTTTCAACTCCGAGCACTACGTCGTCTGCGAAGTCTGTAACATACTTAGCTACCTTGCCCTCTGCAATAGCCTTTACAACAGCCTCGCTGTTGATGAGCTCGCCTCTTGCGAGATTGATGAGACGAACGCCGTCCTTCATGAGAGCTATCTGCTCAGCGTCGATAGTGTTCTTGGTCTGAGGAGTATAGGGCATGTGGATAGTGATGTAGTCGCTGTTCTTGTAGATATCGTTGACATCACCTGTTACCTTAACAGAGGGTTCGAGGTGGATAGCAGCGTTTACGGAGAGATACGGGTCGTAGCCGATAACGTTCATGCCGAGAGCGATAGCTGTATTCGCTATCTTTCCGCCAATAGCACCGAGACCGATAACGCCGAGAGTCTTGCCGGCGATCTCGGGACCTGCAAACTTGGACTTGCCGCCCTCAACAGTCTTGGGAGCGTCGGGAGTTCCCTTAAGTGAAGCAGCCCATGCAGCAGCTTCGGTTATCTTTCTTGAAGAAAGGAGCAGTGCGCAGATAGCGAGCTCTTTAACGGCATTGGAATTAGCTCCGGGCGTGTTGAACACACATATACCCTCCTGAGCGCAGCGGTCAACGGGGATGTTGTTGACGCCGGCACCGGCTCTTGCGATAGCGATGAGCTTATCGCCGAATTCCATGTCGTGCATTTTTGCGCTGCGGACCATTATAGCCTCGGGATTTGCGCAGTCATCAGAAACTGCATATTTGCTCTTATCGAAGATATCCGTACCGATAGATGATATCTTGTTAAGTGTCTGTATATTGTACATTTCAGTAAACCTCTTTCCGTTAATTCAGATTAAGAATGTATAATTCATGATCGCCGACGATTCGGACAATTATGAATTATTGATCATGCGTTTTCTTCCTCGAACTTCTTCATGAATTCAACGAGCTTTTCAACGCCCTCAATAGGCATAGCATTGTAGATAGAAGCTCTCATACCGCCAACTGTTCTGTGACCCTTGAGGTTCTCGAAGCCTGCTGCCTTTGACTCTGCGATAAACTTCTTATCGAGCTCATCATTTCCTGTAACAAAGGGAACATTCATGAGGGATCTGTCCTCGGGAACTACAGTGCCCTTGAACATCTTGCTCTGGTCGAGGAAATCATAAAGGATCTTAGCCTTCTTTTCGTTATGAGCCTTCATAGCCTCAAGTCCGCCCATTTTCTTTATCCACTTGAATACCTTTCCGCAGACATATATGCCGTAGCAGGGAGGAGTATTGTAAAGAGACTCGTTATCAGACTGTATCTTCCAGTCCATCATTGTAGGAGTGCATGAGAGAGCCGGACCGTCAGCGATAAGATCCTCACGTACTATGATTATCTGAACGCCGGAGGGACCTACGTTCTTCTGAACGCCGCCGTAGATAACGCCGTACTTAGTAACATCAACGGGCTCTGAGAGGAAGCAGGAGCTTACGTCAGCAACGAGCTCATGACCCTTTGTGTTAGGGAGTTCCCAGAACTTTGTACCATAGATGGTATTATTCTCGCAGATATAAACGTAGTCAACGTCCTCGGGGATATCGAGGTTGGAACAATCGGGTATATAGGAGAAGGTCTTGTCTGCGGAAGAAGCAACTCTTACGACCTCTCCGTACTTCTCAGCTTCCTGAGCGGCTTTTTTAGCCCACTGACCTGTGATTATATAAGCAGCCTTGCCCTTCTTCATGAGGTTCATAGGAACGCCGGCAAATACGAGTGAAGCTCCGCCCTGTACGAAGATGACCTTATAGTTATCGGGGATATTCATGAGGTCGCGGAGATCCTGTTCTGCCTCCTTGATGATGTTGTCATACACCTTAGAGCGGTGGGACATTTCCATTACGGACATTCCGCTGCCCTTGTAATCCATCATTTCATCTGCACATTCCTTGAGAACTTCCTCGGGGAGAACGGCAGGTCCTGCGCTGAAGTTATAAACTCTGCTCATTTTAAAAACCTCCAAAAAATATATATAATATTAATGTTATGTTTGCCATACAATATTAATTATACTCCTTTGAGGCTAATAAGTCAATATCAGAAAGGAAAATTTTTCATTTCCCACAATATCAGGGAAAAGAGGTTGCTCCGATGCAACAAACATGTGCAAAAACGCTGTCTGCTTTTTAGCAGACAGCGTTTTTATAGTGTATCCATTTTATCGCTTTCTTCGGTGGTCCTGCGATTGATCGTTCCGATGGGCTCGATGTTATCCATTCCATTTCCGTTATCGCGGTAGACGTACTTTGCACGGCGCTGTGCCTCATCGGTTTCCTGCGCAGCCTTTATCTCATCAAGATCGCTGCGGTAGTGCTCGATGAAGTCCATTCCGTCGGTAAGACTTCCCATATACTCGCGGTGCTTTGAAGGGAGTCCCTGCTGCTCGCGCCGCTCGTCTTCAATATAGTGTACTATTTTTATTATTGCGCCTGCAACGGCGATAATGATATAGAATAAAAGCTTTTCCATATAAAAACTCCCATACCCCGATGCGGCACACGTCCCCCAACGTATGCCGCAAAATTTATATGTGGAGCTCCCCCTCTCAGAGCTCCTATCCCTATCACAGTCAGATGAGCGCGGCGAGTGACCGCATCATCATTCAGCTTCTGAAGTGGAAGCCTCTGTAGTGCTCTGCGAAACCGAAGCTGTTGAGCTGCCTATTTCGTCGAGGTCGATGTCGATAAGGAGACCGCTGCTGTCGCCGCTTGTTACCTTGGGCATTACGCCGTTCCACTTCTGGATCTGCTCGTAGGCTATTACCTTATCGGACAGCGACTCCTCGAGGAGCTTGTTAGCGTCGGCCTGAGCCTGTGCCTCGGCGAGTATAGCCTCTGCCTCGGCATTTGCGGCGATCACTTTCTGCTTTGCGTCTGCCTCAGCGATAACGATAGCCTGTTCCTGTTCGGTCTGGGTCTTGAGCAGATTCTGCTCTGCGACCTGCTTTGCCTCGATAGCGTTATTGTATTCTGTTGAGAAATCGAAGTTCACGATGTTGAATTTCTCGATATAGATGCCATAGTTGTTTAGTTTGTCGCTGAGTGCGGTCTTTACCTCGTCTCCGACCTCGGCGCGCTTTGTGATGAGCTCCTCAGCGGTATATTTAGCTGTTGCGGACTTCATACACTCCTGCACAACAGGTGTGATGAGAACAGTCTGATAGTCAACACCGACATTCTTGTACATATCTGCTGACTTGTCTGAAACAAGTCTGTAGTTCACCGCGATGGTGCTGCTTACAGTCTGCAAATCCTTTGAGACCGCCGAAGCGGGAGTTTCATAGACCTGTATCTTGTTGGACATATCCTCGACTTCCTGAATAAACGGTATCTTCAGGTGAAAGCCCTCGGACATTGAGTTTTGTGATACCTTGCCAAGTGTGAGCACAACGCCTGTATTTCCGGCAGGGACTATCGTGAACGAGCTTGCGCACAGTACAACAGCTATAACGCCTGCAACGATCCACTTTATTCCTTTGGTGCCGCTGTTCTTTGGCGAGCCGTTCTTGTTGAGTTCTCTTATATTTATAGCCATTATTATTCCTCCAAATCGCTTTTATCGGCTTCATCGCCGTAAGCAGTCAGATCGTTTTCGTTATTTTCTTTTGCAAGCTTTTTATCCTTTGCGCTGCCCATGGCAGCACCGATCGCTATTCCTATCGCCATGCCGATACACATACCGGTGCCGATGCTATCGAATACCGGTGTTCCTAAACCTGTGCCGAGTGCTAAGCCAATGCTCAGACCAAGCGTCATATATTCGTCGGTATAACTCTTTTTCTTTTTGTTTTTCTTGTTTTTCATGATGTATGCCTCACATTTCCGAGCGTATCAGATCAAGTCCGCTCTCCATTTCAGCCATAAGACAGCCGCTGCGGTACGCCATTACCATGACGTACATCGCCTTGCTGAGTTTTTCATCGTCGGCTATCTCATTGGTATTTTCTGCGATCTCGCTCGCGATAAGACTGCGGACAGATTCTCCGTCAAACGCACCCTCGTCCTCCGCCGTGAAGATTATCCTGCAAAGTATGTTATACAGCAGAATATCAGCGATAATATCGTCTGAAGTGTCTTCTACGTCTCCGTTGACATATCTCATCAAAGAGGCGATATCATCGAGCTTCATAGCTCGGCGCAGCATATTGATGATAAGTATGCGCAGTATCTGCCTTTCTGAGTACTTTTTGCCCTTGGTGGACGAGACCCACCCGCGCTTTATCCAGTTCTGGATGGTCGTACCCTCAAGCCCTGTAAGCTTTGAGAGCTGCGAGAGAGTAAGTCCGCCCGTAGCTTCGAGAACGGGAGATATCATTGAGAAAGCGGAATCCCTTGCTTGTTCCGTAAATTTTAAAGTAGTTCCGGGAATAATGCGGTTCATGGTCTGAATCTCCTTTCAGGTGATGATATGATTATATCACAAGTTCACACGAACTTCAAGCGCGTTCTGGGAACGATTTATGGTGAAATTCCATGTTTTTTCGAGTTTATTGCAATATTTCATCTGTTTTCTCGTTTTTTTACGCTGTAAAACGTTTGCGGAGTATTTGAGCTTTCTCCGCCTTTTTGACGGTTTTATTCTTTATCTTCGATTTTTTGCATATGATTTATACTACGCGCTATTGTAAAAAGCAACAGCTTTTTACAATTTGCCGCTTTTGCGGCGTACGGCGTTTCACGCCGTACAGCGCTGCGTTCATACTGCCCTCGCAAAGCCGTATAGCGGCTTTGCTACTGCTTGCAGATCACAACACACATTATAATGTGTGTTGTAATAGAGGGCAGTACGTAAATCATTAGTAAAGGTGGGATAATTTTGAAAGCAGATCCCGAACAGCGAGCTGTTATATTGGGAGAGTACATCATTGAAAATAAGGCTACGGTCCGCTCCGCCGCAAAAAAATTTGGCATATCAAAGAGTACTGTACATAAAGACGTCAGCGACAGATTAAAAAGACAAGATCCTTCGCTTTATGCGCAAGTGAAAGAGATACTTGAGGTCAATAAGCAAGAGCGCCACATAAGAGGTGGGCTTGCTACAAAGCGAAAATATGAAAAAATTGCAGAAAGAAAGCAAAAGGGCGGTCTTTAGTCAGCTTCCCTTAACGGAAAAAGCGGGTT
>CALEPT010000022.1 GCA_937910385.1 uncultured Ruminococcus sp. | reverse complement strand
TTGTGCAAGTATACGAAATTTAGACCCAGCAGTTGCGGGGTTCTGAATAGTTACGATAATTCTTAGAATGTATAATATAATCGTATACCCTATTTCCACATTCGATTTCTGTCTGTTACAAGTTTAATGAAGTATTAAAGAGTGTATCATGATCAGCACATCTACGACGGAATAACTGTATGCTCTCGGAAACACTTCGTAATCGTGAGTGTTTTCGAGAGCTATTTCTTTTTGTCTTATATATTATGTATTGACTTTTTGGTTACTATGATATATAATTTAGTAAAAGATAAGCATACAGTTTACATTTTTTATTCAATGAAGGTGAAAATAATGAGAAAAATACTTGCAAGTGCAATAGCTATTGCTATTATCGGAACATCGATTTCAAGCTGTGGACAAGTAGAGGAAACGGCATCAAACGAAAATGAGATTAGCTCAGTTTCTGAAGTAAAATCCGATTATGATAGCGA
This sequence comes from uncultured Ruminococcus sp., assembly GCA_937910385.1. Classification (GTDB taxonomy): domain Bacteria; phylum Bacillota; class Clostridia; order Oscillospirales; family Ruminococcaceae; genus Ruminococcus. The sequence goes on along the minus strand of CALEPT010000022.1, from coordinate 1,704 downwards.
TATCAATGATGAAAATATTAAAGATAATGGTGCTTCTGACGATTTGTCGAACAATGGCGATAATATCGGTGATAGCAGCAATATTCTGTCCTCTGATTTATCAGGCGATGCTTCAGAGCTATCATCTGGTTATGAAGATGTTTTAAGAGCATATTTCGAAGCTTCTAATGAAGGTGATTACAAAAAAATAATTAGAACAATGTTTCCTGATAAAGAAGTTGAGAGTATGCTTAAACTTACCGATCTTGGAGCAAATAATCTTGAGGAAGAATTATCCGCAAATAAGACAAACTATGTAATTACAGATATTGTAGAAGAAGGTTCGATGACCAACGAAGAACTTGATCAGTATATGTTGTATTTTGATCAGGTAGCTGGAGTATTTAATAAAATCGAAGAGTATGGCGGTGATGTGGAGGCACTGAGTGATGAGCAACGTGAAGAATTATATAATGCTTTTATGGGCTTCACTGCTTCGGAAGATGATGACATAGAACATATATACAATGTCACAGAAGGATATGATGTTACAGTTTACTACACGAATAGTGGTGAACCTGATGAAGATTATTTCTTTGTCTATTATGTAGATGGTGAAGGCTGGAAAGTAAATAACACAATGAGGAAATTTGTAAAAAAATCGAAACAATCCGCTACTAACGCTACTGCTAAAACCATATTCAATTTTTTTGCCGCTACTTTGACAGATATGGAAGTGAGTGGAACTGATTTAAGCGGTACATATATAATTGGTTCTGATAACAGTATGAATTACAATGTTCCGTCAACGATCAACGTTTCTGAAATAATAAATTCAGTTAAATCTGATTATAGCGATATATCAAAGTATGAGTATTTTGCAATCATTGTGAATGGTAGCTGTTCCTATGTGGCAGTTTACAAAAAGAGCGATGACAGCAATGTTGGAGCTTACCCGATTTTAAGTATACCTAAAGCTCTCAATGATGATAGACTTGAAACAGAAAAGGTATCAAAAATTGATACTTATACCCTTGATGAACTATTTGAGATTGCAAAAGATGTAATTGGATAATTACGATTTACGGCTCTTCAATATACTTATGCGTTTTACCCATAGCCTATTGGCGCACCTATAATCTGTTCAGCACAAGTCCATTTCAGCATTATGGCGTGCGCCACAATGACAGCATACCCTTTTGGAACTGAATAACAGACAAAGACCTGAGATTTGCTTACAAGCACTTCTCAGGTCTTTTCTTTTCAGGCGGTTAGTTTTCCGCTCCGCAGGCTCGGACGGTGCTGTGGGACTTTGACCTTCGCCAAGCAGTCAAGTTGAGAATGCTGTGATTGACTTTTTCAGGAAGGCTTGATATAATAATGGCATAAGGACAGCACTCAGACCATGTGCAAATCAAGCTCTCAGTTTATAGGAGAAAAAAGATATGAGAAAAATAATAGTATTGCTTCTCTCATGCATCATGTATTTTACTTGTATGCCAATAAATGCTAATGCTTTTGATTTTGAAGTTTCCGACACACCTTATGACGATTCATACTATAGTGGATTTTCGTTAGCTGACGAAGAAATCAAGAATTGTCAGGTTGAAGATTTTTCTGTCAATGATAACAATGAAATCGCTGTTGCAACAAAAAAAGGAATAAATATAGTAACTATTCAGAACCCCTAAGCAAAGATGGACATAGATTTGCCCATAACAGCAC
>CALEPT010000021.1 GCA_937910385.1 uncultured Ruminococcus sp. | reverse complement strand
GTGAGAAGATCAGAGAGGTCATGCGATTCAGCGGACCGAGAATGATCTTCTATCGTCCTGTCACGGCAATTCGTCATGTGATAGCCACGAAAAGCGAGAAAAAACGATTGGAGGAAAACAATGGCAATTAAAAGAATGATATTTCTGATACTCGGATGTGTATGCCTCGGACTTGGAACAGTCGGGATATTTATCCCGATCCTGCCCACTGTGCCGTTCTATCTGGCAACTGCATTTTGTTTCAGTCAAAGCTCACAAAAGCTGCACGACTGGTTTTTAAGCACTGAGCTGTATAAAAAGCACTTGCAGTCATATGTTGAGAAAAAAGGAATGCTGATGAAAACAAAGGTCAGCATCATCACAACTGTAACGCTGCTCATGGGCTTCGGCTTCTTCATGATGGCAAGAAAAGGGATATGGATTCCCTGCATCATTCTTGCTGTTGTGTGGATATGCCATGTGATATACTTCGTGTTTGGAGTGAAAACAATTAAATCTGAAGAATAGACAAAAAGCCGTTCTGTGAAATATCAGGACGGCTTTACTACAGAATTTTACGAATGCTATACAATGGATGTAAGTTAAGGTTGTCACATATTTGTGGCAACCTTTTTACTTTACTGTTAGCGCCCACCTAATTTGTCATCCAAAAGTGAACGTATTTTGTCACGCAGGCACATGGTTTGTCAAGTTGGAGGCAGTCTATTTTGTCAAAGTCTACCACTTACTGTTTCGTTACACCCATAGAAACTTCTCCAAACTCTGGGTTCATATCCTCATAGGCGGGTTCATTCTGAACTGCACCCAGAACGTCAATACAACTCGATAGCAGCATTAAACAGGGACTTCTCTGAGTAACAGCACTCGGAAAAGCCCCTGTTTTCGTTGCTTTTGGCATCGAACATTTGTATCATTTTCAGCTACTACATATCAACGTAGTACCGCTGATTGGTCAGTCCGTGATTGTTTGCGTAATCGTTCAGTATCGCTTTCTGGTGGGCTATGCTGTCGCTTTCGCCCCTCATATCGTCTGCCGAAAATCTGCAATAAAGTGCTGTGATCTTGCCTGTCTGTACCATAATGACCTCCTGTTCTTTGCAGACAGACCGAATGATCGCTATAATAAATATAGCGCGCTTTCCCGATCTTTTCAAGAGGTCTCAGGCACTTGTAACCGATTTGCAGCACTTTTCTTTCAGGCGTTCCATATTCAGTTTTCAAGATACCGTTCGCCTTTCGGCATATATTATTATAGCGCGCACCTTTCATTTTGTCCAGCACAACGGCTTTTCCTTGTTCCTGACATTACACCTCTGAAAAGCAAGAGTGTAATGCCGGGGAACAAACAAATACAGGCTCACGAAGCTGTTATTATGCTTCGTGAGCCTGTTATATTATTCTATGCTATACAAGAGTTTTCAGAAATTGCAATAGCTTTTCTGCTTTATCATCGGAGAGCAACCGATAACATTCCACAAGTTCCTTCTCGTCATTGCTAAGATATGATACATCTTCTGATTCTTTGAACAGATCGGCAAGAGATAACCCCAAAGGCTTTACCAAGCGATGCAGGGTGTCAAATGACGGATTACGGTCACCACGCTCCAGATCTCTGATATGCGTTTCAGATACTCCTGAAAGCTGGGACAGCTTGTAAACACTCAGATTTCTCGCTTTTCTGGTGCTTTTTAATCGCTCTGCTATATCCATCAGGTTCATCTCCTCTCTTTATCTATTATATTACAGCACCACGCAAAATATAAGTGTTGTAATGCGTTGCATTTGCAGTTATTTTGCGTTATAATAATAGAAAAGACTTTGGAGGGATCTTTATGAACATCTATACAGTCAGCTTCTTTGGACATAGATACATGGAAGGAACAGCAGAGATCGACAATCGCCTTGACAAGCTACTACACGACTTAATAACGCAAAAAGAGTACATAGACTTTCTCATCGGCAGAGATGGTGAATTTGACCTGCTTGCTTCTGCTGCCATCAAGAGGGCTATCCGAAGTTATGGCTTTGGAAACACGCATTTTACGCTCGTTCTTCCGTATATGAAAGCAGAATACCGTGACAACGAAAAGGAGTATCTTGATTATTACGATGAAGTGGAGATATGCCCCGAATCTGCCGAAGCACACCCAAAATCGGCTATACAGATACGCAACAGAAGTATTGTTGACCGTTCCAATCTTGTGATATGCTGTATCCAGCGAAAGGTCGGCGGAGCATACAAAACGATACAATATGCCCGAAAGCAAGGCAAGAAGGTAATTGATCTTGCAGAAGAAGAAAAATAACGTTCAGGCTCACGAAGCACTATTTACTTCGTGAGCCTGCTTCTATTCATTCAATAATTCAGCAAGGTGCATATTCGCATGACCCCGCAGTACCGTCATTCCTTTGCGAATGGATTTCGTCACCGCCTGCCGTGAGACACCGTACCTCTCGCCGACCTGTTCAAGTGTCGGTCTCGGCTCGGACAGATAGTACTCCGTCACCAGCTCATACCAATGGGGATTCCATTCCTGCAAGTCACTGAGTGCCATGTACATTGCCTTACGCAGTAACGCACGATATTCTGCTTCCTGCTGTTCCTGCTCATACTCATAAAGTCCGTATGGGGACATCTTGTAAAGTTCTTCCTCCGAGCCGTAGTGCAGTACACCCTTTGCGGAGTCTCGCTCGATGATATACCGCTGATGACGCATCAGCCGTTTCAATTCCACGTTCATTCCCGCATACCCCGAATATCGCCCACACCGATATAACAGATCCGTATCCTGGGTACTTTCGTATACGGATTTGGATACTCCGGCTCAAAAACGTCGATCCGTTCCACTAAGTCCTCGATCATCTCAGTTGTCAGCTTGTCAAAGTGCAGATACTTTTTCAGCCTTGCAAGGAATACCTCCACACCGCCGACATCATCACAAACCGAATGGATATGCAGCAGGCAGTCGCTTCTTCCTGCTTTGAGCCTATCGGTCTCATCGTCCAGACTTGTCATATCAATGATTATATTGATTCCACGGAGATAAACCCGCCTTTATGGAAAGTTACCGATCCGGACAGTGGAAATACTATGTACCTGTTAGGCACTATCCATATGCTTCCGTCCGATGTATCAGACTATCCTGCTGATTTAATGGATATCTATAATAATTGTGATTCAATTGCAGTTGAATATGATGTCACAGCATTGGAAAAAGATGCAAATGCACAGATGGAATATCTTAACGGTATGATTTATTCTGACGGCTCTACCGTCAAGGATCATATTTCGGAAGATACATACAATAAGGCAAAAGACTACTTTGATAGCATAGGCGCATACTCTGAAATGCTCGATCAGTATACGGCAGGTTACTGGATAAATCAGTTATCTTCTGTTATGCTTCTCAGACTCGAAAACATTGAGCTTGCTGGAACTGATACATACTTTATTTCCAAGGCTCAGGAGGACGGCAAGGAAGTTATAAACATTGAGGAGCTTTCGATGCAGACCGATGCTCTTAACGCTTATTCAGATGATTATGCTGACTATACCATCAGCGAAATGGTTGATGACATCGACGATATAAATGATTTTGCTGAATCTTATAGTGAGCTTTATGACCTTTGGTCTAAGGGTAGCGGAGAGATACTTATTGACATGGATATGGATTTAGACGAACTTCCTGATGACCTTTTAGATGACCATGAAGCATATGTAAAATTACTGCTCGATGATCGAAATCAGTATATGGCTGATAAGGCATCGGAGTATATCAAAGACGGTAAGAATTGCTTATTCATGGTAGGTGCTGCTCATTACTCAGGAGACAACGGTGTTGATAATCTCCTTGAAAAAATGGGCTACACTGTAGAAAAAGTAGCTTGATACAGAAATTTCAACACAAAGATTCAATAAAAATATTTGAATAAAACATTTTCTTGACTTAGTTCAGATATTATGGTATAATCAATATTGAAAAGCGTACGGTTTCCATGTTGATTTACCTTAATATAAATTTATAAAATATTTAGGAGGTACATAATAATGGAAATGGTTATGTCAAACGGTTTTGCAGAGCTTTCTGCAAATGAAATTGATGCTATCAACGGTGGTTCAGGCTGGGATGTCGCTAAGGCATTTACCGGCAGCGTACTTATCGCAACAGCTCCTGTAGCTGGTCTTTTGGTAGGAACATCAACAGCTCCTGTAGCTGGTCCTGTTGCTGGCTGGACAGTTTACTGGGGTATGAACGCAGCTGGAACTAAACTGCTTATGAGTCTTTGAAAGTAAGGTGTGCTGAATATGGAAAACTTCGCTATTTGTTCTGAAATAGAGTTATTATCCATTGATGGAGGGTTCGATCCCTTTGGACTCTGGAACGGTATATCTAACTGTGGCTTAGGTACTGCTCAGGTGGTAGGTGGAATTGGTGCTGCATCTGCTGCACCAGGTGCTGGCTACATTGTAGGAGGATGGGCTATCTACAATGGTACCAAAACGTATATCAATGGTATAAAAACAATCGTAAAAAGTATATAATTACTCAATCACAAGCCCGATTAAATATTCATTAATCTGGTTTATGATAATACTTTAAGAAAAGGTGAAAATGCAATGAATAAAATAAATGCTCTCGGTTCCTTGATTGTGATTGAATTAGTTGCAGTCGCTGTTAGATTAATAAATTGTTTAGTTTCAAAAGATGCTCCTAAACTTTCCTTAACAGAAGTTATAATCGAAGCGATTATCATAGTAATAACTGTAGTAGCATTTATTATTTCATTGCGTAAAAAATAAATGAAATACTACTGCGTAAAACAACACGACATAACAGACTGCGGAGCAGCTTGCCTTGCGACGATCTCAAAGCAGTACGGACTTAACCTGTCCATATCGAAGATAAGGGAGGTCGCAGGAACAGATAAGCAAGGAACAAATGCTTACGGAATGCTTAAAGCGGCTGAACAGCTGGGATTTACTGCAAAAGGCGTCAAGGGCAACCGGGACGCTTTTTTTAGTGGTTTCCCAACTCCTGCTATCGCTCATGTGGTCGTAGACGGAAGTCTGCTGCACTATGTCGTTGTTCATAAAGTAACGAAAGAAAAAATAATTATTGCCGATCCCGCAAAGGGTATCGTCAAATACACTCCCGATGAGTTTTTCAGACTCTGGACAGGAGTGCTTATAATACTTGTCCCTACATCTAAATTTCAGAAAGGCAACGAAAATAAAGGTGTCCTGTCTCGCTTCTTTAGCCTGATGATACCGCAGAAAAGGCTTCTTATCAATATTTTCTTATCCTCTCTGATGATAACGATATTCGGAATATTGGCTTCGTTCTACTTCCGATTTATCATGGACGATATCGTCCCCAATTCAACCCGAAAGACCTTGATAGCACTGTCTGTCGGTGTTATCGTGCTATATATCTTCAAGGCGATACTTGAAGCATTCCGCTATCACCTTATGCTGTATCTTGGGCAAAAATTAGATATTCCCCTGATACTCGGCTACTACGAACACGTTCTCGGTCTGCCGATGAACTTCTTCGGCACACGAAAAGTCGGTGAGATCGTATCCCGATTTACCGATGCTTCAAAAATAAGAGATGCAATTTCAAGTGCTACACTGACCATTATGATAGACTCGCTTATGGCTATCGTTGGCGGTGCGGTGCTTTTTACTCAGAACCATACTCTTTTCTTTATAGCTGTTATAGTGGTTATCCTTTACGGTGCTATCGTTCTTGCTTTCAATAAGCCCGTTAAGAAGATAAACGAAAAGCAGATGGAGAATAACGCTCAGGTGACATCTTACCTTGTGGAAACTCTTAACGGTATCGAAACCGTAAAAGCGTTCCACGCTGAGGATAAAGCTCAGGCAAAGACAGACAGACTGTTTGTAAAGCTCCTGAGAAGCGTTTTCAAGGGTGGTATGATAACCAATGCCCAGCAGTCGCTGACGGGAATAGTTTCAACTATCGGCGGCACTGTTATCTTGTGGGTCGGTGTTGTGAACGTCCTCAACGGCAATATGACACTTGGAAGTCTTATTACATTCAATGCTCTGCTTGCATACTTCCTTGATCCTGTCAAAAATCTTATCAACTTACAGCCTACAATGCAGACGGCTATCGTAGCTGCCGAAAGACTTGCCGAGATACTTGACCTTGAACTTGAAAAGGTACAGGACGAAAAGAGGAAGCTCGCTCCCACATCGCTTAATCTGCCTATCAGGATCGAAAATCTTGATTTCAGATACGGCACCAGAAGGCTTGTTCTTGAAAATATCAATATGACTATCAATGCAGGCGAGAAGATCGCCCTTGTGGGCGAAAGCGGTTCGGGAAAGACAACACTGTCTAAGCTCCTGATGAATTTCTATCCGTGGGAAAAGGGCGAAATATTCATCGGTGACTATAACCTGAAGGATATCAACCTTGAAGCGCTCCGAAACAGGATAGCGTACATATCGCAGGATATCTTCCTTTTCAGCGGTACTATCAGAGAAAACCTCGAACTTGGAAATGAAGATGCAACTATGGAAGATATTATTGAAGCTTGCCGTCTGAGCAAGGCAGATGAGTATATCAATAATATGCCGCTGAGATACGAAACTATGCTTGAAGAAAACGGCGCTAACCTTTCGGGCGGACAAAAACAGCGCCTTGCTATCGCAAGAGCATTATTGAAAAAACCCGATATACTTATCATGGACGAGGCTACAAGCAACCTTGATTCTATTACAGAAAAGGCTATTGAAAAGACTATAAACAGTCTTTCAAGGAATATCACTACGATAATAATTGCCCATAGATTAAGTACCATTATGCGTTGCGATAAGATATTCGTTATGGAACAGGGCAAATTTATTGAGCAAGGCACTCACAGTGAGCTGATAGCAAGAAAAGGCAGATACTATGACCTTTGGAAAGATCAGCTCCCCGAAAATTATACGGATAATCAGGATAATACCAACAACGATATTGCTAAGGATAACAGCAATGACGATGATGATAGTGAGCAGACTCCTTTTTCTGCTTATCCTGTATTTATCAATCCTATGGTGTAAGGGGGCGATCAGATGAAAGGAATCGTTATAGACCTTAAAGATATATCAGACAGCCGTGAAATGATGGAGAGCGAGGAATCACCGAAAATCAGGTGGTTTATCTATATTCTCCTTGCAGCAGTGGTAGCCGCTGTCATATTTGCCTGCATATTCAAAATAGACGAATTTTCAAGGGTAAACGGCGAGATCAAAACTCAGGAAGCTGCAAGCTCCGTGATATCGCTGAATAACTGTAAGCTCAAACAGATACTTGTCACCGAGGGACAGGCGGTCAAGGCAGGAGATGTGCTTTTTCTGCTTGATTCGGAATATGCCGAAAGTCAGAAGAAGATACTGGAAGATAGGTTAAATACCTATAATTCCGATCTTGCAAATACCGAGCTGCTGAAAAAGAGTATCGAAGAAAACAAGAATCTTTTTAAGAATAATTCCGATGACTCCAAATTCTATTACAGATATGAGCAGTATAAAAACGGAACACTTCTTACAGCCCAGGAAATAGACAATACAGCATTGACCGACGGCTTATCAAAGGAAGATAAGGAAAACTCCCTTGCTTCAGCAAACAGCACTTTGGCAGATAAGAAAAATCAGCTTTCAGAGTATAATTCCCTTATTTCCTGTATCAGAAATGATACTGCTTATTCGGGAAGAAACGGCGATGTATCGGCTATATATAATGAATACGATATAAGCTATCAGAAAGCATATCTATTAAGCGAGCAGTATAGGATATCATATGAAAGCATACAAAATGCTTTTGATAATCAATCATCGGCTGAAAGTATATCTCCCTCACAAGTGGAGAATGCTAAGGTAGCGGCTGATAACGCATACTCTACGCTCAATGAACAAAAGAATTTTTATATATTTGATATTCGATCTAAAATCGTTATTTTAGAAAATCAGCTTTCAAGTGACAGTGAAAATACTGAGCTGCAAAATACTTTGAATGAATACTACGGTCTGAAAAATGCTATTGAACAAGGCACAGATTTCAGCTCCACAGACAGTGCGATCCAAGCAAGCTATGATGAGCATATCACAAAATTCAATGCTCTTGCTGAGGACTACGCTAATAAAACGGCTGAATATCAGCGTTTATACAGTGATTACTCCTTACAGAGCAGCACAGTCCCCGTAACTGATGCAGATGTATCAAAGGCTAAGAATGCTTATGATACGGCTGTTATTGATATAGAATCTCTGAAAAGCAACTACATTTCACAGGTGCAGGCTAAAATAACTGCACTTGAAGATGAGATTAAAACGCTCGAAAACAATAAAAAGAGCTTAGAGGTATCGCTGAAAAATGTCAAAGACCTCGATGCTTATGAAAAGCTCTCTGCTGATAAGCTGAAAAATGAAGCTGTTGTGACCGTAAACTCGGAGATAGATGCTCTCAAAGATAATATTACCTCTTTGAAGTCACAGCTTGCCGAGGTCGATGAAACGGTCAAAAATGCTGAGATCAAGGCTTCTGTGGACGGTACTGTTACCCTGATAAGTGAACTAAGCACAGGCGATATCGTTCAGGCTGGCAGTTCACTTTGCAGTATTATCCCCGGCGGTGATGATTTGAAAGTCACGCTGTACATACCTGAAAGCGAGATAGCAAAGGTAAAGGTCGGACAAAAGACCGAATACATCATTGATGCTATCCCCTATGATGAGTATGGTAAACTCACAGGTGAGATACTTTCTATCTCTGCCGACTCTGTAGCAAGTGAAGCGTCAGGCACAAAGTTCTATATTGCACAGGCAAGCCTGTCCGCTAATTCTCTGACAAACAAGGAGGGCAATATAAGAGAGGTCAGAACAGGTATGCTCCTTGAAGCTAAATCGATATCAGGTTCTAAGCGTGTTATCACTTGGCTGTTGGAGAAACTCAATTTTATTGATTGATATTATGCTTTTCTGATTGGCAAGGCGCGCGATTGCTGAAAAGTAAAAGCTTAATATATATTATTAATTTTTTCGGAGGAAAAGAATATGAATTACAACACAGAAATGAAGTTCGCAGAACTCACAGAAACAGAAACTATGAATGTTGAGGGCGGAGCTACTTACATTAACCCGGGTCCAGCACCAAGTTTTTCTGATTATGATTTCAGTACCAAACAAGGAATGATGCGTTATATGTGGGATTTTGCTATGTGGAGTGCTAAATGCAGTGCTGCTGATAGACTCTGGAGGCTTGGAAGATAATCCCAATCTTTAAAAAGCAGAAGAAATCAAAGCTCCGTTCAATTGAATGGAGCTTTTGTTTATATCGGAACATAGCCGACAGCTTTTTTCGTTACGGGCAAGTGCTCGTGCGAACTATTTGTGTGGGCTGTGTCGGGCGGATATTTGCTCTTTTGATTGAAAAAATGTGGGAGCAGTATCCTTTATGCAAATCGACCTGTTTTTGCATAGGATTTTGACTGCTCTGAAACGTTTTCCGAAACACAAATTGATTTTCATGAGAACTGACCTTTTCTCATCAAAGCCTGGCATTGACTACAAAGTGCATAGAATAGAGCTTTGCAAACGTTTTAACTCAAAACTGTTACGATGACAGTTTTGAATGTTTTTCAGTCAAAAAATGAGTGTTTCGGAATAAAAATGTGGGAGCAGTATCCTTTGTACAATTTGAACTGTTTTTGGCACATAATTCAGACACATCACGAACGCATCAGGACATAGTACGTCCCAGCATAGCAGACACACTGTTTTTTACAGCAGTATCCGCCGCACTATGCCTGACGAATCAGGAGCCGCCCGACTGCACATCGGACTCATAGGCAACCTAAATGCTCGGCTGCCCCGGCACACTCCCATTGCCTGCGACGGTTTTATCACGCTCGGACTGTGGCTGAGTGTAAGTATCCGTTCCCGACTTTCATCGCTTACTTCACATCTGCGCTATGTGAAACCAGAGATGTTATCGCTCGGCTTTCGCGTCATCGCGCATCTCTGGGCTGGTACGGCTCACCACCCCACCATCGGAAACAACGTAACTCCTGATCCCATATTCAATTGTCAAGTTACTTTTTGGTTTTTATTTGTTCATTTCAGGTCACCTCTTTGTATCATTTTTGTTGTGTAATATATATTACGCTGCATCGTATTACACGGTTTGGAGAAGAATGAGCAGATTCATTAACTGAACTCTGCTCGCACTTCATATTCAATTGTAATTGCATATCAAATATATACTATTACTCTTTTCGATTATATTATAACACACTATTTTTATTTGTCAAGGCCTTCATTTTAATTTTGAAACAAAAAGAGCAAAGCCGTCAATGCTTTGCTCTTGATTTGTATACGTTGTATTGATTTCGGCATCTGGCGGAGCAGAACTCGCTGCGAATGTCGGCTGCGTAGAACAGCTTGCCGCAGTGCTTGCAGGTGCGGAGCGGCTTCTTATCGTCTGTCACTGCTTTAGCGAATGCGAGGTCTATCATCGCCTTGAGCGAATCGTACTCGCACAACAGGTTCAGACCGTTCCTGTTATCTATCTTGTAGGTCAGGCGAGGAGGTATGAACTCCGTCAGCTTTGATTCCTTGCTTATCGTGAAGCTGTACAGATATTTAAAATATTTCTTTACCCATTCAAGCGACTCGCAGTACCTGTACTTCCGCAGGAACATAGTCGAATATATCGGGCTGCGATAATACAGTCTCAGCTTGCCTTTCTTATTGGCTTTATCAAACAGGTCGATATTATCGATAGGGAAGAAGGTCTTGGCAAACTCATTCACATCTACAATACCGCTTTCGGTGAAGATATTGTCACTGACAATAACACGCTCATTTTTACCTATATCCGAGCCTGCAATATCAGGCATAATACCGAGCAAACCGTATTTGTGAACGAAGTCCAGCACCATTTCGTTCTGAACGAGGTCGTTCTCAGTCAGGTACTTGCCGAGATTTAGTGCGTCGGTCATCATTTCATTTTCGCTGTTTATTGGATCATAAATCGAACCGTATTCACAGGGAACGATGTACTCCATGCTGCCTATGCTCTGTATTTCGTATCTTGTATTCTTATGCCAATGGCTTACTAATAGATTTTCCATGCGTTCCTCCTGTAATTATGTATATTGATAATTATATTACTCGCTAACAGTATTCTAACACACCATTTTATGTTTGTCAAGGTCAGAAAAAGAACTCCTCAGATCAATTCTGGGGAGTTCTTGTTTTCAAATTCGTTTTCTGAATGAAGCGTTTTCAATTTATAAAGGCAAATGTGAATGGCTGATTTTCAGGTTGCATATGCCATGCTCAAGCTTTTTCTCTCAAGCAATCCGTTTTCAAGGTCTTGCTGAGCCTGTTTTCTGATAAGATAATGCTGTTTTTTTCCGGTAGCTGTCCTCGGAATATCACTGACGAATCTATAGTATCTTGGTATTTGATACTTTGACAAGTGAGGAGAAGAAGTGCAGTGCTCAACAAGTTCGGAAACGGTAAGGCTGTCATCAGCCGGGATAATATAAGCTGCTATGACCTCGCCCTTTGTTTTGTGGTGAATACCTGTAACTATACATTCGCTTACCTTCGGGTGTTCATTTATGATCTCTTCGATACGGGCAGGATAAACATTTTCTCCCATACTGATTATCATATCGTCTTTTCTTCCGATGATCCTGACATATCCGTCTTTATTCCACACCCCGACATCACCGGTGTAAAACCAGCCCTTATAATACTTCTTTTCCGTTATATCAGGGTTATCCGCATAGCCATATCCTGTTTTCGCAGGACATTTAATAATGATCTCGCCTTTTTCGATCTCGTCCATAGAAACAAGCTCGTCCGGCTCGGCTCTTCGGTCATCGTGTATCTTTACAAGCCTTACCTCATCGTCAGTGCTGGCACGTCCCGTAAATCCCGACCTTTCAGGCAGATCGTCAGGACCGAGAAAAAGATTCCAGAGAGTTTCGGTAGTACCGTATCCGTTATAGATATTCGGTGTAAGCCTTGTCATAAAGCGGATACACGCCTCACGTTCAAGAGGTGCGCCCATAGAGAGTATGCCTTTCAGACTTGGAAGCTCCTCATTATACTTTTCCAGTCTGGCACACATCGGGTGCAGAACAGCAGGAACAGCAGTCAGGTAAGATATCTTGTATTCATTTATGTACCGTACCGCATTCTTAGGGTTAAAAAAGCGCATTATAACTGTAGTTCCTCCGAGATAAAAAATTGTTGTCGGACCGGTAGAATGAATACCGCCCCTATGAAACCACGGCGTCAGATTCATCGTCACATCACCGCTTTTCAGTCCTAAGTCCATTATGAGATTATGAGCGGATAGTATCTCGTTCATATTGTTCAGCGGAACTCCCTTCGGCGTAGCAGTCGTGCCCGAGGTTTGCAGCCTGAGACTTTCATTGTACACATTAGGCTCAAAATCAACAGGTATATCATTTGTACTGCTTTTACTGACATATTCATCATAAAGTATGTGTCCCTCCGGCATATCTATCTCCTTGCCTGAATTGTTCACAACGAGAATTACATCGGGCTTATGACGACTTATTTCAAGTGCGCTTGCCGCTGTATTGATGATATCCGCATCGTAAATATAGACTTTTGGCTTGTTATGTTCAATTATCTCTGCGGTCTCACCGGCTGAGAGATTGAAATTTATAGGATTAGCAACAGCGCCTGTCTTGTGTGAGGCAATATATCCGAAAACAAACTGTGGTGAATTGTAAAGCTGCATCAGGAGAATATCACTTTGCCTTATGCCGTCAGCCTTTAGTGCATTAGCCAGTTTGTTGCAATCGCCGTTCAGCTCTGCATAAGTCCAGCTTTTATCGATTGAAGGATCAATAAGTGCGATTTTTGTACCGTAGCGTCTGACATTTCTCATAAAGCCATTCAGCCATATAAATTCTCTCTCAAAATTCTCTCTGAATGATTCACGATCATATGTATAGCTCATCCCATCACCTTACCCTTCGTATCTTCCGAAGATCAGACTTGAATTCTGACCGCCGAATCCGAATGCATTTGACATCGCATATCGTATATCTGCGTTTTTAGAGTGATTTGGTATGAAGTCTATATCACTGCACTCAGCATCAACATTGCAGAGATTGATAGTAGGAGGCATTATTCCTGTTTCTATCGCCTTTATACAAGCGATAGCCTCGGTTATTCCGCCTGCGCCCATCATGTGCCCTGTCGCTCCCTTAGTTGAGCTTACATAGGGGATAGAAGAATTGAATACAGCCTTTATTGCATTTGCCTCGACCACATCGCCCTTATGAGTGGCTGTACCGTGAGCGTTGATATACCCTATCTCATCGGGAGTTATCCCAGCGTCATAGATTGCAGCCTGCATACAGGCTATCGCGCCCTTTCCCTCAGGGTGAGGCGCCATGATATGATGTGCGTCATTTGAGTTGCCGCAGCCCTTCAGCTCGGCAATAATATCTGCTCCACGGGCAAGAGCGTGCTCCTCTGTCTCAAGTACAAAAGCTCCGCCGCCTTCTCCGATAACAAAACCATCACGGGATAAGTCAAACGGACGGCTGGCAGATGATGGCTCATCATTTCTCTTGGAAAGAGCTTTTACCGTTGTAAGAGCGTGTATAACCAGAGGACACAGCACAGCCTCTGCTCCGAGAACTATCATTGCGTCAGTTTTTCCTGTCTGGAGAAGCATGGAAGCCGTAACGACAGCATCTCCGCCTGAGGCACAAGCTGTACTCACGGTAAAGCTCGGGCCCTTGATATTGTAGTTAATGGCGATATTCGCAGCAGCAAGGTTTCCGAGTATCTTAGGGATAAATCTCGAACCTATCTTTTTGCCCTCCGTAGTCAGTCTTTCCTGAGTTGCAGCTATCTCTGCCACTCCTCCCATAGCTGTGCCGAGAGTAATGCCTGTTCTGTATGGCTCAATAGTCAGACGGCTCTGGCTTATTGCTTCATTTGCTGCTGCAAAGGCATACTGCATAAATGGATCGGTGTTCTTTAGTAAATCCTTCGGGATATGCTCTGATGGCTCAAAGTCCTTGACCTCACCTGCAAACTGCACGGGAAGCTCGGAAGCGTCAAAGGCTTTTATCAGATCAATACCCGACTTGCCGGCAATGAGACTTTCCCAATAGGAGTTTACACCTATTCCCAGCGGAGTTACTGCGCCCATTCCTGTGATAACAATTTTTCTCATATTAATATATCTCCTAAAAGTACTATAGATATATTATAACTTAATATATAAAAATTTACTATGGGCAGGTTTTTTGCTTTCTGTGTATTAAGCCACACATCGTTAAGCAAATGTGTAATAACTTCAAATAATATTACTTTGCTGAATGAACTAATCCGTTTATTCCGCTGAAGGCTATTGTTCCGACATCATCGGAAAACTTATCCAAAGGGTATTTTCTATCAGAATTGAACCACATCTGATAGGCGCTTATCATGCCGTTTATAGAATAGTTCACGATAATATCCAGCTTCTCATCAGACACACCGATCTGTTTCGTAAAGGCTTCTCTGACCTTGAACTTTAACAGATCGGATATCTTGCTTACAAGGCTGACATTTTCGTTCATCTTCATAAGACACCCGTAGAATTCAATGTCGCTGCTGATAATTGCAGTCAGTTTTTCAAAAACAGGCTGTGGATCTCTCATAGCCTCCTGAAAATCAACATCATCGATCGAGCTTTCAAATACGTGTATCAACTCATTTTCTATTTCGTCAATGACCTGATATACTCCATTGTAGTAATTATAGAATGTTTTCCTGTTGATGTCAGCTTTGTCCGCAATATCCTTTACAGTGATCGAATTGAGCTCCTGTTCGGAAAGAAGTTCAGCAAACGCATTGCGTATTGCTTTTTTCGTTTTGATTATTCTTCTGTCGATACCGCTCATTAGTTCCTCCCCTTATACTAATTTAAAGACTTCTGTGGCATAATACTCATTTTTACGGATAAGTGTGGTATATGCCATAAATATCGTGAAAGATGTCCGTTCACATTTTTCTTCACTTGTATTATAATATACACATGAGGTAAAAGTCAAGTAGTTGAAATAAACTTGGGAGAAAAAATGAAAATAAATTACAAAAATGAACTGATACGATATGCAAATGACATACTGACGTCCAAAAATATGCAGATAACAAAAAATCACATTCAGCACGGTGAAACGAGTGTATTTGAGCATTCTGTAGCTGTTGCTGTAAAATGCCTGAGTATAGCGGATAGATTTGATATTGATGTTGACAGACAGTCACTGATCCGTGGAGCATTATTACACGATTATTTTCTGTATGACTGGCACACAAGTCCGAAGGAACATCGTCCTCACGGCTTTACTCATGCACGAACAGCCCTGAAAAACGCACGCCGTGATTTTTCTGTCAATATGCTTGAGGCTGAGATGATCTATTGTCATATGTTTCCTATGAATATACTGAGGCTGCCTATGCACAGGGAGAGTATGATCCTCTGCATAGCAGATAAGATAGTCAGCACAAAGGAAACGTTGGAGGGAGGTAAACGCCTTATCCAACGGACAGGAGGTGTTTTGATTGGAGCCGTTCATTGAAAAAGGATTTATACTATTTATTTTTTACAGCTTCTTAGGCTGGAGCTGGGAATCACTGCAATATACTGTTAAGAATAGGTGCTTTATCAATCGTGGTTTCCTGAACGGACCGTATTGTCCGATATACGGTTGGGGCGCAATTGGCGTCATATTATTTCTCGGTAATATAAAAAATAGCATCATACTCTTTCTTGCAGGACTTCTGTTATGTACACTGCTTGAGTACACAACTTCATTTGTCTTAGAGAAATTGTTTAATAAGCGCTGGTGGGATTACAGTTCCTACAGGTTTAATCTGAAGGGCAGGATATGTTTATTGTGTTCGAATTCATTCGGAGTTTTGTCTGTGCTGCTGATAAAATTTGTACAGCCTCTTATGGATAAGCTAATGGCATCTATTCCAGCCAACTGTATTCATTATATATTTATGGTCAGCTTTTTAGTATACCTTGCTGATAATCTTTATACCTTTTATAATATGACAGGGAATATCAGAAAAGCTTTTGGGTATAGATTAAAGAATGCTTTGAACACTTCGCCATTTTCGACTGAAATGGCAGTTCGCATCTCAGAGAAAATGTTTGGAGACAATGAAGATGAATAGGAGAGTGAAGAAAATGGGTATTTTTATTGCAGTTATAATAGCTGTTGCAAGTCTTTTAATGTGGGGAGAAATGCTGCATGATATCATATCATTACATATCGCCAAACGAAGAAACAAGAAAAATCTAAAAGCTCTTATGTATGATGAATACACCAAATAAGATAACCTGTTTTAGGATAATACTTGTACCCTTTCTTGTCTTTTTTCTTCTGAAAAATGATTGGAAGTATTCACCGCTAATAGCGTTATCGATATTTATATTGGCTTCTGTATCCGATTTCCTTGATGGATACATTGCACGAAAAAATGATCTGATAACAAATTTAGGAATTTTCCTTGATCCTATCGCCGATAAGATATTGGTGATAAGCACGATGGTATGGGTTTTATCTGTGTCAGGGAGCAGCAGATGATAAATTCAAAAGAATGATCTACAATGAGCTACCGGATTCTGCTGAAATGCTTAATGATGTTTTTACAAAAGGGAACACTCACCCTGATGATACTGATCTTACAGGCATTTCTGATTTTACAAAACTAATTATATCATCATATGAGGAGTAAAATATGAGAAGAGCTTATAGAGCGTTTGCCGGAACTGTCGTTCTTGGAGGAATGGCAGCAGTTTCATACAGGGCAACAAAAACTATTATGAACCATGTGCAGAGCAGGAATAGCTGGGATTGTTCGTCAACAGCTTATAAGCATATTGACAAATTCAGTGGGAACTGCGCAATTACAGCTGATACGGTCAAATATTCAGACAGACTTGCAGAACAAAATGCGGAAATCATTGAAACTGCTTCACTTGATGGTATACGTCTAAGGGGGCATTTATTAACTAATGAATCACCTAAGCGTATAATACTTGCAATGCATGGATGGCGGAGTACATGGACTAAAGACTTCGGTATGATCTCAGCTTTCCTTGAAAACGAAGGCTGTGCAGTTCTGTATGCTGAAGAAAGAGCTCACGGCTTCAGCGGCGGCAATTATATTGGCCTTGGCTTGCTTGAAAGACACGATGTCCATTGTTGGATAAATTGGCTGACAGAAAGATTTGGCTGCAATATACCGATATACCTGTACGGTGTTTCTATGGGAGCAACCGCAGTTCTGATGTCAGCTGAAGCAGCACTTCCAGAAAATGTTTGTGGAATAATTGCTGATAGTGCATATACTTCCCCTTATGATCAACTTAAACACATTTTGAAAGATGAACTGAAAATAGAATATCTGATAAGGATGCATCTCGCTAATTCGATATGTGAAAAGAATATAGGTGAATCTCTTGACAGTCACAGCACTATTGAAGCAATGGAAACAAATACAGTACCGGTATTGTTAATTCATGGAAGTAACGACAAATTGGTACCTATAGAAATGATGTATAAAAACTATATTGCTTGTATAGCTCCAAAAGAGTATCTTGCGATTGAAGGAGCTGCTCATGGTATGAATTATATGACAGACCGCACAGCCTATGAGGAAACTTTGAAGCGTTTTTGGAAACAATGTGAGGATGCACTATAATGAAACCAACGAAAAAAGTGGCTATCTTATCCTCACAGGACAAAATAGCCGCAATAGCAATTGAGGCTAAGAAAAGAAATACATCATATGGCATACTCCTGAATCCGTAAGGTCGGTCAAATTTAAGGGCAACAAAAAAGAGAACAATT
>CALEPT010000020.1 GCA_937910385.1 uncultured Ruminococcus sp. | reverse complement strand
TATATATCGGGACAAAAGGACAAAAGTCTGTTTTTGATGATATATCTACAAAAAACCTGTCCTCAAATGCTCGGACAAAAGCGGGACAAAAGGGACAAAAGTCCTATCGAGTGATGAACAGGTACTCAGCATTTACGGCCTAAGCCAGACTTAGGGGTAGCCCCACATATGCGTACCCCATCTAAAACGCGCCAGAACGCGCTGTAAGGGCTGTCTGCGTTTTGAGGGCAAACTATAGGGCGAAACCGTGGAAAGCCGTCAGAGCGTGACGTGGAGCTTCTGAGAGGGTGTTGCTGTTTCTTGTACTCGATCTCTTTACAAGGCGAGCGGAATGGGCTATACTTGTTAGGGTGAGGATATTGCTGCAAACCGTCCAATATGCGTACCCCATCTAAAACGCGCCAGAACACGCTGTAAGGGCTGTCTGCGTTTTGAGGGTAACTTATAGGGTGAAAGCGTTGAAAGCCGTCAGAGCGTGACGTGGAGTTTCTGAGAGGGCGTTGTTGTTTCCTGTTCTCCAACTCTTTACAAGAAAGCTGGAATGTGCTATACTTGTTAGGGTGAGGGCAGCAAACCGTCCGTATGCGTACCCCATCTAAACCATAGTGAGTGATAAGCATAGACCTATCAACGGGGTTTTGTCCTTTTGTCCCGGCGCGGCAACACTTTTCTGTTCACTTATTTTCATCAGTTCTACGAGCTTTTTGAGGTTTTGTCCTTTTGTCCCTTTTGTCCCATAGAGTGTAAGAGGCAATAGTCTTATACAGAATTACAGAATAAATAAATGATTATTATTTATTTATTTCTATATATCGGGACAAAAGGACAAAAGTCTGTTTTTGATGATATATCTACAAAAAAGCTGTCCTCAAATGCTCGGACACAAGTGGGACAAAAAGGACAAAAGTCCAAGTGAGTAATGAACAGATACTCAACAATTCCTGCATTTGCGTGATTTAGTATCTGCTCCGTATGCGTACCCCACCTAAAACGCGCCAGAACACGCTGTAAGGGCTGTCTGCGTTTCGAGGGTAAACTATAGGGTGAAAGCATCGAAAGCCGTCAGAGCGCGACGTGGAGCTTCTGAGAGGGCGTTGCTGATAAGACCACAATTAGGAATTTCAAAACTACCGAAACGGTACTTTTAACTGAATAGCGATAATCTCATCAATATGCGTACCCCATCTCAAACGCGCTAGAAGGCACTGTATTGATTTAGAACAACCGTTTGCAAAATGAACCGTTAGGGGTGAACACAGGCTTTATCGTGGTGGCTCTGTCAAGGCGAGAGGGGTTCCGATACTCAGGGGCGTTTTGACCCTCAGTTAGTTCTATATGCGTACCCCACCTCAAACGCGCCAGAACGCGCTACAAGGGTTGCTTCTGTTTCATGCGCCAAATGGTGACGAATGAATCCGTGAAAAGCTGTCAGATCGTGACGTGGAGCTTCTGAGATGGCGATAGCCGTTTTTGCTTGAAACGCAGACTGGTAATGTTCTTCTAAGAGTTTTGTCCCAATTGTCCCGGCACAGAGGACAATTACAGGGTTCTGTTTTTCGTCCATTCTACGAGCTTTTTGAGGTTTTGTCCTTTTTGTCCCTTTTGTCCCATCCCTCATGGTAGAATGTAAGTAGTTTCAGTCTTATACAGAATAACTATATAAATAAAATAATACTTTTTTAGGTTATCTATACATTCAGGACAAAAGGACAAAACCCCAAAAGTGATGAAATATCAAGAAAAAAGCTGTCCTTAATCGGCGTGACAAAAGTGGGACAAAAAGGACAAAACCCCTTGTCTCATATTCTGCCCGCCACAACCGAAGCTGTTTTATAGCTTTTTTATGATGCCCTCGGCTTATATCTCACAACATTCACCTTATTACTTTGCATACGTTAATGAATTTAAATTGTACGTTGTCAGATTGGCAATATCATTGTCCGAAGAATTGAGCGTGAGATATCTCAAAAGCCTTTTGCCGCCTTACGTGAGCCTCTGAGCGAATTTCTGAGAGATCTCTGCCAAGGTTGAGACAATGCATCGATTTTCTTCTTCGCGCTCTCATTCTTCACTCTTTCCTTTTCAATGAGATTAAAAGCCGCATACTTTGCTGTTTTCAAATCATAGATGGGTTTGCCGCAATATTCTGTGACCGTGCCCTCCATAAAGAATCCAACTTCATAACAAGTTCTGCGGTCAGACTGAGCATCGAGTGAATCTCCTGGCAAACAAGGTCTCTTGTAAGCATATACTCTATAACCTTTGTACTTGATACAATAATCATGAGTAGGAGTCCACTGCCAGTCCTTCTTCAGAAAATACTTCCTGCGCTGCGCTCTTTTGTACAGTTCATACTCGCGCTCGGCAGCAGCAAGGATATCACCTTCCATAACACCGGCGCAGATGCATCCGACATTAAGATAGAAAAAGGAATCATCATGCTCCATTCTGTGAACAAAACGCACTCTTTTGCAGCCACACAGCATACAGGTTTCAAGTTTCGCTTCTTCGTCATCCTCGCGCACGTCATAGATTTCAGTGCATTTCCAGCCTTCAAGCGGTTCATCCAATTTCTTCAGTGCTTCCATACACCGAAGATGATACTTTTTATCTGCATATTCGGTCTTTTTCTTTGCAATGAACGTTTCTTTACTATAAACTTCTTCTTTTCCCATACATTTACCTCCGATAGAGCTACTTGATCATCGTAATGCTAAATCTGTTTACGCTTTCCGGACAACAGCAACCAAATGTCCATGACGTATATGATAAAAAACAAGCCGACGTACAGGATAATGTAATGGTTGCTCAAAAGCACACAAATCTTGCATGATCTGATGTGTTCACTTTGAAACGGTCAGATGATGCACAGTTTTGTTACTTTTATTACTTTTGTTCTGGTGTGACAGTGTGAGTTCACTGTGTTTTAATGCGTTAACAAAACTGTCCCTGATGCGCAGGACAAAAACCAACAAAAAATCGGAACGTGGTAAACGTTTAGCCCGTATTGCACCAGAGACATAACGACAATACAAGAATTAAAAAGCAATAATCAAAGCAAAACAGCAGTGTACAACAGCATTTCCATATGCCAGCAACGCGCTTACTGCTCTACTGGTTATCCTCCAGCCTTTTCTGTTCATCTACTCATCTACCGGCAAAGTACTGTCTTTCGTCCAAAAAGCAGTACAGCTGTATCACTGCACAATTGAAACGGATGAGACAGCAGTAGTTTTTGCAACAGCCGGGTTGACGAGATATTTCGGAAGCGGAGGTCTGCCGTTTGCAGACGGTGCAGCAGACTGACACACGATATAACCATAGTCCTCAAGGTAATCAAGGACAGGCTGGATGTCTGCCACATTTTTGAACGATCTGCAAAAACGCATGATCTCACGGCGGTCAAATGCGGTCAATTTCTTGTCAGTAATCACCTCCAGAATTTTCTCTGCCTGCTTATACATATCGCTCTCAGGAAGAACGGAATACGCAGCCTGTGCGTGACTGAGGAAATAACGGCTCAGCCTGATGGCTTTTTCCATTGTTTCCTTGCTGACAGCCAACGGATCACCTGCACGCATAAAATCCTGACACGAGTCTGTCTCTGCACGGCATAGCAGTCCTGCGATACGAAGCGTGTTGCCGATCAGCTTTCCGCACCAGTCTGCCATGTCCGCATACTTCGTAGTAAGCAGCGGTTCCAGCTCCTCGGCATAGTCAGCAATCAGACTGTCCGCTTCGGGCGAGAGAACAATGATTTCATCCTTACTGTCATCACGCAGCAGGTTCAGAATCTTTTTATCATAAGCCATGCTGACTTCCTGCGAAACCGTAGCACTATGGTACTTTCGGCTTCCAACACTGGAAACAGGCAGGCAATAAAGAAAACGAGCGGTCAACCCTCTGCCGCGGAAGGTTGTGTTAGAAAGGACAGCAGCCACAACGTTCGGTTGTGCCATGAGAAGAATTGTCAGCGCCGGATCCATGACATATTCGCTGTCACGACCGATGCGGTCAACACGGATGGTGTCACCGGAATAGCCCTTCAGCATGACATCGATGTTGACGACCTTGGAATAAGCACCGGCAAGCGTATCAAATATACCGCCCTCCGTGGAAATCAGCGCAGCATTACCCTTGTTGGCTGAGAGAACTGATACCAGCTTCTCCGGCGTGATGTCGTCCACATAGAGCTGCATAGGCTTGACTTCTTCATAATCGGCTATCTTCTGTGCAAGATCATCGAGATCCGACTGTGCGGCTTTGCCCTTGGCGAAGTTTTCAATCAGCGCCTTCTGCTGACGTTCCAGCGCCTTACGCCCCATTTTACTTGCTTCAACGAGTGCGGCATTCTCCTGATTATGCTGGATCTCATAATCGTTGATGGGGCGGATCATCATATGCGTGACTGCTGACTTTCTTTCAGAAGGAGCAGCAATCACAAGGGAATAGGTGTTCAGCGGCTCGATCCAGTCTGATTTGCCCTGAATACGATACTTGCCCTGCAAACAGGTAGACAGGATCGCAATCGCAACCGTGCCCGCCATATCAACGGGAGTCTGTGTGCTTTCCGCAACAGCAGCAACATAGTCCGCAATCGGCGCGGGAAGTGTATCAACAGGGAACTTATCAACGGGAAGCCTGTCAAAAGGAATCGGATCAGACCAGTCCGGCTTGGCATATTCGTCCGGCTTTACATAGTCAGACTGTTTGCTGACATCCTTATAAAAGCGCAGTGCGCTGTGCCAAATTTTACGCAGTTCCACACGGTCAAGAGGCGGTTCGCACTTATCGGCTTCTGCAAGGAATGCTGCTTGTGCCTCTTTTGTATTGCCGAGCTTTTTCAGAATACGCCCTGCAAAATGGGAAAGCGTACTGTTGCGTGAGCCGGCAGGGATTGTGTCAGTTCCGTTATCCGCCATGAGAACGATATACTCGTGAACGGTCATGGAGCCTTCCTGCCAGATGATGGAGTCAGAAGTAACGTCAGTATTTCCAGAATTTCCGAAGATAAAGCGTGCAGAGTCCAGAGCATTTGCATCGAAGAACTGGAAAGAGAGCTGCACCTTGTGCTTCAAATCGGCATAAATTTCCTCGTTGTCGATCTCGGCAATCGGGAAATACACATGAAAACGGGGGCGTGCAGTCTTACCGTTTTTCGGCTTCATATGGTTGCGGCTCGGAACAATGGCGCAGGAGATATCCGGGAAAAGACTATCACAGTCAGAGGGGCTGATCCACGCTGCCGGGTCATCGCTGTGATCGTTGTCGCAGTCCATCACAATGCAGTCGGCACTCAAAAAGTTCTTGCGGGAGCGCTGGTGGTGCTTGA
Organism: uncultured Ruminococcus sp.; assembly: GCA_937910385.1. Classification (GTDB taxonomy): domain Bacteria; phylum Bacillota; class Clostridia; order Oscillospirales; family Ruminococcaceae; genus Ruminococcus. The sequence goes on along the minus strand of CALEPT010000020.1, from coordinate 8,072 downwards.
ACGTGCCGCAGACATGGTCGCAGCTGACGGCGGTGAGAAGTGTCTCCTTGTCAGTGACGGCGGTAATGTCCGGATAGGACTTGTTGGACGTCTGTCCATTTACTTTTGCGAGTGAAAGTGTGAATTTCATTTAGCATACCTCCTTGGGAACTGACCATATCGCACAGACAACTTCGCATTATCGTTCTGATCGTTGCTGAAGAGATGAGCGTGATAAACGAGATGAACGTGATGCTCAAAATGTGCGTATGGTTGCTATGAGACTTGTTGAATTTGTGAACCTGAATCCTTATCAAGCTGACAAAATATGTGTCAGCCTGATTACTTTTCACTATCACCGCCTTCATATATGCCGCATCGAAGCACTCAATAAATTCAAAAAAACACACTAGGATCACCGCCTTTCCTAAATCTGATGCTGATGAGTATGGATATCATAATCAATCCAGACTGCTGAAATCGTCCATAGCTGAAGAACGTAACGGAGCGCAGTTGAGAGGTGTGCCGTCTTTCACCTTCATCAAACTGTGCAGACAGCAAGCGATTCCCTTTGCGCCGTCGCTATTGTAAGGGTTAGATGCATTGCGTGCATTGCGTGCATTGCGTGCATTGCGTGCGCTGTAAGTTTTGCAAGTGTTATAGGTGTAGAAGCTGATATTGGCTCTGCCGTACACACCGCTGTAGACCTTAGAACGGTCTGCGATCGGCTGGTGTGATGCATCTACGATGGTTGGGATGGTGATGGAACTCGCAGTAAGATACATACTGTCGGCATAGACAGGATCGTCCGGATGCTCCGTATCTCCGTCATGCAGCGGAGTTGAAATGCTTTCGAGCGCAGGGAGCGTCATGCTGCCCCTTTGGAGCTGAAGCTTGCCAACTTCATAGGCAATTGCAATAGCATCGTGAATTTTCTGAAGTGTGGCAGTGTCACGCTTTGGAATTATGAGTACTACGGAATATTTCGGCTTGCCGCCAAAATCCGAAGGTCTCGGCTGCCAAACGTTGACATATGCCCAGCGGCATACGTCTGTAATCACTTGTGTCTGCTGTGAGATAGTTGCGGGAACAATCATGATAGTGACCTCCTTGTTGGTAGATGGCTTGTATTCTTTTCATTCTGATGGTGCTTTACACAGCGGCAGGGACTGATAGCTGACATTCCTGCCAGTTGGCTTCAATCATAGGCATCACGCTCCGATCTTCTTGATTTTTCTTTCCTCGTGAATAGTCAGGGATTTTTTGTGTCAACGAATTTCGTCGGCACAAAATCTGACAGATGAAGTATCAAAACTTTAAGTGCAACAAAAAAGAGCATCTGGTATAAAACCAAATGCTCAATATTGATATAATGATGCAGTGTGGGCTGTTGCATATGCGTACCCCATAAAAAATCCCACTGAAATTGTCCAATGGGATGATGGTTGGCTTATGTGCGGTATGCGGTACAGTTCTATTATACCACACTCCGGTTTCGATGCTGGATTTTTGAAAAATCCAAATGGGGATTGTCTGCGCTGTTACGGCAGATACAGCCGGTATGGAACTGTCCTGCTGTGCGTCTACATCTATTATACCACAAACCAGTTTTGATGCTGGATTTTTGCAAAATCCAAATAGAAATAAGGGCAGTAAAACAGCATGAACCGTTCAGCGCCGTCATAACTACATAGATGGCTTTGTAGTGTGTATGCCCATCTGAAAGATATAATTCTGATAGGCGAAATATCAAACGCTCATTCATCACATCACCTACAAAATTCTCGTATTATTATCATGAAAAATGGAAAAGGGCAGAAACAGCAAAAGTGCTATACAGCTGTACTGGCTCTGTATTGCATCTGCGCTTATACTGAAAAAAGCACAAAAGGTTTGAAACCCTGTAAAAGTGCCTCTACTATATACCATATGCATCAACCCCCACCCTAATTTTATCAACCCCCTCGCTCTTTATCAGCGCGAGATGAAACTTTTGAATGTGAGAAATCTGTGGAAAGTCCTCTATAGTCTTACAAAAACAGCATATCTTGTGATAGAGAGAGCCATTCCGGAACAATGTCCCAGAGGCATTCTGCCACAAAATATGCTGTAAAAACCATTTTTACGGCTGAAAGCACCGCGTTCAGAGCCGATTATGTCATATTAGAAACAAAAAAAGTTGTAAGAGGGCTATTTAGACAGATGAAATGATGATTGAAAGCTAATGAAACCTGTAAAAGCCCCTCTACTTACTGTCACAGGCATCAACCCCCACCTGATTTTTATCAACCCCCTATGCATCTTTACGCTCAAAACGGGGCATCAAACTTCATTATATGAACCCTGACAGCCGTCTCAGAATGTAAAATTCAGATCTGTAGAAGTATATCTTGCGGATGTATTCTTCGGTAAAACCGTATTTCTTCTCAATTTCCCGCACAAGCGTCTTGAACAGTCTGTCCAATCGCTGGTCAACAGCCTGCGGCGAAACCTCAAGAGCATCCTTTAGCTGAGGCTGTGTCATGCCACAATTAATGTATTCAAAAAGGAGCTGCTGAGATTCGGGCAGTGATTCAATAATCGCCTGAGCCGCACTACAAATCTTAGATTTATCGCTATTTATCTTCTCTTCGATACTCAGTTCACGCTCAAATATCTCTGATGCCATCCCCTCTATATCCTCTTTCTTGCCCCTTCGATTCGCATACCGGAGTAATCCCGGCTTATCAATTGTGTACAGCTCATCAGCTTTATAGTACAGTTCAACCAATCTCTCACTATCAAGCAGGCAGCTTATGATCTTATCGCAGTAAATATCAACAAGCATCTTTTCAATACGGATATCGTGCGGATTCCCATATTTCAGCGGAGATTCCGAGATCAGATTCGTAATAACAATGCATCCTGACCGCCGATATACTTCAAAATCCTTCTTGGACGGTCGGAACAAAAGATGATAGTCGTAACGCTCCTGCAAAAACCTGAAAACAGCCTCTGCCTGAGCCTTTTCGACCTGAATATAGACGATACTGTCGGGAACAGGCAGCTCTAAAAACTCGTTCAGAAGCTCCGTCTCAAATACGGTGAACGCAATATCAGGATATTTCCTTGCTATGCGTTTTACCAGCGTTTGCGTAGACTTTGTGTAGTTCGGAGTGTACACCCGCTCTGTTCCGTCAGCCCTGCGGTACTGATCGTAGCCAATTCTTGCGAGCTTTCCACACTTCATCATACTGTTGATTCCCCAGTGATAGGAGCCTTGGCTTACATAGGGATAGTGCGTTTTGATGAATGCAACGAGCTCTTTGTGCGTGTAAACGGTTTCAGGCTCTAAATACTCAGCAACTTCTTCAAACCATTGCAAGAGACATTCTCCTTTCAAAATATAGTGCAGGCACTTAAAAATGCCGTATTATCAGGAATTTTATGTCTGTTCAAATTTTTGGAACCGAAAAACAAACCGGCATACATATCGGCAAATTCTGTTCCATTCACGAATTCGCACGAATTTAATGAAAATCATCAAATTTCTACACAGATGTGAAATGATGGACAATATATGGCATCTGGATTGTGCATTTTAACAAACATGCTGCACCTATCTCACAGCGAACTCCAGCAATAACATGTGGCTACAAGAACAGTGCAGCATATCGTATCATTGACGGAAACAGAATAGCACCGTTTTTCAGTAGCCGATTTCGATTTTGGAACCGTAAAAAGCATCGGCATACATATCGGCAAAATTTGCTTCACAGGCGAGATGCGCACGAATTTGCGAAAAATCATGAAACTTCTACGAAAACGTGTAAAAAACGATTACGTATCCCGTTCTATTGTGCGTATCGCACAACAAGTTGAACGTTTTTATTCAATTCTCACCCATGTCGCGGCAATCTCTACAAGCAATATTTTAACACATTTTTCTTCGCAAGTCAAGCTGTGTGATGATCTTCAATCGGATACTGTATCATTTTCGGCTCATTGACTGTTCAGCCCCTTGTTTTTTCACGCTGGATGTGATAAAATGGTACATAAATAGACATTGAGGAGCGATGTAGATATGCCGAACTGGATCAAACCGTTTCATGACAGTAACGATCAGGAGTATCATTATTTTTCGATAGAGGAAATCACAAGAGATGTCCGCATTACACAGCAGTCCTACAATGCGGGACTCGCCCTGATTCATAACGGAGATGTGAGGCTCTCGAAAGCATCCTTTGACTATGACAATTTCTATAACACCCGTGAAATGACCGGAAGAATCTCTGTTTCGATCAAGCCGAATCAGTCTATTGCGGTCAGCTTCACGAAGGAGATGCTTTTGGATTGCCGATGCAACAGCTACAAATGCCGTCAGGCGCATGACAGAAACGCAAACGGCATCTGTCCTCATGAGGCGGCTGCGTTGATACTTATGACGGATTATCTGGCGAAGAACCACCCAGGTGACAGCACAGATAGGGTCGCTTCGGCATTTCTGAAACAGTTTCGGCGCAGTCACAAAACGGAAAAGCAGCAGAAAGCCGGAACGGTACACCTGATTCCACGGCTGGTCATAGACGATAAGAATATTTCTATTCGTCTGCTGATTATTTCTGATGCTGTCGGGAAGCCCTATGTTGTCAAAAATATCGCTGATTTGTTTCAGGATATTGACGCAGGGAGAGTCTATCCGCTTGGAAAAAATGCAGAGATCAATTTTTCAGAGGAAGATTTTGCAGAGGATACATATGCGTTTGCACAGACAGTCAGAGGCTGGCTCCATGATAAAAAGGAAAGCCGCCGTGATAGGTATTATTACCACTCCGATGATGATTTGAAGCTGTATATCCGGCTTTACGGTGACCGCCTTGACCGTTTCTTTGATATGTTCGCCGAGAGGGAGCTTGAAATCTACCAGTCTAAAACGCAGAAAATTAAACTGATAGTCGGAAATCCCAAGGTAAAGCTGCATATCAAAAAGCTGACAAACCGCAGATCATTTGAAGGAGTCATCGTCTCAGGTAACATTCCCTCATTCTATTATGGCAATCAGCATGACTACTGCATTTCGGGAGACTGCCTGTATCGCATGGATGCCGATTTTGCAAATGAGCTGTCGCCGCTGATGTCCCTGAACAGCGATCATGAAGGAAAGATTCAATTCCAGATCGGGCGCAAAAATCTATCCGAGTTTTATTATACAGTTCTGCCGGAGCTGCGAAAGGTTGCAGAAATCATAGAGGATGACAGCGATGAGATTGAAAACTATCTGCCGCCGGAGGTCGCATTCAAGTTTTATCTGGATGTAGACAACGGCAGACCCGAATGCCGCATCGGTACATGGTACGGCGATACAGGTGTAGCGATATTTGATCTGCTGGACAAAAACAGCGTGATACAGGATTTTCGTGACGCACACCGTGAACGAGAGGTGCTGGACTATGTGATGCAGTATTTCCCGAAATTCCGCAAAAATGAGGAGCGATTCCTCGGCGCAAATGATGAAGATGTCATGTATGAGATTATGGAAACCGCCGTGCCGAGACTCACAGAGCTTGGCGAAGTAGTCTGCACTGACCGTTTCCAGAGCATTCAGGTGCGCAGACATCTGAAAATTTCAGTCGGTGTATCCGTTGAAAATGATTTGCTGAATCTGAAAATCCTGACTGACGATCTTACCTCCGGCGAGCTGCTCGAAATCCTGCGGAGCTACAAGCAGAATAAGAAATATCACCGCCTGAAAAGCGGCGAGTTCGTAGATATTGACGAGAGCATTGAGGAGCTTTCCAATATGTACGATGCGCTGCACATCTCGCCCAAGGAGTTTGTGAAGGGCAATATCCAGCTTCCGGCGTACCGTGCATTTTATCTTGACAAGATGCTTGAAAAGAATCAGGAAATCGTAGCAAAACGCGATTCCCATTTCAAGCAGATCATCCGCAGCATGAAAACCGTCAGTGAATCGGATTTTGATGTTCCGGAGTCGCTGTCGCAGACCATGCGCGGTTATCAGCAGTTCGGTCACAAATGGCTGCGCACAGTCGGAAACAGCGGATTCGGCGGCATTCTCGCAGATGACATGGGGCTCGGCAAGACTTTGCAGATGATCTCCGTTTTGCTTGCCGAAAAGCAGGAGGGCAGCACAGATACCGCCCTCATCGTCTGCCCGGCATCGCTGGTGTTTAACTGGGCGGCAGAGCTTGATAAATTTGCGCCGGAACTATCCTATCTTATCATTGTCGGCACGCAGAAAGAGCGGGCAGAGCTGATAAAGCAGTATCGGGACTACGATGTTGTCATCACGTCCTATGACCTCATCAAACGAGATATTACGCACTATGAGGACTGCTCCTTCGGCTATCAGGTGCTGGATGAAGCGCAGTATATCAAGAATCACACAACTGCGGCGGCGAAATCTGTCAAGCTGATAAATGCAAAACACAGGTTTGCGCTGACGGGTACACCGATTGAAAACAGGTTGAGTGAACTATGGAGCATTTTTGACTACCTGATGCCGGGGCTGCTTTACGGCTATGAGACGTTCAAAAGCGAATTTGAAACGCCGATCGTCAAGCATTCTGACGAATCAGCTACCAAAAAGCTGCGCCGCATGACCTCTGTGTTTATCCTGCGCCGTCTGAAAAAGGATGTGCTGCGTGACCTGCCGGACAAGCTTGAAGAAAATTATGTGGTGCGTTTTGATGAGAAACAGCGGCATATCTACGATGCCAAGGTTCTCGAATTGAGGCAGCTTCTGCAAGGTTCAAATGCAGCGGAATTCCAGACGATCAAGCTGAAGGTCTTTTCTTATCTCACACAGATACGCCAGATCTGCTGTGATCCCGGTCTGTTGCTTTCGGACTATGACGGCGGCTCTGTAAAACGTGATGCCTGCATGGAGATCGTACAGCGTGCCATTGAGGGTGAGCATCGGGTGCTGATCTTCTCGCAGTTTACCACAATGCTCGAAAAGCTGGAGCAAGACCTGACAAAGGCGGGCATCGCTTACTACAAAATTATTGGCGAGACATCCAAAAAGAAGCGCATGGAGTTTGTGGAGAGCTTCACAGCCAATATTGGAGATAAGCTGCTCGGCTTTGCGCGTGGGCTGTTTATCGGGCTGGCTACGCTCTCCCTTGCCCTCGGTTTGGGTAAGTCCATTCTCAGCGGGGAAAGCAACGTCGGCTCCGTCGCCGCCCACCTCACCAAGTGGATGATTTACGTTGGCATCTTCCTCTGGATCATGTCAAGCTCCGGCACGGCGACATTCCTTCCAAAACTCATCGTCAATTCCTTCATGGAGGCCGGGGAAAGCATAAGCGGACAGCAGATAGCCCCTGACGATTTGCTTGTCGCTGGTATCCGGCTCTACGGCACGATGGTCGAGCGCGGCTGGAACGCCGGATGGGGGGACTTCATCGGGATTATGCTTATTGGCATCGTCATCCTCGTGGTCGTGGCTATGCTGGCCGGAACGCTTGCCGTCGCCCTCATAGAAATGCACCTCGTCATCTGCGGAGGGGCAATACTTCTGGGCTTCGGCGGCTTTGAGTACACCCGCGACATCGCTTTCAGCTATCTGAAATACTCCGTCTCCATCGGAGCGAAAGTCCTCATGATTATGATTGTCTATGCCCTCGCAAACGCCCTTCTTATTCAATGGGAGGCAGACTTCGTTGCGACAACGGATATGGCCTCCCTCATCTCGGCGGCGGGTCAGATACTCGGCGGGACGATCTGTATCTTCATGGCGGCAAGGCTGGTTCCCTCTATGGCGCAATCCGTGGTCAGCGGGGCCGCGCTCTCCGTCGGGCATGAAATGGTAACAAGCACCGCTGCGGGCATGACCAACGCGGTTATGGGTCAGAAAACGGCGGGAGGCCAGCGCGTTGGCGGAGTACCGGGAATGGCAAGAACAGTCATTGAAGGGATACGCGGTATAAGGACAGGACAAACGTCGTTATCCAGAGGCGTGGCAAACACCTATGACGCGGCAAAGGAAGGTGGCGTAAGCGGGGCCGTAACCTACGTCGCGGCTTCCACTCCCGGCGTCCGAAACGTCCTGAACGCCGCTCAGTCCGGCGGGGCAAGAAACGCGGCCGGGT
>CALEPT010000019.1 GCA_937910385.1 uncultured Ruminococcus sp. | reverse complement strand
GAGCCCCTTTTATGCACTTTCTACTTGACAAACACACTGTTATATGCCCCTTTTATTTTAACAGGAGGGATTATGAAAACTAATAAGGCAATATTGATTCTGATTTCATCATGTCTGACATTATTTATTATCATACATAGAAGGGTGATAAAATCACTGCTCACAGGCTCACCGATGCCCGAAAGTCCGCATAAATTTCACGGAAGAACGGAGGACGGCGATGTTTGATAAACGACTAACACAGCTATGTCCCGAAAGCAAAAAATACATTGCGGGCAATATTATCCTGCAATGGCTGGAGCTTGCGCTGAATACCGTTATGATCATCACGGTCGCAAAAACGATCAGCAAGCTGTATTACAAAGAATGGACGATGAACGACCTGACTGTTCCAATCATCATTATCATCGGAACGCTAATCATCCGTTTTTTCACGGCGCAGGGAGCAACAAGAATGAGCTATCTTGCGTCAAAAACCGTCAAGCAGAAGCTCCGTGAACTGATATACGGCAAGCTGCTCAAACTCGGCAGCAAGTACCGTGAACAGGTCACAACTGCGGAACTTGTGCAGGAGTCCGTTGAGGGCGTTGACCAGCTTGAAAGCTATTTCGGACTTTACGTTCCGCAGTTTTTTTACGCTTTCATTGCTCCGATCACGCTGTTCTTCCTGTTCGGATTCGGCGGAAGCTGGGCAACTGCGACGGTACTTCTGGTCTGTGTACCGCTTATCCCCGGTGCAATCATGATGGTGCAGAAAATAGCCAAAAAGCTGCTCTCGAAATATTGGGGACAGTACGCACAGCTTGGCAGCACCTTCCTCGAAAATCTGCAAGGCATGACCACACTGAAAACCTATCAGGCAGATGAGTTCAAGAACGAGCAGATGAACGAGGAATCCGAGCATTTCCGCTTCGTGACGATGAAAGTCCTCACCATGCAGCTTAACTCCATTATCATCATGGACTTCTTTGCATACGGCGGTGCGGCGCTTGGAATCCTCATGGCGACAAGAGCCTTTGTCAAGGGAAATCTTGCGCTTGCAAACTGCATTTTCATGATACTGCTGTCGGCTGAATTTTTCCTGCCAATGCGCCGTCTCGGAAGCTATTTCCATGTTGCCATGAACGGTATGGCGGCAAGCGACAAGATATTCAAATTCCTGAAGCTGGACGAGCCTGCCGACCGTATCGGAATTATTGAAGAAATTGGCGAAATATCGCTGAATGACGTGCATTTTTCTTATGATGAGAGCCGTGAAATACTCCACGGTATCAGCATGAATATCCCCGAAAAATCCTTTGTCGGAATCGTTGGTGAATCCGGCTGCGGTAAGTCCACCGTAGCTTCGCTGCTCATGGAGAGAAATACGCCCACTGCCGGTACGCTTACTTTGAACGGCAGGGACATGAGCGAGATCGCAGAAGATGACCTGATGGAGAATTTCACCTATATCAGCCATGCGCCTTACTTTTTCAAAGGTACAGTACGGGAAAACCTGCTTCTGGGCGTACCGTGCTTTGCGGCTGAGGACAGCGTTTTGTGGGAAGTTCTCGACCGCTGCAACCTCTCTGCGTTTCTGAAATCTGAAAACGGTCTGGACACCGTTCTGCTCGAAAATGCCGGAAATCTCTCAGGCGGTCAGAGACAGAGACTTGCTCTTGCGAGGGCGATCCTGCACGATTCTCCCGTTTACATTTTCGACGAGGCAACGAGCAATATTGACGTAGAATCGGAGGAAGTGATCCTCACCGAAATTCGTAAACTTGCGAAAAACAAGACCATTATCATGATAAGCCACCGCCTTGCAAATGTGGTGGACGCAGACAATATTTACTGCCTTGAAAGCGGAAATATCGCTGAAAGCGGCACACATGAGGAACTGCTGAAAAAGGGCGGTACATACGCAAAACTCTGGCGAACACAGGCAGAGCTTGAAAACTACGGAAAGGAGGCGAAGGCATGAAAAAGCGATCAAAAGCAGGCACACTTCTGAAAATGCTCGGACTTGTAAAACCGCTGACAGGATTCATGTGTCTTGCTGTCCTGACAGGAACATTGGCATACTTAGCGGTGCAGTTTATCCCGATTTTAGGCGGTTTTGCAATACTTCACGGGATTGGATACGACACACCTATCGGCATAACTGCAATATGGATATGCCTTGTGGTGTTTGCACTTCTCAGGGCAGTTCTCCGCTACACGGAACAGCGCACCAACCACTACATCGCCTTCACACTCCTTGCAATTATCCGTGACAAGGTGTTTCAGGCGCTCCGCAAGCTGTGTCCTGCTAAGCTGGAGGGGCGTGACAAGGGCGACCTCATAAGCCTTATTACATCGGACGTGGAACTGCTCGAAGTATTCTATGCCCACACTATTTCACCGATCTGCATTGCGTTTCTGGTGGAGCTTGTCATGGTGATTTTCATCGGCAGCTATCACTGGTCGCTTGGACTTTTAGCTCTCTGCGCCTTCGTCAGCGTGGGCGTTATACTGCCGCTTATCATCTCCAAGCGAAGCGGAAGTACAGGCGATGAGATCAGAGCGCAGTCCGGCGAGCTTGCGGCTTACGTTCTCGAAAATATCCGTGGACTGGACGAAACAGTGCAGTATGGAAACGGTATGCAGCGTATGGACGGCATGAACCGCAAGACACAGCAGCTTACCGAAAATCAGGGCAAGCTGAATAAGCTGACTGGCTTCAACCTTGCGCTGGCGAACACTTTTATTCTTGTGTTTGACATTGCAATGCTCCTGCTTTCGGCACATCTTTACAGCAAAGGCATCACCGATTTTTCGGGATTTATCATTCCGCTGATCGCTCTTATGTCAAGCTACGGACCGGTGTCTGCGCTTGCAAATCTCGGAACAACACTCCAAAGCACTATCGCTTCCGGCGGTCGTGTTCTGGATATTATCGAAGAAACACCCGAAACTGAGGAGATCAACGGAAAGCAGACGGTTTCGTTCAGCGGTGCGGACTGTGAGAACGTCACATTCAGCTATGGCGGTGATGTTGTGCTGAAGGATTTCAGCATGAAGTTCCCCGAAAACAAGATCGTCGGCGTGATCGGCAAATCTGGCAGCGGCAAGTCTACGCTGCTGAAACTGCTCATGCGTTTCTGGAAAACGACGAACGGTACTGTGAATATCTCAGGCACAAACATCGAGAACATCAACACTGCAAATCTGCGTGATATGGAAAGCTACATGACGCAGGAAACACAGCTTTTCAAGGACAGCATTATCAATAACGTGCGGATCGGCAGACTTGACGCAACAGATGATGAAGTGATTGCAGCCTGCAAAAAGGCATCTATCCACGATTTTATTATGACGCTGCCGAATACCTACGAAACACAGGTCGGAGAGCTTGGTGAAACGCTTTCGGGCGGTGAACGCCAGAGGATCGGACTTGCAAGAGCGTTCCTCCATGATGCACCGTTCATGCTTCTGGACGAGCCTACAAGCAACCTCGACAGCCTGAATGAAGCGGTGATCCTCCGTTCACTGAAAGAGGAATCCGCAGGCAAAACGGTCGTGCTTGTATCGCACAGAGCTTCTACCATGCGTATCGCAGATGTGACACACTCCGTAGAAAACGGACGTGTGAGCTGATGAATGTTCAGACAAAGCGTGAACGTGAAAAAGAGCTTGTATCGCTGATGATAAGGATATACTGCCACAAAAAACACGGCGGCAGATCCTTATGTCAGCAGTGTGCGGAGCTTGAAAACTACGCAAGGCAGAGGTCAGATAAATGTCCATTTATGGAGAATAAGACCTTCTGCTCGAATTGCAGAGTGCATTGCTACAAGCCCGAAATGCGTGAGAAGATCAGAGAGGTCATGCGATTCAGCGGACCGAGAATGATCTTCTATCGCCCTGTTACGGCAATCCGTCATGTGATCGCAACAAAAAGAGAAAAGAAACGATTGGAGGAAAGCAATGGCAATTAAAAGACTGATATTTCTGATACTCGGACTTCTGTGCCTGACGCTCGGAACAATAGGCGTATTTCTGCCGATACTGCCGACAGTGCCGTTCTATCTTGCAACGGTATTCTGTTTCAGTCAAAGTTCTCAAAAGCTGCATGACTGGTTCATCGGTACAAATCTTTACAAGAAGCACTTGCAGTCATTTGTGGAGAAGAAGGGAATGCTGATGAAAACAAAGGTCAGCATCATTACCACTGTGACGCTCCTCATGGGCTTCGGCTTCTTCATGATGGCAAGAAAAGGAATATGGGGACCCTGCATCATCATTGCTGTTGTGTGGGTGTGCCATGTGGTATACTTCGTGTTCGGTGTGAAAACGATCAAGGCGGAAGATCTGCCGAAAGAATAATCGGTAAAAGCCGTTCTGTGAAATATCGGGACGGCTTTTCGATTAAAAATAAACGCAGAAGGATATGAAGAATGTATTTCTGCTCACGGATTACTGGCAGCAGGCATCCAAAGCGGATATAGAATCGTTCATGTTTCTGATCATGCGGCGGTATGGGCATGAGAGAAGCAGTAAATATCATTCTTCGTGAGCGTCAGCTCTTTCCCGATGATGATATGATTCTCGTTGCAGTTACTGACGGGAAAGTGAACTATGACGAAATAAGCAGCGATCCGCTTGATCTGATGCTGAAAGAAGCAAGGAATATGAAATAGCGTGATATACCACTTCTTGTCCTGAATGCGGAATCCGGAATTTTCAGTACGGGCATCACCAACAAAATCGCAGAATATGCAGGAGCGATATATACAGAAATAAAGTGAAAAAGTTATTCAGTATTGGTCAGCTTTTCGTGTGGGAAAATCTTGAAAATTCAGTTTGCGCGTGCTATAATAGAATTATAAGTTTGCGGCTGCTAACAAATTATAAACAAGGAGATTATTGCATTATGAAACTGTCTGTGATCCTGATCGAAATGCTGATCTTTTCGATTCTGTTTACCGTGATGTGTTTCAAAACGTCAGGAAAGAACAATACTGTGCAGATCCATAATTATCCGACCGAAATACAGGAGGAATACTTCAAGACACATGAGCGTGTCCCGACTGAACCGCTTTCTAAAAGGGTGGTTCTTACAAAGGGAGTTGCGGTACTGTTTTTTACAGCCGTGCTTGTGGTCATGGCGCTGCTTGCAGGTGCCCAAGACTTCCTGCAGGGATTTCTGTTCGCTTTTGGAATGATGGCATGGATCGGTGCATATGATACGTTCTTTATTGATTGGGTACTGTTCGCCAATATGAAGCGCTTCCGCCTTGAGGGGACGGAGCATATGGACAAAGCCTATCATCAGAAGTGGTTTCATCTGAAAGGAATGCTGTTTCCGGGAATTGTATTTGCTTTGATACCTGCAGTGCTAGTGGGGCTGCTTGTTGCAATTATAAAATAGAGGTGCAAAAATGAAGATCACAGAATTTGGCACAGAAAACAAAATGACATTTCTCCTGCTGCCCGGTACAAGCTGCACATGGGAATGCAACTTTGATCTGCTGATAAAACCGCTTGCGGAGGAGTATCATGTGCTGTGCGTCAATTATACAGGCTTTGACGGCGGTACGGCGATTTTTGATACACAGACTGCCGAAACAAAACGCATCGAGAAATATGTGAAGCAGCATTTCGGTGGGCATCTCGATGCCGTCTACGGCTCGTCAATGGGCGGTAGCTTTGCATCCCTGCTTGTGCAACGGAAACGAATTCATATAGACCATGTGTTCATCGGCAGCTCTGATCTCGATCAGGCATCCCCATTAGTTGCAAAACTGGGAACTGAACTAATCGGAATATTCATGAAACGACTCGCAAGGAATCCCGAAAAAGCACTACAAAAGTTCAGCAAGCTCGGCGAGGCGAAGGGCATGGGCATGAGTGAGGAGGATTTTAAAAGCAGCGGCGTGAGTGATGACTATATGCAGCATATGATGAAGGGCTTTTGTGACACGCTGCAAAAGGTCGATATGCAGAGCGTGAAAAATCAGTTTTACTCTGATCTTGTGACAAAGTTGGATGATAAAATCAGCGTTACCGGCACTGTCATTCATGTGTTCTATGCAAAGAAGATGGGCAAGAAATATCTGAAACGCTATCATCAGCATTATGCAAAGCCGGATATTATCCCGTTGAATTACGGGCATGAAGGGTGGCTCGGCAATCCGGAGCTGATGATGAGAATATTCCGTAAGAAAATGCAGTCAAATTGATGGAGGAAACATTATGGAATTGAAATTCGGAGATATTCAGGAAACCGCCTTGATTCCGCTTGCGATCAAGGCAAGTGAAACTGCGCGTCCAAATGCGAGAATCAAGGATCTGAAGGCAAAGGAGATCATCGACACGCTCGGTGTAGATGTCAGCAAGTACGATCCGTTCATGTCACATGAGGGCGTTGTAGCACGCACAATTCTATTTCGGAATGCGCTGATCGGATTGCTGAAGCAGTATCCGGATGCGCTATGCATCAACCTCGGCTGCGGCTTTGATGATAAGTTCTCGCAGGTCGATAACGGCAGGCTGCAATGGTTCGATGTGGATCTGCCCGATCAGATCGCTGTCAGGCGCAAGGTGTATCATGACAGGGAACGCTGCACAATGCTTGACGGAAGTGCGCTCGAATCTGCATGGACGAAAGCACTACCGAAAGCGGACATGAATCTGATCGTCATGGAGGGTGTGCTGGAATATTTTTCAAAAGAACAAGTGAAAACCTGCCTCAATATGCTGTGTGACAGCTTTGCGCATGGGTATCTGATAGCAGAGCTGCACCCGCCGTTTCTGGAGAAACACAGCAAGCAGCACGATGCAGTGAAGCACACCAATGCCACATTCGGCTGGGGCACAAAGTCAGGCACGAAATATCTGGCGCTTGAGCCTCGAATGAAGCTTGTCTCTGAAACAAGCTATAACGAAGAAATGAAGAAATATACACTTCGGGGAAAGCTGTTTGCGATCATCGGTAAAAATATGAACAACCGGCTTGCAATTTTCAAGTGGTAAAGTTTATAACGAATAAAGAAGGCAGTTGTTTCGTAAGACAGTGCATCCAAATACATGAATCAAGCCTGCACTGCACAGTTAAAAATGTAAGGGAGAGTGTACGATTATGGCAAACAAAGTGTCGCTGAAAGGCGTTTCCAAAATCTATAAGACCGGCTCTACGGAGTTCAAGGCATTAGACAATGTCGACCTTGATATAGAGGCGGGTAAATTTGTGGTGATTCTGGGTCCTTCCGGTGCCGGAAAATCCACACTTTTGAATCTGATCGGCGGTATGGATACTCCAACTGCCGGACAGGTCATTGTCAACGGTGAAGACATCACACATTTTTCGGACAATCAGTTGTCGGATTTTCGTGCAAAAAGCATCGGATTCATTTTTCAATTCTACAATATTTTGCCGTCCCTGACCGTTCGGGAAAATGTAGAGTTGATCAATGAGATCGTAAAAGATCATCGGGACGCAGCGGAAGCGATCGCCGATGTAGGTCTGGCGGAGCATATGAACAAATTCCCCAACCAATTGTCCGGCGGTGAACAGCAGCGCGTTTCCATCGCCAGAGCCATTGCTAAAAATCCGGCACTGCTGCTTTGCGATGAACCTACCGGTGCATTAGACTCAACAACCGGTGTTATGATCTTAAAGATCCTGAAAAAGCAGTGTACCGAGGAGCGAGGCAATAACACAGTCATTGTTGTAACCCACAACGCACTGATCGCTGACATTGCCGATGTTGTGATACGGGTGAAAAACGGTCACATTGTTAAGGTGGAGGAAAACACAAAGCCTTTGGCTGTGGAAGAGGTGCAGTGGTAATGCTATTCAAGAAAACACTACGGGAAATCAAGGCACACTTTGGTCAGTTCTTCGCCATTTTTGCAATGGTAGCGCTGGCAAGCATGATCTACATCATCGTTACCGCCTATTCAGGCGGAATGAAACACAACTGCGATGAATTCTATAAAGAAAACAATCTTCCTGATCTATGGGCATACGGCGAGATCGATGAGGATATTCTGGAGAAGATTCAAAATACACCGGGTGTTGCCGGTGCAGAACGTTTACTTACCGTTAGAGGCTCTACCAGAATTGACGGTGAAGAGGATGAGATCCCCATTGATATCACCTTTACCGACCCTGATTTGGATACACTTACGATCAACACATTTCATGTGACAGACGGCAGTGATTATGATGCCGATGCGGACGGACTGTGGCTGAGCCGTATGTTTGCCGAAAACCATAACATCAAAGTCGGAGACGATTTTACTGTCACATATGAGGGATACGACATCACCAAAACGGTGCTGGGGATCATCTCCGTACCGGACAGTGTTTACAAAACAGCAGACGACAACACCATTTTTCAGGATGCGTCCAAATACGGATGGATCTATTTGTCAATGAACAGCTTTCCGGAAGAATACATCTATGACGAAGCGATCAAGACGGATGAGGTGCAGGATCTTCTGGAGGGCGCAGCTGATCTGGAGGATTCCGTTTCCCAATTGACGGAAATGGGTCTGACCGAAGCAGAGGCATGGAAACAGGTCAAAGCGGCGGCAGGGATCGACGATCAGATCGACTTGCAAAAGGCAGTCAAGCTGTCCTCCAAAATCAAGGATAAAAGTGCGGCGCTGTCCGATAAGGCTGATTTTATCAAAGCCCTTGACAGTGAATTCTCTTTGCAGGATGCCTATGTATTTTCCACCTGCATGATTGATGTGGACGGCTTGGCACCGGGCATTCTGGAAAAGGGCGATGAGGGCTTTTCAGCGAAATTATCTGACACGAAAAAGGCTGTCAACAAAATTGACGGCGTGGATGCCGTAACAGATCGGGAAAGCTGCTATTCCTTTGTTGCCTACAAATCCGAATGCGAAGAGGGCGACACCTACTCTGTCATGTTCACAGGTATTTTTGTTTTCATCGCCATTCTTGCCGTGATCACCACCATGAACCGCTTTGTGAAGCAGCAGCGTATCCAGATCGGTACCCTGAAGGCATTAGGCTTCCGGAAAAAACGTGTCATTCGCCATTATTTGAGCTATGGGTTTTATGTAAGCATCATCGGCGTGATCGTCGGTGATTTGATCGGCTATTATGGTCTGGCGGATATCTTGGTGAAAATGGAAGCAGACACCTACGATGTTCCCGGCTTGACAAAATATTTCGATTACACGAACTTCATTGCGGCAGCAGTCATTATCCTGTGCATTGTCATCGTTGCCTATCTCTCCTGCTCGAAGATCCTGAATGAATCTGCTGCACAGACCTTGCGTCTGGAAGTGCCGCGCATTAAAATGAAGAGCAAGGACGGCGGCAGCGGTCTGACCTCCAAAATGGGATTTTCCACGAAATGGAATCTGCGCGACATCAAGCGCAGCAAAGCCAGAACAGCTATGGGCATTGTAGGCATCATGGGCGCAACATTGATCATTGTCCTCGCTTATGGCATGATGGATTCCTTTGACCGCTATATTCAATGGAATTTTGATGACATTTCTCACTATAAATATTCCATGTCCCTGTCCAAAAACATTACTGAAAAGGAACTGACTGGTCTTTACGATGCATACGGCGATGCTACAACGGAAACGGTGGTTATTTCTTACAAAAACGCGAACGGCGAACTCGTGGATGCGACTATTACAGTCAATGATTCGCACGGTATGCTGCGTGTCAGCGACAAAAACATTCAGACCCATGATATTGAGGACGGCATTCCGGGATCTACCGTTGGAAATGTGGACGATGACGGTGCTATTATTGTCACAGGGAAGCTTCTGAAAAAAATGGGAATGAGTTTAGGTGATACGGTGGAATGGCAGCCGGCCGGCAGTGATGAGTGGTACAGCAGCAAAATTGTTGCACAAGGCCGTCACCCGCAAATGCAGCAATTCTCTATGACGAGAAAAGCTTATGAGGGATTGGGACTCATTTATGAACCGGACACGATCTGCACCGATGCTGACTTATCAGATACCTCCGCCAGCGACATTGATGGTGTGGAATCCATTGCTTCGGTGGATTCTTTGAAAAAGCAGTTACAGGATATGCTGCAAACCTTTAATGTTATGATTTCGATGTTTATAATCCTTGCCGGACTGCTTGGACTGGTAATTATTTATAACATGGGTATTCTTTCGATGAGCGAAAAAAACTACCAGTTTGCTACCCTAAAGGTACTGGGGTTCCGTGTTAAACGGATTCGCAGAATATATGAGATCCAGAACATCTGGATCGCTGTCGTAGGTATCATTCTCGGTTTGCCGGCAGGATTCTATTTCACAGATTATATTTTCAAATATTCTATCGGTGACAACTACGACTTTTTCGCTACCGTGGATATTTCCACATACCTGATCGCCATCTGTTTCATGTTCGGTGTCACACTGCTGACGAACTGGATTCTTGGACGAAAGATCAAGACTATAGATATGGTGACTGCATTGAAGGCGAATGAATAAAGTTTCTCCAGCACACCATGTCAAATGCAAAAAGTGAATGAATCTGCTATAATATCAAGGGAATTAGGCTATCGTAGAAACTGCAAAAGCAAACTGACTTGATGTTTTCAAGTATTTTGAACTGCTTCTCACTGTACTGCCAAGTATGACAT
This sequence comes from uncultured Ruminococcus sp., assembly GCA_937910385.1. Taxonomy (GTDB): domain Bacteria; phylum Bacillota; class Clostridia; order Oscillospirales; family Ruminococcaceae; genus Ruminococcus. The sequence goes on along the minus strand of CALEPT010000019.1, from coordinate 13,332 downwards.
TCTTGACAAATCCGGATATTCTGGAAGAGCTTCTTCCTTGGAATAGCTCTGTGCAGAAAATATGTAAAGCAATATAAGTAATCCCCGAGCCGTAGCTCGGGGATTGTTTATTTATGGGTGGTATGTTATTAGGCGGTTACTCTTCAGTGGAGTCGGATCTCTCACAGTGTTTGTTATAGTGCTATTTGCTTTTGCTTATATCTTGTGACAATCGGTATAATATCAGCTGCGATCAGTCGGCTCAACTCGATCGTACTGCGCTTTTTTGTCGTGCTCATGCCGTGCGAGCAGTCATGCGGTCCTGTATAATATATAGCATGGCGCAGTTTACTTATCCACGCCGTACTTTCGTGTAAAACGCCTGAACGTCCTTTTCGGAGCGTACAATTTCGGCATACATAAGCTTCTTTGTGGACTTATCATAAAAGCCGATAGTCTTTTCGCCGTTGTAGGTGTTGGATTCTATCTTAATATCTCCGGCTGTGAAAGGGATGGGGATAGGCAGGGGAAAGGGGTGTTTAAAAATTCTCATAGTGTGACCTTTCATTCATTTGGCGCAGTAAATCTGATACTATTATAACACATCTCGTGATGGAGTACAACATACATTTTCAAGATAATGATGCAGAGTGCACAAAAGTGTATGCGAGCAATTGTGCAGTTCTATAAAACTTATGGAAACTATTGACTTTACATCAGTGCTTGGGTGTATAATATGATTGAGATATACTGCACTGAGTAGGATAATTAAAATATGGAGGTAATATTATGGAAGCTATTGAAAACATGATGACAAGAAGAAGCATACGCAAATACAAGCCTGAAGGAGTTCCGAAAGACGTTATCGAAAAGATAATCGAGGCTGGCACCTACGCTGCGACCGGTATGAACCGTCAGTCACCGATTATAATCGCGGTTACGAATAAAGATCTACGCGACCGCCTTTCTGCGCTGAATGCTAAGATAATGGGCTCATCGATGGATCCGTTCTATGGAGCACCGACAGTGCTCATCGTGCTCGCAGACAAGAATAAGCCGACGTACATTTATGACGGAAGTCTTGTAATGGGGAATCTCATGCATGCCGCACACTCTTACGGAATTTCAAGCTGTTGGATACACCGAGCGAAGGAGGAGTTCGAGTCTGAGGAGGGCAGGGAACTTCTCAGAAGTCTTGGTATCGAGGGTGATTACGAGGGGATCGGACACTGTATCCTCGGATATGCAGACTGCGACCAGCCTGATGCTTCTCCCCGCAAGGACAAATATGTTTACTGGGTCGAGTGAGTGTAAATAGCGACAGTGAATTTGTCTTAGAATAAAAGCAAGAGGTAGAAACATGAAAAATATACTTATGAAAGCTATAGCTGCAGCGGCTGCATTTGCGCTGATGCTGCCGGTCATGCCGGTTCAGAAGACCGACGCTGCCGACACTGAAACAAAGCTGATCGCGCTGACCTTTGATGACGGACCGAACACAACGACGACCAACGAGGTGCTTGACATTCTGGAGGAGTACAATGCAAAGGCATCTTTTTTTCTCATTGGAACAAACATCAACGATGATAGTGCAAAGTCCGTGAAGCGCGCCTATGACATGGGCTGCGAGATCGACAATCACTCTAAAACTCACTCCAATATGGGGTCGATGAGTCCTGAGGACATAAAGGCTGAGATAGCCTATGTTGACGAAAAGGTCACGGAGATAACGGGTGAGCCTACAAAGTTCTTTCGTCCGCCGTTTATTGATGTTAGCCAGGCCATGTATGACAATATCGAGCTGCCGTTTATCTGCGGTATCGATTGTCAGGATTACATGGAAAATGTAACGGCGCAGGAGCGTGCCGAATATATCATGAACGGTGCAAGAGACGGAGTTATCGTGCTTCTCCATGACGCTGCCGGAAACAGTCAGACGGTTGAGGCACTTAAAATAGTCATGCCGCAGCTTGTAAGTCAAGGCTATGAATTTGTTACTCTGACCGAACTTTTTCAGCGGCAGGGCGAAACTCCGAAGCAGAATATGATATACACCATTGTTGCAAAATATCCGTGCAGCGGCTACACTCACTACAAAAATATTTTCACTGGTGAGGCTGTCGGAGCAAGCAGTTGGGCTGGCTGGAGCGATATTGCAGTTATTGACGGAACTGAGCTGAAAGAGCTCGGCGAGAGCTATGCAATAGAAGTAAAGTATTCCTGTTCTGATCCGCCTATAATTGCGTTGCAGAAATGGTCGGGAACTGCGATCTGGCAGCAGGTTCAGCCCTTCTATTCCAACGGTGATACAGCGTGCTTTCTTGCAAGTGACATACAGTCTGCACTGGACGATCTGAAGATAGGATATACAGATCTTGACCGCATAACGGTAACTGCCTCCACGACCGGCACGATGACTATGACAAGCGTAGATATTCTGGTCAATGACAATACGGGAACAGAAACTGTTGCAGGTGATGTGAATGCCGACGGTGCATTCAATGTAGCCGACCTTGTCTCAATGCAGCAGTTCCTGCTTGGAAGCGGTACGCTGAAAAGCTGGAAAGCCGGTGACTTGTGCAGTGATGAGAGGATAGATGTATTTGACCTTGTGCTTATGCGCAGACTTATTCTTAAAAATATGTAAATTTAGCGGCAGCCATGAGGCTGCCGCTTTCTGCTTTATATCGTTTAAATAAGCAGTTTCAGAAATTCCTGAAACTTAGTGGGAGGAGTATCCAAAATTATTTTGCATTCTTGCATACATCGCGGTTTTAACGTTGATACCTTAAACCGGCAGCTTTTTTCTCTTTATATTTTGTTCTTATTTTTGAGCGGAGTTTTACAGCAGCTTGCACAGTGTGCCGAGGCAGCACCATTGTCCAGAAGGATAGATGTCAGCTCTGCCATTGTAGCTCCGGTAGTACAAACATCATCTACGATAAGTATCCTTTTTTCGGTGATAACTTCCGGCAGTGCGACCGCAAAAGCGTTCCTGAGATTTATCTCCCTTCCCACTCGGTCAAGAGTTTTCTGCTCTGCCGTAGGGCGAAGCTTCACAGCTGCATCCCTGCATAGTTCTATCCCGAGCCGGCGCGAGAGCACTTTTGCGATGAGCTCTGCCTGATTATAGCCCCTTTTGCGCTCGTCGGAACGGTACATCGGCACCGGTACAATAACGTCCGCACGCTCTGCGATCCCATTTTCCTTCAGGACATCGGCAAGAGCTCCGCCGAGAGCAAAGTCTGCATTACCGCAAACGCCCCTTTTCAAAAGCATAACAGCAGGAGTGATATTATCATCGTACTCAAATGCAGCAGAAAAGCTTTCAGCAGCTTCAATGCGGAAATCTCCGCTGTAGGGAGTCAGCTTATCAGCACAGCCTGTACAAAACCACTCGTCATATCCTATCAATTCGCCGCAGACGGGACACCGTGTTGGATAAAGAAAATGCATTATTCTGCGGGATATTGAGCTTTTCACTGCTCGTCCTCATCAACTGACAGGTCAGATGTACCAATAGCCTCTATTGAGCTGAGCTTACGGTTTATCTGACGGGTGCGGACGCCTACGAGCTTTTCAAGATCATCATCGACCTTTTTTATATGCTTCTGAGTATCCTCAAGAACCTTTGCAAAGCTCTGGAACTCTGTCTTTACGGCTCCGAGGATCTCCCAGACCTGGCTGCTCTTTTTCTGTATTGCAAGGGTCTGGAAGCCCATTTGCAGCGAATTGAGCATTGCCGCCATTGTGGAGGGTCCGGTTACGTTTACGTTGTAGTCGTGCTGGAGAGTCTCTATCAATCCGCTGTTTACTACCTCTGCATAAAGCCCCTCGAACGGGAGGAACATTATACCGAAATTCGTAGTATATGGGGGAGAGATATACTTGTCACTTATGTCCTTGGCACATTTTTTTATTACTGCTTTGAGCTGTTTTTTAGCCTCGGAAACAGCCTCGGCATTGCCTGAATCATAAGCGTCCTGCAAGGCTGCAAAGGTATCGCCGGGAAATTTTGAATCTATCGGCAGATAAACGAAGCTGCCTTCGCCGTTTCCCGGCAGCTTAACGGCGAACTCTACCCTGTTGCTGCTGCGGGGAACAACAGCGGCTTCGCGCTCGTACTGCTCGGGCGAGAGTATGTCCTCCAATATCGCTCCGAGCTGTATCTCTCCGATGATACCGCGGTTTTTAACGTTAGAAAGAACCTTTTTCAGATCGCCTACGCCCGATGCGATAGACTGCATTTCACCGAGCCCCTTGTATACCTGTTCGAGCCTATCGCTGACGAGTTTGAATGATTCATTCATCTTTGATTCAAGCTTCTCGTTGACGGTAGTCTGTATTGCATCGAGCTTTTTACTGTTTTCATCCTGCATGGAGGTGAGGTGCTTCGTCATTGTCGAGCGTATTGCCTCGAGTTTCATCTCGTTGTTTGCCTCGAGGGTCTTGAAGCGGTTTTCGAGCATTTTGAGCTGCTCGTTTATGGCATTGCCGGAAGCCTCCTGCTTCTGCGAAAGGAACTTGTCCATGTCCGCGAGCTTTGAGCTTATCTGCGAGCTCATGTCATCAATACGCTTTGACTGTGCTTCGCCGGAGTTTTTCTGGTTCATGTTAAGCATACTTCCGAGGCTGTTTACGCTCGTTTGAATATTGGAGGATATCTCTGCGCGAAGCTCTCTGTCAGAGCTGGTGGAATCCTTTTTTATCATATCCGCAAGCTCACGCAGGTCAGTTTCATTGCCCGAGCTCTTCACGAAAAGCAGTATCAGTATGATGAGAAGAATGATGATCGCAATGCTTAATAATAAGAGAATAGTGTCCATTTGCTCCTCCTTAGAAATACATATAGAGCTGGCATTTCAGCATACCGTTGTAGAGCTTTCTGCGCTTTACGGCTTTTCTGCCGAAGAAGGACTCGAACTGTTCATGAGGGGAGATAATATATGAAGTTTGTCCGCCGCCCTTTCCGAAAACTTTTCCCATTTTGCGGTAGATATCCTCTGCCTCGCGAAGCTCGAGCATACGCTCGCCGTAGGGTGGATTGCAGATGACTATCGAATTATCAGGCTGCCTGAACTGCGAAATATCCGCCTGTTCTATTTTCAGGCGTGATTTTATGCCTGCTTTATGCGCATTATCGAGTGCGAGTGCAACGGCGCTGTCGTCGATATCGAAGCCGATCCCCTGAAACTTCGCACTGCGGTCAACATTGTCAATAGCGCGGCTTCGTTCCTCGCGCCATACCGAGCTGTTTATCGAACTCCATTTTTCTGCTGCGAAACGTCTATTGATCCCGGGAGCTATCCTGAGAGCTTTGAGAGCTGATTCTATGAGGATAGTGCCGCTTCCGCAAAACGGGTCGCACACAACAGAATCAGAACGAACATGGGCAAGGTCGATCATGCCTGCTGCAAGAGTTTCCTTTATCGGGGCAGCATTTGAATTGCGCCGATAGCCGCGTTTATGCAGACCTATGCCGCTCGTATCGAGATAAACCGACACAATGTCCTTTAAAATGCTGAACTTTATCTGTACTGTAGCGCCTGTTTCCTCGAACCAGTTTACCCCATACTTTTCCTTCAGTCGCTCAACAGCAGCTTTTTTTACTATAGACTGACAGTCGGGGACGCTGTGGAGAGCGGAATTCAGAGAATATCCCTTTACAGGGAACGCATCCTTTTCGCCGATATATCGTTCGAGCTCTATCGCACGGACTCCCTGAAAAAGCTCCTCGAAGGAGGTAGCTCTGAATTCAATGAGCTCGATCATGACTCTCTCTGCTACAGACAGGCATAGATTCGCACGGGCGATGATATTTTCATCGCCCGTGAAGCTTATTTTTCCGTCACTGACTTTTAGGTCTGTGCCGCCTATTTTTAATATTTCGTATTTTAGCACACTTTCCAGCCCGAAATGGCATGGACAGCAGAGCCTAATTGAATTATCCATTATTATTCGCTCCATTCTCCGCCGCCGGCATCTCCGCCGCCGGCATCTCCGCCGCCGGCATCTCCGCCGCCGACATCTCCGCCGCCGACATCACCGCCGCCAACGTCACCGCCGCCGACATCACCGCCGCCAACGTCACCGCCGCCAACGTCACCGCCGCCGACATCACCGCCGCCAGCGCTGCCGCCAACGTCTCCACCGCCGGCATCTCCGCCGCCAACGCTGCCGCTGCCGGCATCTCCGCTGCCAGTGTTTCCGGCAGCTGTGTCACCGCCTGCATTGCTGCTTCCGTCGCTGCTGTTATCACCCGAATTCTCACCCGAGCCGTCACCCTCGGACGGAGTATAGCCGTGGGAGCCTGTGCAAACGGGAGCGTTAGTAGACTTCCAGTAGCCTGTGATGCCCTTGGGACAGTACTGTCCTGCGATATTTCCGGAGGAAGTACACATCGGAGCCTCTATTACAGTTTTTACGGGTTCAAAATCCTTAGGAGTATCTGAAAATTCTGTATCCGCATAGCTGCCTATAGCGTTGTACCATACCTTAGCTGAAATGGATGAAGGGAGGTTGAGGGCGTCGTTATTGTATTTGTAACCGATAGTGATACCGCTTACGAAGTCGCGTGTGAGTCCTACAAATGTTTCGTCGTACCAGTTATCGGTCGTACCGGTCTTGCCGCAGAGGACCTTATTGCTGAGCTTTGCGGCAGTACCTGTACCGTTCTCGACTACGTTCTTGAGCAGTCGGTTCATGACCCATGCTGTTTCGTCTGAGACAGCCTCGCGTGCGTTTCCATCATTCTGATAGATGATATTCTGGTTGCTGTCTTCTATTCTTGTGATTATGTGAGCCTCATTGTAAACGCCCTCGTTTCCATAGGGGAGGTATGCGTTCACAAGGTTTTCAAGCGTTATACCATAGGTGAGAGCTCCAAGCGAGAGCGGAGCAAGAGCCTCGTCAGCAGGATCAAGCTGCATTCCCATTTTTTCGGTGCAGAAGTCGAATACCGCCTTTGGAGTAAGCTCCTGGCAGAGCTGTGCGGGCAGAGTATTATAGGACTTCTGGAGGAAGTAGTAGACATTGTATGTGCCGTGAGTGAGGGTCTTTCCGTAGTTGTAAGGCCACGGCTCTCCCGTTTCGGTAGTCATTATCGGATCATCTCGGAAGGTCGAGCCCCAGTGTATGAAGTCGGTCTCGAGAGCAAGCCCGTATGTGGATATAGGCTTCATGGTTGAACCTACCTGCCTCGGGTCGCGAACTGCGTAGTTCGTCGAGAGCGAGGTGGTCTTTTCGCCCCAGTCACCCGCGAGAGCGAGGACCTCGCCGTTGTAGTTCATTGCTATGAAAGCGATATGCGGCAGGTATTCCTCTGCTTCTCCGTCTCCGTCGATATCAGCCCATCTGCGCAGAGAGTCTGCGGAATAGAGGTTGTTTATATCAAGGAAGCGCTCCTCAACATAGTTCTGCATTTTATCATCAACGCTGGAGTATATCTTGTAGCCGCCTTTATTTATGCGTTTGATAGCTTCTGACTGGTCGATATTGTACTGTTCCATCAGGAAATCGGCAGCTTCGTAGTACATAGCGTCAACCACCCATGAGTAAGCGGACTGCTCTTGTTCAAGCTCTTCTGCAGTCGCTTCGGGGTGAGAGGCGAGATATTCTGCCGAATCGGTATAGACAAGCGGTGCGTTAAGGTATTCCTGATACTCATCGTATGTAATAGCGCCGTTGTCGTACATTTTGTAAAGAACATACTGCTGACGTTCGCGGTTATTTGCACGTCCGTCAATTATAAGGCGGTCTTCATCATCATAGTACTCAACGAAGGGACCGTATTCCTCGGGACTTTTGGGGATAGCTGCAAGAACAGCTGCTTCGGGAACGGTAAGGTCCTCGACGTTTTTTCCGAAATAACGGATCGAAGCGAGCTGTATACCGTTTACAGGACCGCCAAAAGCGATGTAATTGAGGTATTCCTCAAGTATTTCGTCCTTGCTGTAGGATTTTTCGAGCTGCATAGCGCTGAAAATCTCTCTTATCTTACGCTGAGGCGAATGTTCATTGTCGCCGGTAAGGTTCTTTATGAGCTGCTGAGTTATTGTCGAACCGCCTTGTTCAGTATCGTAGATGTGAACGAACATATTGACGAAGGCAGCAAAGGTGCGCTTGTAGTCAACACCGTCGTGAGAGTAGAATCGTTCGTCCTCGGTATAAACAAAGGCATTGCGCACGTGCTGTGGAACTCTGTCTATAGATACCGGGATACGCTGAACGTCGGTTTTTACTCTGTTAAGTACAACCAGTTCCTCTTCGCCTTCTTCGTTTGTCTGGAGACCATAGAAATATGTATCGCTTCCGGATTCAAGCTCCTGAAGCGTAATACTGGTCGCATCGTCCATGAAGTTGAGGACATATACGGTAAGAGCTGTACAAACGATAGTTCCGGTGATTATTATTACAAGGAGCAGAGACAGAAGCGTCGTAGCGATGACGGTCATCAGCTTTTTGAAAAACAGAAACAGCTTACTGTGCTTCTTCTTTTTTTTACGATTTGTTCTTTTAAGCTTTATCTCGTCATTCCCGGATCCTGCTGACTCGATGATTTTTTTGTTTTCTTCCATTTTGCCGGCACTGCCGTTCTCAGATGAGAGCGGCTTTTCTCCTTTCAAATCGATCATATATAAAATGCAATTATACATATTTACACATTATATAGTATACCACAAATCTATAAATAAAGCAATAGCTGCGGATAAAAAATTTAGAGCGGACGCTTTTAAGCTGTATAATAATACAAAAAGTGTCAATAATATATACAAAATATTTCAGAAAAGGAATGATAAAAATGAGAGCCGGAATAAACAAAAAAGCCTTTTTCACATTGTTTGCGGCGATAACGGTTTCAGGCTTTATCGTAATATGCACACTTGGACAGTCGCTTCATCAGAAAAAGGTAGAATCAAAGCTTGCTTCCGCGGCTTCGGCAAAAGCTCCTCCGGCTTACACGGTAATGGAGACTGAGGAAGGGATCTGTGTTTTTAAAGGGGAAAATCCTGTTCCGTATATGACATTGTCCTTTGATCCTGATTTGCTTTCGGAATATGATCGTATACAGCTTGCCGAGGGAATAAGCTTTGCGAGCGAGTCAGAGCTGCGTCGATTTATCGAGGATATCTCGACTTAACTGCCGTTTTTCGCAGCTTTTGTGGGCTTATGCTTTTTCTTTTTACGCACGGAAAACCCGAAGTCCCCAAGTTTTCTTCCGAGCGCGAAGTACTCTCCGTGGGCATATGAGGCAAGACCGCACTGCTGGAGATTGAGCTTGCCCTTGCTGTCGATATACCTCTCGTCAACGTCAATGCCGACTATCTCAGCGAGGAACATAGTGTGTGAGCCGAGGGGCTTTTCCTCGGTTATGCGGCATTCGAGACTGACGGGACATTCTTCTATTATCGGCGCAGATACCTCTTTGGCTTCGGCTGCACGGAAGCCGCAGGCAGCGAGCTTGTCGATGTCCCTGCCGCTTCTGACGCCGCAGAAATCTACCTCACGGCACATTGCAGATGTTGTGAGGTTGATGACGAACTCTCCCGAGTTTCTTATAATGTTGTAGGAGTACCGCTCGGGACGGACTGAGATGTAGGTCATGGGCGGGCGTGTACATATTATACCCGTCCAGCCAATGGTCAGGACGTTTGGTTTTTCGACCGTTCCGCAGCTCACGAGCGCGGCGGGCACGGGCGCAAGCAGCGCACTGCCCTTCCAGAATTGCTTTGTCATATTTATCTCCTTTTAGGTGTTAGGGAATAGGCTTTAGGTATCAGGTTTATGTGCCGCATGGTGGCGGCTGATCACTAATATTATATCATTCAAAGGTAAAAATTTCAATGCTGCAGCGCGGATATGACAAAATTTTCATCTTTTCCGTGGTATAATATGGAATAAAACGGCACTAAGAGTCAGCGGAAAGGAGGCATATCAATGAAAATGGACATAATATCCGAGAACGGAGCGGCTATTGCAAAGCTCAACGGTGAGATAGACCACCACAATGCCAAAGAGCTCCGCACGCAGATCGACAAATATATCATATCCGCACAGCCGAGGGAGCTTATCATGGACTTCAAAAATATCACGTTCATGGACAGCTCGGGAATAGGTTTGATAATGGGCAGGAGTAAGCTCATGCACGAGTGCGGAGGAAGTCTCACGGTCAGAAGTCCGCAGCCGTACATAAAACGAGTTCTGCGGCTCTCGGGCATAGAGCGCATAGTGAAGATAACCTGATAAGCAAGGAGTAGAAAAATGGAAGTATTAAATGAAATAAAATTTACAATGCCGTCGCTTTCGGTGAATGAGGGCGCGGCAAGGGCGGTTGTGTCATCGTTTCTGATACAGTCGGATCCGACAGTAGAGGAGCTTTCGGATATACGCACGGCTGTTTCAGAGGCTGTTACAAACGCTATAGTTCACGGTTATCGCGGCTCGTCTGGAAGCGTCGAGGTCGTGGTGAAGCTGCTTCCCGAAAGGGAGATATACATACGCATAAAGGATAAGGGCTGCGGCATAGAGGATATAAAACAGGCGATGGAGCCGCTTTTCACTACAGCTCCCGAGGAGGAACGCTCGGGACTCGGCTTTTCGGTAATGCAGTCATTTATGGACAAGCTTACGGTGCGCAGCAAGATCGGCGGCGGTACTACGGTCGTTATGAGAAAGAGGCTTTCGGCACATGGAGACTGATGTAAAGCGTCCTTCAGCCGAGGATCATCTCGGACTTGTTCATCTGTGTGCGAACAGGTTCAGGGGGCGCGGTATCGAGTATGAGGAACTCTATTCGGCAGGCTGCATAGGGCTGCTCAAGGCTGTAAAGGTCTTTGACGCAGAAAGGGGAGTGAAGTTCTCGACCTATGCCGTTCCGGTGATACTGGGCGAGATAAAGCGGCTTTTTCGTGACGGCGGCACGATAAAGGTCAGCCGAAGTCTCAAGGAGCTGTCTATGCGGATGCAAAGGATATGCGAGGAGTTCCGCCAGAGCGAAATGCGGGAGCCGACCCTGAGCGAGCTTTCACAGCTTTCAGGGGAGTCTGAGGCGGACGTCTCCGAGGCACTTTGCGTAAGTCAGCCGCTCTTGTCGCTTACGTCCGGTGACGACGATGAAGGACAGATAGATATACCCTCCGAGGCTCCCGATGAGGCGATAGTTGACCTGCTGGCGCTGAGACAGATAATGGCGCGGCTTGAGCCGAACGACCGTGCTCTGTTGGAACTGCGATACTTCAAGGGACTGACGCAGTCGAAAACGGCTCAGGCTCTCGGAATGACGCAGGTACAGGTCTCGCGGCGTGAAAAGAGGCTCCTTGCACAGATGAGGGATGAGCTTCTGTCGTAAAAAATCTTTTCGTAAATATTGACAAAATGTGAATGATATTGTATAATTAGACTATCAATATTTAGTGGTCAGTTATACTATATTTATGAAAAGAGGGACAGAAATGGCTATATCCTTTTGGAAAAAGACTCTTGCCGCAGTTTCGGCGGCTGCTGTCATAACGATACCGACAGCTTCGGGCTATCAGAGACCCGCTTCTGTTACACAGGCGGCTCCGGACGAATATCATGACGACTGGCTCCATGTAAACGAAAACGCAGAGATAGTCGATATGGACGGCAATCCGGTATGGATGACAGGCTGCAACTGGTTCGGCTATAATGTCGGAAGTCAGGTCTTTGACGGAGTTTGGTCAAGGAATATGCACGAGTGTCTGAATGAGATCGCCGATCACGGCTTCAATCTGCTGCGCGTTCCGATGTCTACCCAGATAATCCTGCAATGGAAAAATAACGAGCCCGACGATATGATAAAGGTCAACGAGTGGAGCAATCCAGAGCTCACGCTCGAGGGCATCGAGGGCGGAACAGTAAAATATAGCTTCGATATCTGGAATCAGGCGGTCAAGTGGTGCAGAGAGAACGGTATCAAGATAATGATAGATATCCACTGTGCGACTACCAACTCCGCAGGTCATAACGTCCCGCTTTGGTACGATGATAATTACAGTACCGAGGACTGGCTCGAAGCGCTTTCATGGATCACAGAGTATTACAAGGACGACGATACGATCATTGCTATAGATCTGAAAAATGAGCCTCACGGAGAGCCTAACGGCGACCCAAACAGCACAAACTTTGCAAAGTGGGACGGCTCCACCGATGATAACAACTGGCGGTATGCTGCCGAAAGAGGTGCTGCTGCAGTACTCGAAAAGAATCCGAATATGCTCATAGTTGTTGAGGGTATACAGGTATACCCAAAATTCGACGAGGGCAAGGACTGGACATATCCCTATATCGACTATGCAAACTATGGCAACAGTCCCTATTACGGAGCATGGTGGGGAGCTAATTTCCGCGGAGCAAAAGATTATCCTGTGGATCTGGGCGAATATCAGAGTCAGCTTGTGTATTCTCCGCACGATTACGGTCCCGAAGTGTGGGAGCAGGATTGGTTCTACCTTGATGACGATACAAAAACGTTCACCAGAGAAACTCTGCTTAACGACTACTGGTATGATACATGGGCGTATCTTGTTGAAGAAAATATTTCGCCGCTTCTCATGGGAGAATGGGGCGGCTGGACAGATGACGAGCATGATACAACAGGAGAAAATCGTCACTGGCTTCAGGAGCTACGTGACTATATGATAGATATGCATATACACCATACTTTCTGGTGCTTCAATGAAAACTCCTCTGACACGGGCGGACTGGTCTACAATAACTTCCTTGAATGGGATAATGTCAAGTATGAATTTGTAAGACCCGCTCTCTGGCAGAACGATAACGGTAACTTCATCAGCCTCGACCACACCATACCGGTTGGCTCGAATGGCATTACGCTCACGGAATACTATAACGGCGTTTCAAAGCCGCTCGTCACTACTACCTATTCACCGCTGGTGGCAAAGGCTCTGAATATAACTACCGAAACTACTGCTTCAACGACGACGACCACTACCACTCCTGCGACAACTGCCTCGGGATCTCCTGAAGACGATATTGCATACGGAGATGCCAATTGCAACGATACGGTAGAGGTGGCAGATGCGGTGCTTATACTTCAGTCAATTGCGAATCCCGATAAATATGGTGTTGACGGATCCGATGAAAAGCATATAACCTCGACGGGCATGGAAAATGCCGATTGCAATCTCAGCCGCAACGGTGTTACAAGTCAGGACGCATTGTACGTCCAGCAGGCTGTACTGAAAATGATAACGCTTCCCGTGGAATAATGCAAATGATGGTATTTAACACTCAATTGTTGGAATGGAGGAATTTGAATGAAAAAACTTATTGCATTGGCACTTTCACTTGCTATCGTGGGCGGAGCTGCGC
>CALEPT010000018.1 GCA_937910385.1 uncultured Ruminococcus sp. | reverse complement strand
AACCGTCAGCAAATTGACTGCCGTACTCAGGATATACCGATAAGTTTTTGCCTTTTCCCTATTGGAGGAGATCGCTGAGATAAGCGAGCACACTGCTGCTGCGGCACAGATCACTATACAAATCATCTGAAATATACCTATTACGGCAGCTGTGTTCGCGGAAATACCACCTTGATTATTTGCATATATAACAAACGATATCAGTACCAGCACCACTGATAGTATTCTTGCGGTTTGTCCGGCAGTAATGACCGCCGAACCGCCATATGACGTCCACTTACCGTATTTTTTCAGCTTGTGACGAATGCGCAGCATATAGACCGCTGACACCGCCAGCATCACATACACCGTGAACAAACACAGCTTGACAAGATAGAAGCTTTCCGGCAGCAGATCCATTGACGGCTGCTGCAAAGCGATAAGTGTATCATCCGGCTCAACCTTTTCACCGATCAGCATGGCTGACTGACCATCGTATAACTGTAAAACTCCCCTGCCGATATTATTCACTTCGTCTAAATTATCTGCCGATATAGCAGTAAGATAGGGGATAAATTTCATCATTCCGCGATAGGTCGAACGCGCCGGCAGATAATAGCCCTTCAGATCCGCCTTTCCAAAATCACCCGAAGCATATTTGTCCGGTGACAGATCTCCGAATACCCATAAAGGCGAGTATTCCATATACCAGTTGCCGTCAGGTTCGTTGACCATAACTACCAGCCCTGTTTTGGAGTCAAGGTCAAATATCATATTTGCCTGCCCTGCTGTAGTACCACCGCTGTGACCGTAGGTACGAACATTGTGTTCCTCGCACCAGAAGCCGTGCGCACACATAGGTATATCCGATTCGCCGTAGAAGTCAGTTCCCTCAAACATCGCATACTGCGTTTCGGGACTCTGAAACAGCGGTGCGTCATCGTTCACGAGAGCCTGCGCATAGGTTATCAAATCATTGAGAGTGCCTGTTGCCGCACCTGCGGGATAGGCTGGGACGTAGTTCAGGCAGTTTCCGATGTCAATGCAATGCCCCAGACTGAACCGATAGCTTTTCATCTTCTTGCGCTGCTCATGAACCCATGTATTGTCGCTGTGCATTGGATTCAGAGCGGTGTGCTCCATTCCGAGCGGCTCAAAGATATGCCCGTGGACGTACTCGCAATAATCCTGCCCCGTAATGCACTCTATCACATATCCTGCCACGGCTGCGCCGTAGTTTGAGTATGCTGTAATCTCACCGGGACGGTGTATCTGAGCAGGCTCTATCGCCTGTAATTCCTCGCCGAGCGGAAGTATCTCGTCTTCGTCAGTTTTCCATATCGGGCGTGTTGTTTCCTGCCAGCCCGCATTGTGGTTCATGAGGTTAAGCATGGTTATAGGCTCATCATAGGAAAGATGCTGAAAGAATCCTTCGGGGAGATATTCGCGGACGTCTCGCTCAAGGTCGAGCTGCCCCTGTTCCCATAGCTGCATGGCACTTACCCATATCAGTGTTTTTGATATGCTGCCCCATTCATAAACGGAATTTTCATCGGAAGGTATACCGTTTTCAATATCTGTACAGCCGAAATAACCGGTGTATATGACCTCATCGCCCTGAAACACACCTAAAGCCGCCGAAGCGAAGCCGGGTTCTTCATTGCTGCTATTAAGGGTATCGTAATCGTTCATTGCGGATATAAATTCGCTGAAGTCTGCTCCCGAAGGAAGCTCCGGCAAGCTATCCGCTTTCTCTGCACCCGCACATGGAACTGTGGCGCAAGACATTATCAGACCCGTGCAAAAGACTGCAATCAGTTTTCTGAATATTTTTTTCATAAAGAGCACCTCCTTACAGTTCCTTTTCGTCATATTCGAGCAAAGTGCAGATATATTTGTATATCGCTGAAAAGACAGCCATTGTCACCAGAACTGCACTGAGCAGAAAGCCGTTTGTCGCCTGTGCAAGCTGCTTTAAAAACTGAATTACGATATAAACTGTCGCATTTATCGGCAAAACACCGCTTACGATCAGCACCCACAGCAGGATAGCCGCAAAGATCAGTATAGCATATGCATATTCTCTTTTTTTGGCTTTTTGCATTCTCCCTATGCTCATCGCATAGTTGAAAGCTTCGCTATTCTTGAAATATCTCCTCAGCTGACCTGTACTTATCATCAGACCAAATGAGTATGCTGCAAAATAGAGAAGATTGAACACCCCAAGCTTTGTAAACGAAAGGCTGGAAACTTTGACGATCATTTCTAAAATATCAAAAGTCTCGTCACCGTCGCTCATAAAAGCGGAATACAGCTCAAGCTTCAATGCCAGCAGCATGAGAAGATAGAATACTATAAACAGAGCTGTATACAGGACCGCAGCCATCAGAAACCTTGCATTGACAAGATCTCGGCGCTTCACAGGCAGAATGCTCCATAGCTTTTCACTGTGATATTTCAGCTCATTATTGAACAGCATTGGTACGAAGAAGCCTCCCATCAGCAGAGGGCAGTAAAGCCCCCCGACAGGTGAAATGAAGAAACCTATAGCAGCACAGAACAGGAACAGCATGATCAGCATTGTCCTCATACCGTTCTTGCCGCCGTTCATTGTTATGAGATCCACACGTATAATATCAAGTATTTTTTTCATACAGCCACCCCCTTACAGTTCGCGCTTTGCAAGTCTGTTTACCGTGATCTCGCCAAAAATCACGCACAGGGCAACCATTACAATATTCAAAGCTATACCAAGCTTTATCATTTCTTCAGCTGTTGAAGGAAGTTCAGGCAGCTTTAAAGTAGGTATTATGTCACGCTCTGAGAGCATAAAAAATGCCACAAGCACTACTGTCAGTACCGCAAGAGTTATAAGGATTATCTTCATCTCGTTCTCTCTGCCGAATATTTGCCCCATCATCTCCATATATGCAAACAACAAACATAGTATTAAAAATACAGCTACTATCATCGTAAAGCAGTTTACCTTATCAGAAAAAGCATCGCCGATAAACTCTCTCAATGCAGCATTATCGTCAGGCAGCAGTCTGTTGAGCTTTAATGTGAAAGCGATGAGCGCAAAAGCTATCTCGATCACCTCGCAAATAAAATGCACAAGAAAAATGTAAAGAAACCTTGCTCGTGTTATGTTCCCGCGCTTCACCGGAAGTATGCCGTAAAGCTTGTTAAAGCCGCTTTTGTCCGCAACACTTTGCAGAGGTATCACAAATATCATTGCCCCGAATGTGATATACGAATTAATCAGCGGAGCAAAAAACAGGCTCAGCGAAAAACACATTACAGCAGTCACTATAAATCCTGCCAGAGCCAGAGGTTTTGCAGTGAGGAGATCAAACCGCATTATTTTCAGAATGTCTTTCATTCTTATCCTCCTTTGCAATGTAGACCAGTATCTCGTCGATGCTTGCTTTTTCGTATTCGAGCGTATCGGGCAGACCGGCAAGATCATTCGTTTTTATCAGTGATTCAAAGCCGTTGCGATAGGCGTGAAAGCCGATGAGCGTTTCTTTCAGTGCGGGCGGAATATCCTCCTGTGCGCCCTTGATCACTGCATAGCTTTCGGTCAGCTCGTCCTTTGTTCCGGTGTACCATACCTTGCCGTTATGGAGTATAGTAACATAATCCGCGATACGCTCAACATCAGCAGTAATATGTGTTGAGAACAAAACGCCGCGGTTCTCATCTTCAATATATTCGGCGAGAATATCAAGCAATTCATCACGCGCCACCGGATCAAGACCGCTGGTAGGCTCATCGAGAATTATAAGCTCCGCCTTATGTGAAAGGGCGATGGCGATCATCAGCTTCATCTTCATTCCCTTTGAAAAGTCGCCGACCTTTTTGTTATCAGGAAGTTCAAATTCCTTTATGCGGCGAAAAAATTCCTTGCTGTCCCAGTCCTTGTAGAAAGGCTTTAGCTGCTGCTCGATCTGCTTGACGTTCAGGTGCTCTGCAAGATAGAGGCTGTCAAAAACGACCCCAAGGCGCTCCTTTATAGCAATGGTATCGTCAACGCTGTCAAGACCGAATACACTGATACTGCCGCTGTCTATCTTAGCCATGTTCAATATCGAACGGATAGTAGTCGTCTTGCCGGAGCCGTTCTCTCCGACAAACCCCATGATAAAGCCCTTGGGCAGTGAAAAGCTCACATTTTTCAGTGCAAAGTCCTCATAAGCCTTGTTCAGGCCATTGATCTCAAGAATGTTTTCCATATTAACCCTCCATAAATTTTTTGAGTGCAGAAACTATTTCATCATCGGTCAGTCCTGCGTTCCTTCCATTGGCGACGGCTTTTTCAAGTCCCTCCTCCATTTCAAAGAGCATACGCTCGCGCAGGAGCTCATTGTTTCGCGGTGCAACGAAATATCCCTTGCCCGCCACAGAGATGATAAATCCTTCGTCCGAAAGGTCATTGTAGACCCTCGTAGTGGTAATAACACTTATTTTCAGATCGCGTGCGAGCTGACGGATAGAAGGCAGCTGCTCTTCCTCCGTGATCGTGCCGTCAAGGATCTGTGATTTCATTTGCTGTTCGATCTGTTCATAGATCGGCAGCTCGGATTTGTTTTTTATTATGATTTTCATGAAGCGCTCCTTTGAACATACTGTATATATTGTGTTATATACAGTATATCATGTATGTACTGTATTGTCAATAGCATTTTGAAATTTTTTTATAACAAAAAACACTGACAAGCATTATACCTGTCAGTGTATTTAATGTTTTTATTTCTTATCAGGATCATAAATTCTACGGATCTTCTGCATTTTGTTTTATCTGTACTTATATACAGTTGCAGATTCAAAACCGTCAAGCAGCGTAGTCATTCTGCCGAACGCCATTCCTGTACCCTTCGCTACGCAGTTTATCGAATCCTTTGCAATATTGCAGTTTATGCCGAGCGTCCTCTTTATAAGCTGCGGCAGTCCGCCGAGCAGAGCTCCTCCGCCTGTCATAAGAAGTCCGTTATCGTAGATATCTCCCACAAGCTCCGGAGGAGTATCCTCAAGCACCTTTCTTATAGCCTCCATTATCGCAAAGGTATCATCTTCAATTGCCTCAAAAAGTTCAGTCTCACTTATGAGAACCTGCGCGGGAAGTCCCTTCAGCAGGCTCCTGCCCTTTACCATATATGTTATCTCGTCGTTAGGATCATAGAGATTGCAAAGCTCTATCTTGACCCTCTCGGCAGTGCGCTCGCCGATGAGGAGCTTGTACTTGTTCTGCATATACTTTATTATCGAGCGGTCGATAGCGTTTCCCGCGGTCTTGATCGTATGAGAAGTCACAACACCGTTCATCGAAACGATAGCTACGTCGGTAGTGCCTCCGCCGATATCAACTATCATGTGTCCCTTTGCCTTTGTTATGTTCACTCCGGCGCCTATCATTGCCGCAATTGGCTCCTGAATGAGATACACTTGTCGTGAACCCGCACTTTTTGCAGCATCGACCACCGCCCGGCTCTCTATGTCCGTGATGAACGACGGAACACAAATGATTATCCTTGGCTTGACGAGCTGATGCCCCGTTACCTTGAGTATGAACTCGCGTATCATACTGTGCGCGAGATCATCATCGGAGATCACTCCCTCGCTTATGGGACGTGCAACAGCTATGTAATCGGGATTCCTGCCTATCATCTCGTAGGCTTCCTTGCCGACCGCCAGCACGCGCTCATTGCGCGTATTGTACGCGATGACCGAGGGCTCACTGAGGACTACTCCCTTGTTGCCCATCGTCATTACGATGTTAGATGTTCCCAGATCTATTCCGATGTCCGTATTTGCCATGTTTATCATCCTTTCTTCTAAAGTCCGAGTATCGCTCTTGCTTCGGCGCTGTCGGATAGATGCTCGGGGGTATTTGCAAACGGGAATTCCTCCGCAGAGTTTCCTGCGCCGCCAAGCATTTCCCGCAGACAGGTATAACGCCTTGTCCGCTTGTTGTTATCGACCATTCTGTGTATGCGCTCCTCCGTACCGATGAGTATCATCAGCTTCTTCGCTCTTGTGACCGCCGTGTACAGCAGATTCCGGTAATAGAGCTTGTCGAAGCCGTCGGGAAGAGTCATTATGACTATCTCAAATTCACAGCCCTGACTCTTGTGGACCGTTACCGCATACGCCAGTTCAAGCTGCGGAAGAAGCTCAAAAGGATATTTTGCAATACGTCCGTCAAAGTCGATAACGGCTGTCTGAGCCGCATAATTTATGTTGACTATCCTGCCGATGTCTCCATTATAAACGCCCGTTCCCTGCTCGTTATCTTCGCGCCTCCAGACGATGTCGTAATTATTTCTTGTCTGCATTACTTTGTCGCCGAGCCGGAATGTGTATATATAGCTCTTGCACTCGGGCTTTTTCTGTGAAGGAGGATTGAGCTCGTTTTGCAGAAGCTTGTTCAGTTCTACAGTGCCGAGTGGTCCCTTGCGCGTCGGAGAGAGTATTTGCAGGTCATCTATCGGAGAGTACTTATAAGCCTTCGGCAGCCTCGTTTTAACGAGGTCTACCGTGAGCTGAGCAGCCTTTTCCGTATCAGGACGATTGAAGAAGAAAAAGTCCTTATTCTCGTTGGTGAGTTCGGGATACTCACCTGTGACTATCCTATGTGCATTGGTCACTATGCGGCTCTGTTTTGCCTGACGAAATATCTCTTTGAGTTCGATCACTGTAACTGCCTTGCTGTCGATTAGATCGCGCAGAAGATTCCCTGCACCGACCGACGGAAGCTGGTTGCTGTCGCCCACCATTATCAGCTTGCAGCCGAGGCGCACTGCCCGCAGCAGCTTCTCGAACAGCAGCACGTCCACCATCGACATCTCGTCTATCACAAGAACGTCGCAGTCGAGCGTATTGTTCTCATTGTGAGCAAAGGTAAGCTTTCCCGAAACGTCGTAAACCACCTCGAGCAGACGATGTATAGTCTTCGCCTCGCAGCCTGTAAGATCCGCCATTCTCTTTGCCGCGCGCCCAGTCGGAGCAGTAAGCATTACTCTGCTGCCGCGCTTCTGAAAAATGGAGATTATTGCGTTAAGGGTAGTAGTCTTGCCTGTACCCGGTCCTCCCGTCATTATCATGAGTCCCTTAGAGACCGCCGAGGTTATCGCGCGGCGCTGGAGCTCCTCATAGCGGATACCGTGTTCCTCTTCCTCAATGTCGATGAGGGTATCGTAATTGAAGGCCTCGGGGGAAGTGAAGTCTCGCAGAATAGATATCCTGTCGGAAATAAACTTCTCTGCGTAATAGTAATCGGGATGATAGACGTACTCCCTCTCATTTTTTATGTATTCAAAAAGCTCATTATCATCAAGCCCTGCGTTGTAGCAGCTGTAAAAGTCCTGTTCGGAAATGCCGAGGAACGACTCGGCTTTTTTCACAAGAACATCAAGCGGCAGGCAGGAATGTCCTATCGTGGAATTTGCCCTCAGGATATGGTGTATACCCGCAATGACACGCTTGTTGGAGTTGCTTTCTATATGCATATCGCTCGCAATGGAGTCCGCCTTGACAAAATCGAGCTCTATCGAGTCTCCGCAAAGCAGATAGGGATTCATTTTCAGCAGCTCAAGCGAATCTCCGCCGAATTTTCGGTAGGCTTTCATTGCAAACTGAGACTTGATATCATACTGCGAGAGAAACGACATTATGCACCTGAGAGAAAACAGCTTCTTCGCCTCAGCGGCTATCTCCTCGCATTTTTTTGCCGATATTCCCTTGATCTCGCTGAGACGGAACGGCTCGTTCTCAATTATATCGAGTGTTTTTTCTCCGAATGTCCGCACGATCTTCGAGGCAAGCCCCGGCCCTATGCCCTTGATAGCTCCCGAAGCGAGGTACTTTTCGATATTCACCGTGTCGCTCGGGAGCTTGCGCTCGCAGTATTCCGCCTGAAACTGTGTGCCGAACTTGCGGTGGGTCACATACTGACCCTCGAGAATAAGGACCTCGCCCTCCTCCGCATCGCCAAGCATACCAACAGCAGTGATAAGCTCCCCGCCTGCATCGAGATCAACAACTGCATAACCGTTATCTTCATTTTTATAGAGAACGCTTTCGATAGTTCCCTCGATATGCAGCGTTTTGTTTTCCACAGTACAAAGCCTCCTTGATAATATAAAATTATTATAACATATTATCACAAAAAAATCAACCTGCGCGGAGTAGTATTTCCGGGTTTTTTATCTTCGGCGCGAAATTGCCAGCGGGGGCTCCCCGCTCAGAATATAAAATCCCCCGAAAGCAATAGAGCACAGAGAAAAAATTCACGGCTTTGTTCCTTCAGCGTGCACGCAGAGATGATCTCTCATTTAAATGTTTCTTTTAATATGACCTCCAATTCGGTAGGACTAACAAAGCTGACCTGCGTATGAGCAGCACAAAAGCTTATGCACACAGCCGACTGTTCAGGCGAAGCTCCGTAGTTCACAAGCACAGCGATATCAAACGGACGAGTGCTGCGCGTTATGAGCTCTTCGAGGAAATCAAGCCGCTCGGTAAGCTTTGTATCCTCTGCCGTTACAGGTATCACAGCAGTTATCGGAAGAATGTCAGTACGCAGCTTTGAGCAGAAAAAAAGGCAGATTATCTCTATCACGGCTATCACCGCCAGCACTATCAGTGAGATCACAAGAGCTATATCCATATTACCGCCTCCTGTAAATAATTGTAATGTATTATATTCAATTGGGACGCACAGTGTTACTGTTCTAATTGGGAGATCCTTTCTCGCTTGTCTGTACTATCTTTAAAAAGCTAAAAACAAATAATTGAAATTTCATTCCGCACAGTTGATTTTTCTGTATTTATATGGTATAATTATCCTATATAAGCTGTAATTATTGTGGAAATTGCCGTAAAAATCAGAGCAATAAAGTTCAAATTCCTGACCTGTTTCACCCTCTCTTTATCACGGATCACAGGATAACGGCATAAAAAATTTTGCAGCAAATATCGGTTATGTCCGAAATACG
>CALEPT010000017.1 GCA_937910385.1 uncultured Ruminococcus sp. | reverse complement strand
CTCTCTATCTACGGCAGTTGTTGTCTCTTTCAAATTGCTCCTTTCCGCCTGCGATTTCTTTTTCTCTACACGCAATGGCTTTTTGTTGCAGGGTCGTTACTCCTGCACAGAATGTTTTGATGTCGGATATTTCTCAATCTGCATAAGGATCATTCTTCTCAAAGAAAGAAGTCTGACCGAGCATTTCTTCCTCATCAGCATCATCGGCAGAGCTATTATCCGACACGGACTTATCGTAAGAAACGGGCATTGCTGCCTGCTCATGTTCTCTTGCGATCATATCGGCAAGAGCCTGTCCCTCACAGCTATACCGCCTGCACAGCGACTGGTAGATCAGCAGAGCTTTTTGTTCACTCAGCTTTTCACATTCAGCCGTGTCGGTCTTGATACGCTCTTTCAGCTTTTTGATCTTCTCATCAAGCTTCGTGAGCTTCTTTGCGGTGTCAGCCATATCATCACCCCCAATCTTTTGGACTTCGGAAATCATTTTCCATACTCCAATTATAGCGCGCAACAAGGGGCTTTGTCTACTGCTATTGCGCACGAAGTTTTGTGTGTCAATGCAGTTTTCCGTTCTAAAAAATGACCGGGGATTTTAGATTATGGGTAGGAGAGCAAATGCTTTGTGACGGATTGTTCGCCGTTATTTTGACGAATGCCATTCCGCAGGAAATCAACAGCTATGTGGCAAGCCTAATGCTCGTCGTGACGTTGTAGGGTTGTTTCAAGTCGCACAGCTCCAAACGCTCTGACGAGCGAGAGATCGATTATGGAAAGTCGCTTAGAAATTTTTTCACAGAAACGATGATAACTAACCATTCCGACCTTAACGGTCGGAAGAACATCAAAATCACACCCAGCAAGCTCTGCATATTGTGTACACAAGTTCACAATATGCGCTGGTTTTGAAAATCAAATAAATGATTGATTTCAATCCCAGCAAGCACGGTACTTCGGGGGTACATTTTGAAAATGACACCCCGAAGCACACAGACTTGTTAGAGGGTTTTGCACCCCTAAGACCCCGCTTGAAAAATGAAAGAAAAAGTGATATAATAGACAATGAAAATGGGCGAATACTAAAATTTTGGAGGTTTGTCTATGAATGTAAAATCAGACGAGGAACGTAAAACCGTGCGAATGAAATTAAAGCTCAACAGCACGGAGTATGAAAAGCTGAAACGCTACACAGCCGAGAGCGGTCTGCGCTCGATGTCGCAGTATATGCTTAACTCCATTATCGCCGCTCCCATAATCGAGATCACGGACGAAGAACTTGCACCGATCAAGGCAAGAGTTGATGAAATTTCCGACAGCATAAACAGCATCGCAATTCGGGTTGATCAGACAAATAAAATCTATCCCGAAGATATGCAGGAAATCCGTCAGGGAGTTGAAGAAATATCTGCTATGCTTGCGGAGTATCGGTCGAAGTTAGAGAGCCTTGCTGTCACTCCGCAGACATTCAGAGCGATAGTCGATAAGGCTCACAAAGATGTCAAGAATTAGTTTGTAAAAACTCACCGAGGAAACTGCTTTTATTACTGCGCCTTGCACAAGAATTATTACAAATAATAAATAAGTGCTATAAACAGAATGTTTTGCTATAACAAAAATAAAAAACAGTCAGACGCTTCAGTAGAAACCTCTGACTGTTTTATATTGTTGTTTTGTAGAACGTAATATCAAACACCGCACCGTGCGGCTTTCGGTTGGAGGCTTTCAGGCTTCCGTCCTGTGCAGAAATAACTTTTTTGGCAAATGCAAGCCCGATGCCGAAGCCGTTTTTAGTGTACTCGGAGGAACGATAGAAACGCTCGAAAATATGCGGCAGTTCCGTTTCGGGAATACCGTTGCCCGTGTCCGTGATAGCGATCTCTGCTGAAATACTGCTGCTCTTTGCGGTCACAGTTACCGTACCGCCCTCTGGTGTATGCTCGATCGCATTTTTGAGCAGATTTATGACTGCCTCTGAGGTATAATGAAGATCGCCTGTAAATCCGGGCTCTCCGTCGATCTCTGTCCTTATCTCCACGCATTTCAGCTCGGCAGTCACGGATACGGTATCTATACACCGCTCGATCAGCTCACGGCAGGAAACAACATCTGACGCAAATTTGACTGCGTCTGCTTCGATCCTTGACAGGCTCAGCATTGTTTCTATCAGCCATTTCATACGTGCGAGAAGCTCATACAGGTCTTGCAGATACTCCACACGTTCCTTTTCCGTCAGTTCCGAAGAGCGCATCAGTCCGAGGATCATCATGACCGAGGTCAGCGGTGTTCGGAGCTGATGGGAGATATCCTCCAGCGCTTCCTTGGCAAACTGCTTTTCACTTTGCAGCTCCGAATTCTGCTCACGCAGGCGTATCGTCATTTTATGTATCTCCGCAGAAAGCACGCTCAGCTCGCCCTCTTTGTATTCGTCAAACGAGATCAGATCATCACTGCGCAGGATACGGTCGATGTCGTCGCACAGCTTCATGACCTTGCTGCGCCTTTGTGCAAACAGCATTTCATAGAATACAAGGAATACCGCCGAGGATACTGTCACCATGACTGCACAAGGAATACTGAAAAACAAGCAGGGAATTATCAAAGCGAAGGTCAGAAGAATATGAATGAGCCTGCGCTTTTTATCTCTCATTCGTCCACCGCCTTATAGCCAAGCCCTCTGACCGTAATGATGATCTGCGGCTCCTGCGGGTCGTCCTCGATCTTCTCACGCAAACGGCGGATATAAACGCTCAGAGTATTATCAGATACAAATTCTTTCGTAAGCGACCATAGTTCCTCCGCAAGCCTGTCTCGTGAAAGCAGCTGATCCTTATTTGAAAAGAATACCAGCAGCAAACGGTACTCCAGCGCAGACATCATGATCTCGCTGCCGTTTTTCCGGACAATACCCTTTATCGGGTCGATCGTCACGCTGCCGCATTTCAGCATCGGAGATGACCTCTGATGCCGCCGCATGACATTTTTCATACGGGCAAGCAGTTCCCTTGTGCCGAAGGGCTTTCCGATATAATCGTCCGCACCGATCTCAAAGCCTGCCACGGTGCAGGCTTCATCTGCCGATGCTGTGATGAAAATGACGGGGGTATCATTCTGTGCCTTGATCGCTGCACAGACCGAATAGCCGTTGCCGTCTTTGAGCGAAATATCAAGCAGCACGCAGTCATAGGTGTTTTCCTCAAATAATCTTATTCCGTCCTTCTGTGCGTTTGCATAGTCTGTGGTATAACCCTCCGAGTTCAGGAACCGCATGAGAAATCTCGCAAGCTGTTCATCGTCCTCGACCAGTAGGATCTTAGGCA
The DNA here is from genome assembly GCA_937910385.1 of uncultured Ruminococcus sp. Classification (GTDB taxonomy): domain Bacteria; phylum Bacillota; class Clostridia; order Oscillospirales; family Ruminococcaceae; genus Ruminococcus. The sequence continues at coordinate 5,652 of CALEPT010000017.1, read as the reverse complement.
TTGATCTCACCTCCGACATCGGTTCTATTATAGCATACTTTCACCATGAATGCAAGCGGACGGGATAAAAACCGCCCGCTTTGTTTTATTTGGTCGTTTCCGCAAGAAAATCAAGTATCGAATTTGCGTACTCATCTGGTTTTTGCGCATAGGAGATGCCGTGCTCGGCAGGAATATACTGCACCCGACAGTTTCCGATCATTTCAGCATATTGCTCCACATCATTCATGATATTCCGGTAACTCCAGCCCTCAGCCTCCCACATCGACCTTGCCATCGCATCGGGATCGGAGGAAAATGTCTGTCCCGTCGCTGAGTAATGCTCCTGCATGAAACGATAATAGGTCTGCATATCCTTCTCGGAGGTAAATGCAGTACAAAGGTACAGCTTCGGAATATCTGTTGGTCTAAGTGTTTCGTCCAGCGTATGCGTATTTTCCTTATCATGCATCATCTCGGAGATGAGAGCGGCGGTCACAGACCTGTTACCGGTGATCTCCAGCATTCTTTGCTGCTCGGGTGTGAAAAATGCCGTGAGAAGCTGAATTTCTTCCTCGCTCTTTTGTGTCTGTGTCATTCTGTCAAGACCGAGCTGCGAACGTGTCAGATATCTGCGCATGACCTCAGGGTCTGTTTCGTCCGACATATAGGACGTCCAGCAGTCATTCTTGGGAAGATATGTGCCGTCAAGGAACACCACCGCTTCCACCTCATCGGGATACATACATTGCCAGTATGCGGCATAATAGCCGCCGTAGCTGTGCGCCATCAGGACATACGGCGCTTCAAATCCGGCAGCTTTCAGTCCTGTGCGGTAATCCTCAACGACCTGATCGAGGGTCTGCTTTTTTGTAGAATCATCGCTGAATCCGCAGCCTGCACGGTCGGGATAGACGAGGGTATTTTCCTTGCCGAGAATGCTGTTCAGCTCCTCTGCCGCAGCAGGGAAACAGTTCACGCCCAGTCCTGCCAGCCCGACGATAGTATGCTTTCCGTTTTTCGCACCCGTACTGTATACGTTCATCTTGAAACCGTTTGACTCCACAAGGTCAAGATAGCCCGCCTTTTCGTATTCTTTCCGGTCATGATGATAGGACGATATACTGAATATGCGCAGTCCTGCGACCGTCAGAAGAGAAACCGCCGTGATGACAACAGCCGTATTTCGCAGGATATGCGTTTTCTTCGGAGTTATGCTTATCTCCGAGCCCCTGATCCGATCGGAGAGCGTTTCACGTTTTTGCCGTTTGAGCATAACGACCGATGTAACACAGCCCGTGACAAAGGCTGTCAGCGTACCCATCCCGACACGCAGGAACGGCATTCCGGCACTGATGCCGCTGAAAAGGCTGTGTTCTCCCTGCTTTGCATTGGGCATTCCCGAAAACATACCGACCTCCAATGCGGAAAGCAGGCGTCCTTCTGCGAACAGAATAAGCCCGCTGATAACAGCAGATATCAGAGCAGCAGTCAGTGCAAATTGCAGACATTCGATGATCGCTATGCGGTAAAGCTGCCCCGGCGTTGTGCCGATGCATTGCAGAGCAGCCAGTTCGCTTTTGCGGTTCGCTATACCCGTGGAGATTATGTTGATGAGATTGATGAGCGCAACAGCCGCTACAAGAATGTTTAAAAACAGCACCCCTGCCCTTAATGCCGACATGACCGAGCCGAAAATACGATCAGTCTGATAGGTATCGTGTTCAAGCTTTACAAGCTCCGGATTTTGTTCGATCCACTGCATTGCCTCCTGATATTTTTCCTCTTTGAGCAGTGAACAGTAACACCATTCAGCGTCTTTATAGCTGTCTCCGAAGTATTCCTCCCGTACCGCATCGTAGGTCGAGAGCGCACCGTACAGCGAGCCGTTGTATTCGATCGCCGAGCCCCCCGCAGCTGCCTTTCCTACGACTGTCAGGTCATGGGTCAGCAGTTCATTCCCGGGAGTGCCGCTTTCGGCTGTTTTCCTTGATATATCGACTGCTATCCGTTCGCCCGTATCAGCCTGCGGCTCATATCCGTCTTTCGCACCTGTGTTTATCACATAACCGCCCGAGCTTTCGAGCTCATCATAGTTAACGGGGGCGTCCTTGCCGAATAATCGTTCATACGCCGTGCGGTTGACATAGCAGATAGAAAAGCTCTTCGGGTCATCTTCTGCCGTACTGCATTTCTCGGTGATGATTATATTTATATCGCAGAAAAATCCGCTTTGCTCCATAGCTTCTTCCGCTTCTTTATATGTACGCTTCTGCCCGCTGTCTGCCTTGAAAGTTACAACGAGGTCGTGGTCTGCCGAGATCGTATTCTCGATCCCCTCAATGAACTGCTCTGCCGATGAAGCGACCGTACCGAATACGGCAAAAACAGTGATCGAAACAGTAAGTGCCGCGACAGTGATGCGGAAACGCTTTTTCTGTCTCCTTGCGTTTCGTGCTGCAATACTGCCTGAAACGCCGAACAGTAGTCCCGAGAGTGTATGCTTTTTTACCTTTTTTACATTATTCTCACGGGTCATGATAGCTTCCATGGGTGCTTTTTTGATGACACGCATCCCGACACCGTAGGCAGAGAGAAACACCCAGACAAGTCCGGCACCTGCCGAGATCAGCAGCATGAGAGGGCTTACCTTAAATGGCAAATAGAGGGTCGCTGAGGTCATACTTGAAAACAGGTCTGCTATGCCAGCGATAAGCAGAGCGTTATACATACCAAAGGCAAGCAGTATCCCCACCAGCAGTCCCGCAGGTATCCCGACAGCACTAAGACGGAGCGCCTCGGCGAGAATGATCCTGACGATCTGTTCGGGTGTTGCGCCGATAGACCGAAGTACCCCGTAATGACGTTCTCTTTCCTTTGACGATATTTCAAACGCCGTGTCGATGACAAGCCGCAGAGATATTGCTGTAAATATCACAAAGACAGAGAATGCACCGAATATGCGCAGTTGTCTCATACTTGCTTCTTTATCCGCAAGATCGGCAAGCATCAGCGTATCATTCCATTCACATTGCTTTTCCTGAAACTTTATGCCGATCTGTGTCTCCGCATTCCGTAGCCACTCGGTGCTTTCCCCGATGTTCCCATCAAAGAGGATATATGCGCTTACCGCTCCGTTTTCCTGCCATGCCAGCTTCACGCTTTTGACCCTGTCTATGTTTTGTAATGCCTCGCCCTGTTCCTCGTTCAGATCGGAGATATGCAGGTGATAGGGTGCTGCGCTGTAAACGGCAGTTCTCAGGCAGTTCATAATGACGCTGTAGAGCAGAAAGAACATTGTCATGACGGCAACAGCAGCAGCGATACTGATAACGGTAAACGCAGACTGCCGTTTCTGTGCTTTGATATAGCGTGAGCCGAGAAGGAACTCATATCTCATTGTGATCTTCCTCCTTCGGTGATGCATTTGCTTCATCGGAAATGATCCTGCCATCGTTCAGCACAATGATACGGTCGCACTGTCTGGCAATGTTTTCATCATGTGTGATGATAATGATAGTCTGTTTCAGCTCACGGTTGGAGCGACGGAACAGCCCCATGATCTCGGCGCTGTTTTTACTGTCAAGATTTCCCGTCGGTTCGTCTGCGAGAATTAACTGCGGAGAAGTAAAAACAGCCCTGCCGATGGATACTCTTTGCTGCTGACCGCCAGACATCTGCGAGGGAAGATGATCTCTGCGTTCTTTAAGACGCAGCATATCCAGTATTTTTTCAAGATGCTCTCTGTCGGGTCTTCTGCCGTCCATAAGTATCGGGAGCGTGATGTTTTCTTCAGCAGTCAGAACAGGTATCAGATTATAGAACTGATATATCAGCCCGACCTGCCGTCTGCGGAAGATCGCAAGCTCATGGTCGTTTTGCCGGAATACGTCCTGCCCGTCCAAAAAGATCTTGCCCGATGTGGGACGGTCAACTGCACCGATCATATGCAGAAGTGTGGATTTACCCGAACCGCTCGCTCCGACTATAGCGACCATTTGTCCTTTCGGAACGCTGAAAGACACACCGTTCACAGCTCTGACTTCATTCTCACCATTGCCGTATACCTTGCAAAGATTTTCCACTTTTAATAATTCCATAAGCCTGCCCTCCCATTCTTTGCTCCTATTATAGCATGGCTGCCTTACAATTACTTTATCTGAATCTTACAGTTTTGTCATCTTTGACAAAATATTCGGAATGGAAGCAATATCAATCAAAGTCATCCACTTCCGTTTCTGCTTCTTATCTCGGCTCTGCTCATGGCGAAGATATTCTTCCATTGTCCTCATCGCTTCAGACAGCTCGTTTTTTTCTGTAGCTATATTATACTACAAAACAAAGAGCTTGGCTACCTTCAAATACGAAGTATGCCAAGCTTTTTTCTGTTTTGGGGTGTAATAGTTCTTTTACTTTACTCTCAAGAGAACAAAAATGCCCCTCAGAGCTGTGCGTTGTGATTATTTGGAAAACGATCCGCTGAAAAGAAAACGGCTCAGAGGGTATTCTCCGAGCCATTAAGTCTATTCAAATAATTCTTCTTCCGTATCCTGATTTTATTCATCCTATGCCAACTACAACCCTGCATAATGACCGACTGCTGTCACAAGCATATCGTTACCTCCACGCTCCATGGTCTAATATCATCAATACCGCAAAATCGACTATACATACCGTAACTTATCGTTTAGTGGGAGTGCCGCAATCGGCACGCCAATATCAAATTCCGTAACAGAGCTTCATACAATGATGCGTTACCTTGAATATGACTTCCTGAAAGACCACGGCTTACAGCACTTCGACAACTGGGTATCGACTGCCGCCGCCCAAAATGGCAGAACGGAAATTAAGTGATAGCAAAACAGCTATATTTCGGTATAATATAAATGATAAGGGCTATGTTCTCCGTGACCGTGTGTACAGAGAGCATAGCCCTATTTTTCTTTTCAGATGCTTATTATGTTTTCGTCTGTGAGGGGAAACGCTTTTCTTTATAGCTTTATCAATATTTACCAATAGTATAACTTTATTTGAAATTTCCCCAGTGAAAAATGCTGTAAAAATTTCGGGAAAGCCTTGACAAATCTATGAATTTGTGCTATAATAACAACATTAGCGAGGGTTTACTGCCGGTAATCGGCAAATGTAAATTCTTTGTAAACTTCACACAGAAAGGGTTGACAGGGTTATGGCTATGCGGTATAATGCGCAAGCAAGCAAGCAAGCAAGCAAGAAAGAAAGACATAATGTGCGCTACTCTTAGCGGAATAATTGACAAACCAAATCGAATAGGACGAAAAAACAGCGGTACTTATAGGTACCGCTGTTTTGGCTAAAATGTTTAATGTTTGTATGATAGATTATTTCATAACTTGCTTCATATAAAAAGCGCATATTTAAAGCCCGCGAGCCATTATACCTTTAGGAAAGAAATACTACTGTCTTTGGAAAGGAAATAGACAGATAATTGGCTCAGCGGACTTTAAATATGCGCCTTGCGTTTTTGAGGGAGCGATCTGACAGAATGAAGAATTATTTTCTACTTTTATTGAGTTTATACTCAGCATATTCCATATAGAGTATATCCAATTGAGATTTTGTCAATTTTTGTAACAGTATCCTGAATCCGTGCGGTTCACAGCAATGACTCGCTGAAAACCGCATAGATTCAGG
>CALEPT010000016.1 GCA_937910385.1 uncultured Ruminococcus sp. | reverse complement strand
TGCAGAATAATGTTCCTGCAAATGTGTATAGTATCTCACAAGATGGTCTTTATACAGCAGATGTTTATTTTGCTAAAGAAGGTAAGCTATCTACGGCTTCTATGGCAGATGGCACTTTGAATATAAGCGAAGACGATACAACAAGCAGAAAAGCCTATATTTACGTAAAAGACGGCGTAAAAAAACTTTATGTCAAGTTTGGTACCGTTGCACAAAGCGGAATTGATGAAGCGTATTTAGGCGACATTTGCTGTAACAATATTGATACCGAAAACGAGGTGTACTGGGACTCCGTTTCGTATACTAACTTTGCGATTGACGATAATGGTGAACTTCTAAATAATTTTAAATACGATGCCATTAGTGAGTGGGGCTGTATAAAAAGTGTAATACTTACATTAATGGATGAGAGCTATTTATCAAGTAAAAATGTTTACAGCATTGCTGTTTCTGCTCCTGTTATGGCAGAAGTAGGCGGTGCGACCTATGAGGATATAATGGCAGATCCAGACAGCTTGATAGTATGGCTTAGATTCTACAATCTTGAAAAATGCGATGATAGTATTACATTAGATACTGTTCTGAATGAAGGTTATGGTTATCATTCCTCTGCGCTTCTAAGAAGAATGAAACAGATTGAACTCAAATTTGCTGAATATAAAGGGGACTCCGAATTAGAAACTGCTCTTGCAGAGGCTAACGATGTCTATACGGCTGAGTATGCTGATGCTGTTGCTGCTTCTAAGGCTTATGAAGCAGCTATTATTAAACTTAATGAGTTTGAAACGGATTATGTAAAGGGATTACCCGTTGATAAAGCTGACCTTGAAGCCATTATCGCAAAGGCTAAAGCAATCGCTCCTGATGAGTATACTACTTTGAGCTTTACTGCATTGACTCAGGCTATTGAAACTGCTGAAAAAGTTTTCGTCAAAGATGGTGTTATGCAGTCGGAAATTGATGCACAGGTAAAAGCTCTTGAATCTGCTATCGATTCACTTGTAAATAAGCCAACTACAGCACTTGATAAAGATGATCTTGCTGACGGTAAGTATACATTTACTGCGGATATGATCAAGATTGACCGTGAGTCTAAATCAATGTCTGACAACGCTATTGATCATACGATGGAACTCGAAGTGGATAACGGCGAATACTTTGTTACTATTCATTTCAAGGGACTTTCAATTTATAATCAGTTTGGCTATCTTATGAATCTTGGCTATTATGATGCCGGATATACCTATAATGATTATGGTGTACCCAAGGGAACTGTTATTCCAGCAGAGGTTCTTACGACTCAGAAAGACGAAAACGGTAATGATGTTATCGATCAGTATAATGATAAGGATAACCTTTACCCTGAAACGCTCCGCTTTAAGCTTGTGGATAAGGCAAGCGAGGAATATGTACCGCTCCAGGTCTTTGTCCCGATTATGGAAGCCATTTCGACAGGATCTGGTACGCAAGATGTCTTAATGAAGCCTGATTGGACTTCTCTTGTTGTTGTGGATTCACAGTCGTCGGTATCCTTTGATGCGCTGAAAGAAAAGCTTGCAGAAGCAAAGGCTATTACTAATGATGATGGTGAATATACGGCTGACAGCTTTGCATATCTCCAGCAGTTCATTGCGGTTGGAGAAAGCGCACTCACGTTTGAAGGTGTAACACAGGAGGTTGTTGATGAAGTAACTGATTCGCTTCAGAAAGCAATCAACAAGCTTGAAAAAGTTAATGTTGAAACAACAACCACAACAACCACTACTACAGAAACAACAACGACCACAACCACAAATAACAATATTGCCTCCGATGATGACCTGTGCAAGTGGGCGATCAATGACTATAAGGACAAGACAGGCGTAACACCTGCGAATGCAGCTATCACAGATACATCTGACGGAAAATACACAATTACTCTGACCGATGATGCCGGAAATGTTCTGGATACCTATGTAATTGATCCTGAGACAGGTGTTGGAACGAATGCCGCAAATGAGGAAGTAAATCTTCCGCAGACCGGCAACAACTCCCTTTCTTCAATGGCTCTCGCTCTCGCTGCATTTGCAATGACAGGAATTGGTATGGCTGCTGTTGTAGGTTCAGGTGTACTGAAAAAGAAAGAAGAAAATGAATGATCGCTGCTGACATGGTACAGTTATGAAGCTGAAAAAGAGACAAATTTTCATGTTCATTGCAGGCTTGCTTGCAATTCTGATCGGACTGAGCATTCTCTCGTTTTTCGCCTATCGAAAGATAAAGCGTGAGCTGCATTTGCGCAAGCTCCTGAGAGAAAATGTTGTTGTAGAAATTCCTGACCTTGATATTAAAGCACCTGTTTTAGAGGGAGTCGGAAACGATGTCCTCCGACAGGCGGCTGGACACTTTGAGAACACCGGCGATATCGGCAAAGGAAATTATTGCATTGCCGGACACAGCAGTGTGATCTATAAGGAGTTTTTCAATGATCTGAAAAATGTTCAGAATGGTATGGAAATTTATCTCTATGACAAAAGCAAAAATCGCTATACCTATGTTGTGACTGATTCATTCATTGTGAATCCCGATGAAACTTGGATATTGGATGATTTTGAAGATGTCCGAATTACAATAGTGACTTGTACTGATGATGGCACTCAAAGGCAGGTCGTTGTCGGGAAGATGAGTGCAAACGACTGATGAGAAGGTAGAGTGTCAATGAATTTTGATGCTCTGCCTTTTCGTTGTACTACAGCGACGAAATTATCGCCATGAAGGACGGAAAGATCTGCGCTCAGGGTGAACCACAGAAGGTCATCACATCAGAACTGATGAAAGAAGTCTACGGCGTAGACCTTCAGATCTCACAGCTTGACGGAAAACCGTTCATCATGCCGATCGGAAAATAGCAAAGGATGTGAAATTATGCTTGGAAAGGAGAAAACAGAAAACTATCTGAAAGTAATATTCAGACTGCAAAGGATTTATGGTGAGGTACGCGGCATTGAAGTTGCTGATGAATTGAATGTGTCAAAAACGACTGTGAGCATTGCAGTACACGAGCTTGAAAAAGAGGGATATGTAACGATCGATTTTGACAGCCATTTCAGATTGACCGAAAAAGGTATCAAACGTGCGAAAGAGGTAACTGAGAAATATGATTTTTTTATAGATCTGCTTCATTTCTTGAAAGTAGATCCTTCAACTGCAAAAGTAGATGCCTGCAAGCTCGAACACAGTTTATCTGAGGAGAGCTTCATAGCATTGCAGACGTTTTTTCAGAACTATATGAGTGCTGTGCTGAATGCACACAATTTTACAGAACCAAAAACGTAAAGGGAGCTGTGTTCTGCCCCTTTCATTTTAACAGGAGGAATAATTGGAAATGAAAAAAGCAATTTTGATATTTGGTGCATCATGTATGACAATTTTTGTTTTGATTCATCGACGAGTCATAAAATCATTACTGACAGGTTCACCGATGCCTGAAAGTCCGCATAAATGTCACGGAAGATGTCACGGAAGATCGGAGGGCAGCGATGTTTGATAAACGACTGACACAGCTCTGTCCCGAAAGTAAAAAATATATTGTTGGCAATATTATTCTACAATGGCTTGAACTGGCACTGAACACGGTCATGATCATCGCCGTAGCGCAGTCGGTCTCAAAGCTATACTACAAGGACTGGGGAATGTCCGATCTGAAACTCCCCATTATCATCATTGCAGCGACGATCATCATACGTTTTTTCACAGCCCAGGGTGCAAACCGCATGAGCTATCTTGCATCCAAAACCGTCAAGCAGAAAATGCGTGAACTGATCTACGGAAAGCTGCTCAAACTCGGCAGCAAGTACCGTGAACAGGTATCGACCGCAGAGCTTGTGCAGGAGTCCGTTGAGGGTGTTGACCAGCTTGAAAGCTACTTCGGACTTTACGTTCCGCAGTTTTTCTACGCATTCATCGCCCCGATCACGCTGTTTTTCCTGTTTGGATTCGGCGGAAGCTGGGCGACTGCAACGGTGCTTCTGGTCTGTGTGCCGCTGATGCCCGGTACGATCATGATGGTGCAGAAGATCGCAAAAAAGCTGCTCTCGAAGTATTGGGGACAGTACACGCAATTAGGTTCAGCATTCCTTGAAAATTTGCAGGGTATGACTACACTGAAAACCTATCAGGCGGACGAATTCAAAAACAAGAAGATGAACGAGGAATCTGAGCATTTCCGCTTCGTGACAATGAAGGTGCTGACGATGCAGCTCAACTCCATTATCATCATGGACTTCTTTGCATACGGCGGTGCGGCGCTCGGTATCTTAATGGCAACAAGAGCCTTTGTCAAGGGCAACCTTGCACTTGCCAACTGCATTTTTATGATACTTCTCTCGGCTGAGTTTTTCCTGCCGATGCGCAGACTCGGCAGCTATTTCCATGTTGCCATGAACGGTATGGCGGCAAGCGACAAGATATTCAAATTTCTGAAACTGGACGAGCCTGCACCGAAAACGGAAGTCTGTACATCCGACGATATTCAGCTTGATAACGTGCATTTTGCATACGATGACAGCCGTGAGATTCTCCACGGTATCAGCATGAAAATTCCCGAAAAATCCTTTGTGGGTATTGTTGGCGAAAGCGGCTGCGGAAAGTCAACTGTCGCCTCTCTGCTCATGGGACGCAACACGATCAATTCGGGTACGCTGACAATTGGCGGCAAGAATACTGCTGATGTGACCGAAGAAAGTCTTATGAAAACGCTGACCTACATCAGCCACAACAGCACATTTTTCAAAGGAACTGTCCGTGAGAATCTGCTTCTTGCAAAGCCGAATGCGACTGAAAATGAGCTGTGGAGCGTACTTGACCGCTGTGCTCTCTCTGCATTTCTGAAATCGGAAAACGGTCTGGACACCGTTCTGCTCGAAAATGCAGGAAATCTTTCGGGCGGTCAGAAACAGAGGCTTGCTCTTGCGAGGGCGATCCTGCACGATTCTCCTATATACATTTTCGACGAGGCAACGAGCAATATTGACATAGAATCCGAAGAAGTGATCCTCTCCGAAATCCGCAAACTTGCGAAAAATAAGACCATTATCATGATAAGCCATCGCCTTGCAAACGTGTCGGAGGCTGACAGCATTTACTGCCTTGAAAGCGGAGCTATAGCCGAAAGCGGCACTCATGCCGAGCTGCTGAAAAAAGGCGGTACATACGCAAGGCTGTGGAAAACACAGGCAGAGCTTGAAAACTACGGAAAGGGGGCAAAAGCATGAAAAAACGTTCAAAGTTCGGAACCTTATTCAAGATGCTGGGGCTTGTAAAGCCGCTGACAGGCTTTATGTGCCTTGCCGTCCTCTGCGGCACATTGGCATACTTAGCAGTGCAGTTTATCCCGATCTTAGGCGGATTTGCAATTCTGAACGGATCGGGGTATGAGACAGGACTGAGCCTTACGATGATCGGCGTGCTTCTGATCGTCTTTGCACTTGCCCGCGCTGTTCTTCGCTATACCGAGCAGAAAACGAATCACTATATCGCCTTCACGCTCCTTGCGATCATTCGCGACAAGGTGTTTCAGGCGCTCCGCAGGCTGTGTCCTGCAAAGCTGGAGGGACGTGACAAAGGTGACCTCATAAACCTGATAACCTCGGACGTTGAGCTTCTGGAAGTGTTCTACGCTCACACAATTTCGCCTATCTGTATTGCGTTTCTGGTGGAACTTGTCATGGTTATTTTCATCGGCAGCTATCACTGGTCGCTGGGACTTTTAGCACTCTGCGCTTTCGTCAGCGTGGGCGTTATACTGCCGCTTATTATCTCGAAACGCAGCGGAAATACAGGCGATGAGATCAGAGCACAGTCCGGCGAGCTTGCGGCTTACGTTCTCGAAAATATCCGTGGACTGGACGAAACAGTGCAGTATGGAAACGGTATGCAGCGTATGGACGGCATGAACCGCAAGACACAGCAGCTTACCGAAAATCAGGGCAAGCTGAACAAGCTGACGGGATTCAACCTTGCGCTGGCGAACACATTTATCCTCGTATTTGACATTGCAATGCTCCTGCTTTCAGCGCACCTTTATACAACAGGTAAGGTCGAATTTGACGGCTTTCTCATTCCGCTGATCGCCCTTATGTCAAGCTATGGTCCGGTGTCCGCACTGGCAGGGCTCGGCACAACGCTCCAAAGTACAGTCGCTTCGGGTGGGCGTGTTCTTGACATCATCGAGGAAGCTCCTGAGACTGAGGAGATCACTGGCAAGCAGGAGATTTCGTTCAGCGGTGCAGACTGTGAGAATGTCACATTCAGCTACGGCGGCGACACGGTACTCCGTGACTTCTCAATGAAATTCCCCGAAAACAAGATCGTCGGAGTTATCGGCAAAAGCGGCAGCGGCAAGTCCACACTGCTGAAACTGCTCATGCGATTCTGGAAAACCACAAGCGGACAGGTGCGCATCTCAGGCACAAATGTTGAGAATATCAACACGTCTAATCTGCGTGACATGGAGAGCTACATGACGCAGGAAACACAGCTTTTCAAGGATACGATCGCCAACAATATTCGTATCGGCAAGCTGAATGCGAGCGATGAGGAAGTCATCACAGCCTGCAAGAAAGCATCTATCCATGACTTCATTATGACACTTCCGCAGGGCTATGACACACAGGTCGGCGAGCTTGGAGAAACGCTTTCCGGCGGCGAACGGCAGCGTATCGGACTTGCAAGAGCCTTCCTGCACGATGCGCCGTTCATGCTCCTTGACGAGCCTACGAGCAATCTCGACAGCTTAAATGAGGCAGTCATCCTTAAGTCGCTACGCGATGAGAGACTTGATAAAACTGTGGTTTTGGTTTCACACAGGGCTTCAACCGTTAAGATTGCGGACAAAATATATAATATAGAAAGTGAGAGGGCAAGCTGATGAATTTAGTAAATGCAAGAATTGCGGCGCTCCGTGAACAGATGAAGGCATGGAATGTGGATATCTACTATGTTCCAACCTCGGATTTTCATGAGACAGAATATGTAAGTGACTATTTTAAATGCAGAGAGTATATCACAGGCTTCACAGGCTCTGCGGGTGTGGCGGTCATAACTCCCACTGAGGCGGGACTGTGGACTGACGGAAGATATTTTATACAGGCAGACCACCAGCTAAGCGGCAGCGAAGTGAAACTGTTTCGCGAAGGGGTGGAGGGAGTTCCCACGGTTTTTGATTACATTTCCTCTGTGGCTTTTGACGGCGCGCGCATAGGGTTTGACGGGAGAGTTGTGAATGTCAGGTTCGTAGATAAGCTTAAGGAAGAGCTCGTATTTCCGCCCCTTACGGGAGAAAATCATTCGATCGCAAACAAAATGAAGAATGAGAACTCCGTCTCGATCCATGTCCGCCGCGGAGATTATCTGTCACAGACATATGCGGGGAGATTTTTGTGTCTTGGCAGGGACTACTACGAAGAGGCGGTCAGGATCATTAAAGAGAAGATAGAAGATCCGGTATTTTACTTATTCTCGGAAGACGAGGAATATGTAAGAAGCGAATTCTCCTGGCTTGATAACAAGACGATGGTAAACATCAACACAGGGAACGATAGCTTTAAGGATATGCAACTTATGAGTAAGTGCAAGGCGAATATCA
>CALEPT010000015.1 GCA_937910385.1 uncultured Ruminococcus sp. | reverse complement strand
TTATCGCCGGTATCCTTGTCAGCTCCCTCCGCAGAGCCGTCTACAATGTCAGACAGATTCATCTTATTTCCCCGCTCATCGTAGATGAGAACGCCAAGACCGTCCGCATCTGAGCGTCCGCCTGTCTGCGGCATATATCCCTCATCATTGGGAGTGACCGCAACAGTTGTCGTTTCAGTTTCCTTTTCTGATTTTGTTGTAGTAGTCTCTGCCTTGTCCGTTGCGGCAGTCGTAGTTGTTTCGGTTGTTGTTATGCTTTCCGAAGTCACTGCTGCATCGGTCGGTGCTTCTGTCTGCGGAGCATCGGTCTGTGGCAGCTCTGTCGGTGCAAGCACCTCTACGCTTGTGATAAAATCCGCACTGCCGGGGGCAAAGTCAGAAAATCCGATATAATAGATCACATATCTGCTCATCGGTACAACATAAAAAGTCGCCCTCAGATAGCTGTTTTCATTCGGTATCTGCATACGAAAATCCGTTGTATTATTGTCCAGATCCTCCTGCATGATGTCATAGGATACATCGTAGAACGGAGCATTTCCGTCCGCCTGTACCATAAATGATACATCCTCGATATTGTCCATAAGAGAAAGCCGTATGGTAGCAAATGTATTACCGTTCGGATCAACTTCAATGAGTGCTGTGGTATAGGTCGCACTGTCAGTCATAGGCTGACCGATACCCTGCGATTCAATACCGCCTCTGTCCTCTACAACGCCCGTGACGGGGTGAACGTAGTAGGGTGTGCATTTTGCGGTATAGATGCCATTATCCATTGCTTTCGCTGATATACCATTCATAATACCGGAGATAAGGAGAAAGCCGCTGCACAGAATGCCAAGAGATTTTTTGCAAATAGTCTGCATTACTTTTTCTTCCTCCTTGTGAGATATGCCGCCACTGCTGCTGCCGTCAAGCCTGCCGTGATCGCTCCGACACCTGCGTCGCCCGTTGCGGGTGCATTTGATTTTGTTGAGCTGCTATTGGAGGAGGTTGTTGCAGTTGTAGACTGATTGCCGCCGGAAGAAGCAGAGCCGATTGCAAAATTTCCCGTTTCCTTAACGGAGAAAGTGAACATACCATTTTCAGCAGTGCCATTGATCTTTGTCTTTTTGCCGTCTGCGATTCGATAGACAACAGGCTCGGAAACACCGGACGGAATGGGGAGTGAGATCTGCATTTTGCCGTTCAGATCGGCAGAAACGGAAACACTGTAAAGGTTGAAGCTTGTCAGATTTTCCTTTGCCGTATCAAAGTCCGCACCGCTTGTGATCTCGGAAATGGTCGCAGTCACATCATTGGGGAGTACACCCTGATCTGCATGGAGCTTCACGCCTGTTGCAGAATCAGTATAGTCAAAGGCTTTGGACTGCTCCTCCTGTTCCTCGATCTGGAAGGGTTCTTCTGTTTTTGTAAGCGTTGACCAATCCAGCTTCATAAGAACGCTCTGTGTACCTGTTCCGTCTGCGATTGCTTCCATGATCGGAACGAATACCTGAAGCGGTACAAATTCATCGTTTGCCTTTTCAACGAGGGGGAAACGGACGAGCTGCGGATACAGATTATTCGCATCGTTGTACTGATCTACAACATCGTATGTAGAAATGACCTCTGCAAGCGTTACATCGCCCTCCGGCTTGCCGTACCGGTTGTATGTATATCCTTTATTATAATAATACAGGTTTTTGAGGTAGCCGAACTGGTTATACATAGCAAGTCCCTTGAACTGTATTGTTACAAAGTATTCGCCGTCCTTTACTTCAAGCTGTACTGTGTGGTTGATGCCGTTGTTGGACATGGAATATCCGCTGCGGTCTGCCTTTATCATTTCAGCCTGAAGCTCATACTTGCCGTCCTCTAAATTATTATACTCAGCAGATACTGCAGCAGGTTCAGTCGTTGTGGTTGTTGTAGTAGTTGTTGTAGTAGTTTCGGATGAAGTTGTGACTGTTGTGGTGCTGCTGTCTGTAGTTGTCGTTTCAACAGGCTCAGTGCCGCCGACCTTTTCAAGCGAATCCCAATCTATATCCAGAACAGCAAATTTCGTACCGCCGCCGGGCATAATACTCTCCATGACAGGCACGTAAACTTGCACGAGTATATCGTCCTCCTGTTCTTCAAAATTGATCGGGATACCGAGCTTTTTCGGATACCATTTCCCCTCAACATTGCTGTCTACATAGTCGCTGTCGGGATCATTGAAGCTGTCGTAAACATCGGTATATTCTTCAAGTACTGCCGCATCTTCCGTCTCGATCTCGGTGGGGTACTGATACTTATTCTCCGCAAGAACCGCTGTGACCTTTTTCAGCCAGCCGAGGTAGCCCTCACGGTTCAGATAAGTCATCGATACCATATCGATCTGAATTTCTGCTGTACCGTCGTTATTCACCACAATGTGTGCTTCCGGCACCATTGATGCGTTGCCCATAGATTTTTCATCGCTGTGGAACTGCATCAGCGTAATATTTACCGTGTATTCTCCTGCATCAGATTCCGCAGCAGAAGCTGTCACAGCGGTAGGAAACCGGGCGGAATCGCTCCCGTTCACAGCCGCCATTGAGCCAAATGTGATAAGCAGTGCCATAATACCGACTGCTGTTTTCTTCCATAAATTTGAGATGTTCATTTCATATCCTCCCATTATTCCTGCGTAGTATTTTCAGCGATCAATGCTCGTTTCATCAGGCAAAGATCGAATACATCCAATCTGTCATCTTTGTAAAAATCGGCAGCCTGCCAGTCAGCAAGGTGTGTATCGGGAACAGCCAAAAGCCATTTTTGCAGTGTAATTACATCAGCAACATTAAAATCACCGTCACCGTTCACATCTCCGGCAGGTGTCTCAGGTTCATAGACTGCAAGCGAATCCCAATCAATATCCAGAACAGCAAATTTCGTACCGCCGCCGGGCATAATACTCTCCATGACAGGCACGTAAACTTGCACGAGTATATCGTCCTCCTGTTCTTCAAAATTGATCGGGATACCGAGCTTTTTCGGATACCATTTCCCCTCAACATTGCTGTCTACATAGTCGCTGTCGGGATCATTGAAGCTGTCGTAAACATCGGTATATTCTTCAAGTACTGCCGCATCTTCCGTCTCGATCTCGGTGGGGTACTGATACTTATTCTCCGCAAGAACCGCTGTGACCTTTTTCAGCCAGCCGAGGTAGCCCTCACGGTTCAGATAAGTCATCGATACCATATCGATCTGAATTTCTGCTGTACCGTCGTTATTCACCACAATGTGTGCTTCCGGCACCATTGATGCGTTGCCCATTGACTTTTCATCGCTGTGGAACTGCATCAGCGTAATATTCACTGTATATTCACTTGTCTGAGCTTCTACATCCTCTGCAAATACAGAGAGAGTACCGATACCACAAGCTGTCATCGCAAGTGCCGTAACAGCAGAGATCAATTTCTTTTTCATTTTGCTCTGAACTCCCTTTCGTTTTTCTTGAGAATTATTTTCAGTTCATCAATGTTCCGTTTTCTTCTGACTGTCAGCATTCTGCCGATCCGATAGAAGAAATACGGAATGACCAGAACAGGGTGATCTATTGTCTTTGGAAAATAATAATTCCACCATTCCATTGTGGGGAAAAATCGCCTTATCAGATATTCTGCTTTGCTGTCAGCATTGAGCATTTTTCCTGTTTTCTTGATCAGATTATCTAAATTGCCGTAAGTTCCTGCACCAAGCATGAATTTGACCGCATTCTGCTCTTCTTCGGATAGCTGCATTCTTTCAGAGAAAAAGTGCTGTGCTGTGTTTCGCATGAGCTGTTCAAAATCTGCCATTCCGAGCTTTTCAAGTTCAGCGGTGATATATGCAAAATTCAGGCTTTCTTCTTTTTTATCAAGGAAAATATAAAAGTCAGCAAGCGTTCTGAATCCTGTGCCGCCTCCACGGTAATGTTTATGAGCATGAGCGACCATGTATATATAGAAATCCTCATCTGTAAAGCGGTATTCATATCGCTTTTCGTCAACACGAACGAGTCTATCCTTTGTTTTCTCAAAATATCCTGTCCTGTCCTGCATCGGAGTAAATAAATTCAGGTGCATCTCAAAATTATACACAGGCTCTTTCAGCCATTCGTCACAGTGTGCGCCGTTATCGCCTTTCAGATGATAGCCTCTGTTTTTCATAAAATGCGTCACAGTTTTTCGTTTCGATGCATCAAACAGAATATCATTATCCGACATCTGCCGCATTCCTGCTCTTGGGTAGAATTCTTTCAGAAGTGAGCCTTTCAGCGGCATATACCAGATATGTTCTTGTTCCAGAAATGCCGTTATCTGCGCCCGTTCTGCATCAAGAAGCATATTCTTGCGAATCGACTTCGCCCTTGCTTCTGCCCATTTTGCATCAGGCGTGATCCTGTTATATTCCAGAGCCATACACACCATTGCTGTCAGGCAATGGTATTCACATACACTGAACAGCTTATCCGGATCAAGCTGTTCCAGATAATCAGGCTTCAATTTCTTTTCAAGCAGAACAGAACGGCAAAGCCGTGCCATATCCAAGCCGACTTTTATCCCTTCATTCGTCATTGTATCCCTCCGTTTTCAAACCTTATCACCCTGTCACAGATCTCCAATGCTTTTGGTCTGTGCGTGATAATAACGACCGTTTTATCTGTCATTTTCCGTATATTTTCAAGCAGTCTCTTTTCGGTGTTTTCGTCAAGAGAGCTTGTCGCTTCGTCAAGCAGTAGGATCGGGTTATCCGAGAATATAGCCCTTGCGATCGCAATACGCTGCATCTGTCCCTCTGAAAGACCTGTACCACGCTCACCGAGAACGGTGTCAACGCCGCTCTCCAATTCCTGCACAAAATCATCTGCACAGGCGATTTTTAATGCTCTTTGCATCGCATCGGTGTCCTTCATCCGCTCCGCATCGCTGAAAGCAATGATCTCACGGATCGTGCCGGATAATAACTGATTGCCCTGCGGTACATAGGCAAACAGCCTGTGCCACTCACTCGTCAGGGGAATTTCTGTGCCGTCTGTTTTCTGCATCATCATTTCTCCGCTGTCCGGATGATACAGACACATCATGAGTTTCAGAACAGTGGATTTCCCACATCCGGAATGTCCGGTAAAGGCGATATATTGCCCTTTCTGAATCTCCAGATCCAAGTTATGCAATACGCTTTCACGGTCATTGCTTTTGTATCTGAAACAAATATTTTTCAAGGAGATCCCTGCGAAATCGGTATCATAAAAATGCTGTATTTCAGCTTTTGACTTTGGCTCTGCGGTGCAGTCATCTGCAAATTGTTCAGCTTCACGCAAACGCTCCGCACTTGCGGTCATTGCATAGTATTTCGGGAGATAGCCTGTGATATTGGCGAAAGGGGACTGGATCTGCGAGATGAGCTGTAATACGGCTGTCAGCGTACCGTAGCTTACTGTACCGCCGATGATGCCGACACCGCAATAGCCAAGCCCAAGCAGATACATTCCGTTCATTGCCGCCGAAAAGCCGATATTGCAGACATTCGAGAAATGATTTCGCTTCATACGGGCATTTCGGTGTTCTGTCATTTTTCGGTCAGCCTGAACCTTGCTCTGCCATTCTGCCGAGAAGGTACGGACGATCATGAGACTGCCGAGCCGTTCCTGCAGAAACACACGCAGACTTCCGTCCTTTTCCTGAATGGACTTGTGCAGCCGTTTCAGCACCTTTCGGAATGCGTAGGTCAGACCAATCAGGGCTGCACCGCCGGGGATAAGAACATACAGGAATTTCGGTTCAATGATAAGCAGCATGACAAGTGCGCCAATCATTTTCACAGCCATACCAAGAATACCGGGCAGTATTTCGATCATTCCGTTTGCCGTGACCTGCGTATCCGAGGTCAGACGGTTGAGCCATTCACCTGAATGTGTGTCTGTGACAGCGGCATAGTCCTTTTTCAGAAGTACCTCAAACAGTCTGGACTTATAGATGTTTTCTACCGCAGACCGAGAGAATTCTTCCAGCCAGCGGACAACAGCCCGAAGCACAATCTGAATGACAACAAGTCCGATCACCGTGCTGAGTGCAAGCAAAAATGCGGAACGATCTTTATCAGCCGCACTGTCAATTGTGTTACGCAGAAGAACTGCATACAACACGCTGCTGCCGCCTAATACACCTTGCAGGATTGCAAGAAATACGATGTGCAGCTTATATTTTCCGGTGACGGCAGAGAGCCATTTCACGATGTTTTCCTTCATTTCAGCCGCCTTTTCAGGAAATTTCTCACTCTGAGAAGAAAAGCTCTGACCGGGAACAGGTCACACCACAAATGCACATAGATACGGTATTTTAAGCTGCCCACAGAGATTTCCTTTCCGTTTCGGATAATGCCTGTCAGCACTCCGATGATATGCCTGTCTGTGATGCCTGTTTCCGGGTGGCTGCGGTTATCTCCGCATATCACATAATCATTTCGTCTGACTTTCAGTATCCGATGCAGAACATACTGACCGCTGTCGCGCTGATACAGGGGAACATCGTATTTCTTCAGTCTTCCGTTTGTCTTTTCGATGATCAGTACATCTCTGCCTTGTTTTATAAGGGGCATCATACTGTCACCAACATTGGTATAGATAAGCCTTCCGTGTTTTTCAAGCTCTGTTCTGAAATCACTTTTCAAGCGCACCTACGCTCCTCAAGGTTTCGATGATCTTATGAACATCTGCTTTCAGAGTCGCTTCCGGAACATCGTACTTCTTCTGCATCGTAGCGACGATCTTTTCCTCAGTTGTATCTGTTTTCAGCATCTCAACGATCTCAGCCGCAGTCTTATTGCTGCGGAGAAGTCCGCTGAATTTTGCAGAAGTATCGACCATCATCTGCTGGTCGCCGTCCATATGGGTGATAAATTCTTTTTTCAGTTTCATTTTGATTCCTCCGTATTCATACCCTGATAGGCGATGATTGCCGCATCGGGATCCATATTACAATTTAAATGGTATATTTTCAGATGCTCACACATTTTATCCAAAAGCGTGAACACTGCCTGCATTTTTGCTCCATTCATCGGTCTGTGCGTCTGCTGTAGCAGCATCGGGTATGCTTCTGATTTCGTCACTTGCTTGATCTGGTTTTCTTCTCCCTGATACAGCAAGCAGATCGCTTTCAGTGGAGCAGATGTATTGGTACTGATACGGTGCTTTCCGTCCCACGGTGTTCCGTAGACAGTCACGCCGCTGTCCGCTATTTTCAAAAGCGGCTTATCGTCATTTATCATCACGGCACGTTCACCGAAATGCTCACGCCACAAACGTGTATGCGTGGATTTTCCTGTACCGCTTTTGGCTGTGAACAGATAGGCGATACCGTCAACAGCGATCACAGAGCCGTGAAACAGCAAAATTCCCTTATCAATGAGCCGTTCGCATAAATGACGATAGACCGACAAGGTTTCAAGGTATTCGTCCGAAAAATGACGGATCGGGATACCTTCCTTCAAATCGGTCTGTTCTGAACGTCTTCGCTCATATTCTATATCCGCTATATCCGTTTTAATTGTAAATTCGATAGATTCTTCGCTGACGTAATCTTTACACAGCTCATGCACTTCTTCAAACAAAGAGTCTATCGCAAAGACGGTATCAGCGATCTTGTATGTATTTATTATCATAGCTTAACTTTGATCTGCCGGGATAAATGGCAGTTTTATCGGTCCCTCCTCAATAATATGGAATGAATCACTTGTTGTGATAATATCCTCTGAATCAAATGTAATAATAACAATTTTCGGTGTAATATATTCCTGCATATTTATCCTTTCTTACCCATGTTACCCTGCCGGAATGAAAGGCAGTTCTATAGGCGCTTCTGTTACAATATGAAAGTCATCGTCGTTGCTGTATTGTTCAGGCTTTTCGACAGTCTCACCCTCTGATATTTCCGGAGCGATCACAATGATGTCTCCTTCATCATTTTCCCGAACGCTGTTCGACGACTTTTCGTCATTTGGGGTTTGCTCGCTTTGTCCAGAACCATTGTTTTCCTTGGCTGTATCGACTGTTTCACGGTCAGTCTCTTTTACTGCTTCTGATTTTGTTTCTTTTGATACTAATGTATCTGAATCAGTTTTCGCATTCGATTCCGAAGATGCAGTGCCGGATATGCTTGTCACAGTTGTTGTACTTTCTGCTTTTGCCGTAGCAGATGAAGAAGTTTCGGTTGCTACAGATGTAGAGGATATTTCCTCTGTTACAACTGTAGTAGAAGTCGTTTCTGCACTGCTGCTGTCTGAATCAGCTTTTTCGTTATTGCAGCCAGTCAGCAGGACAGTAGACAGAACCAATAAAGACAATAGCTTTTTCATTATCATTATCCTTTCTTGATATGTGTTTTCAAAACTCGTATAAATCTACATTTCTCTGCACACTTGTACCAGTTTTGAAATAACAAGACTTGCGGAGCATAGAACTCCATACTCCGCAGTCCTGCGCAATTTTTTAATTGCTTACATTTTCAGCAGCTTCCCAGTATTTGTAAAGAGCCTGAGCAACTTTTTTCAAGGAATTATACTTCTTTGAAGTCTGATTGATAGCAGTATTGCAATAATCCAGAGCGCAATATGTAAGAGTATAGCTGTTATCTACCTTTACGATATAATCCGCATCCAGATTCTGAGCCGAAATACCGGAAACAGTTACATAGTACATTCCAGACGTCTCGTCATACTGCGGTGTCTGTGCTTTGCCGTTTACCACAAAGCTATGATCGTTGATCTTGCCGGAATCCAGTTTGAAGTAATGCTTGATACCTACATCAGAAAGCAGCGAAAGGGAAGAACCGCCATAGGTAAGACCATTGAGCGTGCCGCTTGTTTCATAAGTGTAAGATGCAAGATCTTCAGACGTAACAGAGGTGTATGTGTCCTTACGCTTACTTGCAAGGCCATCATTTGCAAGCTCTTTTTCATCACCAGTATAATTATAGTTAAAGTAAACCTGTGCTCTCGAGCCATAATTCAGCAGTTCAGCAGCAAGCGCCTTCTGTTCCTCTGTTGCATCGACAGACTTACTCAAAGTTCTCGCATATGTTGCAAAATTGGTGGTAAAGGTTTCAAGTTCAGAGCCGTCAGAACTTGTGATGACGCCCGTAAGTGCAGTGTTCATATCCTTTGCAGGAAGCTTGGTCGAAACATAATACTGGTTGGCTTCATTGCCAGCCGTAAGATCAGAGAGTGTAATTGTGTCACTTCTGCCGTCACCGGTTGATATCTGAACAGTTGCATCCGAGCCTATATAGGCATCACTCACGTTAATATAATTTTTCATCGTAACGCTGCCGTCAAGTATTGCACTGCTTCCGGTAAACAGACAATCCCTTACGTCAAGGTAAGCGTATTGATATCCGCCACCTGCATTGATTGATTCCATAACCGGAACATATACCTGAACCTCTATACGGTTCGTGTTCACACCGATGACTTTTCCGCTTGCATCATACTTTACGTCGCTTGAATCAAGCGGAATAGACACAGTTTTAGGATACCAGCCATCCTTCAATCTGCTTTTGAGCACGTTTTGATAAGTATCTAAATCCTCATTATTAAAGCTATCATAAAAGTCAGTGTAGGTGTCAATAACCGTTGCCGGAATCATGCCATTGCTTGTGACCTTATTCAAAAAGCCGAGATAACCTTTCTGTCCCAGATACGTCATCGACTGGAAGGTGAGCTGCAAGGTGGCATTGCCGGAAGCATCCACAACGATTTTTCCCATCTGTACCAGTGCAGGATTACCCATTGATTTATTTTCGGGATTATCGTGATGCTGCAATGTAACAGGGATATTAAACTCCTGTGCCGATGCTGCACTTGCCACGAGGACAGCCGTATTGTCGGACTGCACAGATGCAAACGGAACAGCACAAAATGCCATTGCGCAGGCAGCAGTCATGGCCATAACTTTCAGTTTCATTAAAATAACTCCTTTCAAATTAGAAAAGCGGGCGGACAAAACAGATTCATCCGCCCGTGATTTCTTGTTAATTATCCGAGAATGTCAGTATCGTTCAATCCGCCGTTGATTGTAATACTTGTAGTGATCACATCTTCAGTGTCAAACTGAATAACTTCCATTTCAGGAGAAGTGTAAACTTCTTTCATGACTTTACCTCCCATCAAGCAAGCTTTGCAGCTTCTGCATAGTAATAGATAGCCTTCACCATGTTCTGGAGCTCTGTCAAAGCACCGCTCTGAACCTCAGTAGCATTGAGAGCTGCATAAATGTAGTTGTATGCGCCATAGGTGAAGCTTGTTCCGTCCACACTGAACGTGTACGCTGTGGCAAGATTCTTTGCGGAAATGCCGCTGTAGGTGATGCAATAGATACCGTCAGCAGCCTCAACCGCCTCAACAGTCTCACCATTTGCCGTAAACGTGTGATTTGCGATATCATCAGTCACCTTGAAATACATCTTGATCGATGTGTCATAATCACAGGTGAGAGATGCACCATAGAAGCTTACGTTGTCGCCGAGTGTCGGAGCATCAAATGCCTTAACATCATCATCGGTGATGTCTGCAAGAGTGCTGTCAACATTCTCATTCGCCTTTGTATCAGAGAGATATGCGTTTGCATCAGCGTTCTTCGCCTTGAAGTAATCCTGAGCGCAGCCAGCATAATTAAGAAGACTCTTTGCAACAGCCTTTTCGTTGTCTGTAGCGGTTTCGCTGTTTACAACGCTTTCAAGATACTCCTTGACAGAGTAGGTGAATGTGCCGTCGCCGATCGTCACGCTGATCTCATTTGCAATCTCCTTCGGGGCAACCGAAACAGGAACGAAATACTCGTCCTCTACCTGAACAGCGATCTCTTTGGTCGTACCGTCAGCATAAGTGATCGTAGCCATAAGCTTGCCGTTGTCCGCCTTATCTTCCAGAGCATCCGGAATGTTCAGCACATAATTTAATGTAACATCGTCTGCGACGGATGCCTGATAGCCGGAAACAGTCACTTCGGGTTCTTTCAGGTTGGCGATTGCTTCATCAAGAGCGGTGATCTGTGCTTCATAGGCGTGTGAAGCAGATGCGGCATCATCGAAAGACTGCTCGTAAACACCCTGTGCTGTTTCAATCGCGCTTGTGAGAGAAGCGAAAGATTCTGCGGAGTATTTGTTGCTATCATACAGTTCTGCCTGTTTGATTTTGCGGAGGAGGGCGGATGAATGATAACCATAGCCCTCGTTGAGAATTGTATCAAGGGTTACACTTTCGTCGCACTTTTCAAGATGTGTAAATTCCAACCAAGCAACAGTATCATCTTTTTTGGCACTACTATATTTGGTTGTACCACCAAGCTGTATCATTGCAGTAGGCATAAGCGCAACAACATAAGCATTAGCATCAGAAACCCAGCTTTCATTCATTAAAGTAAGTACACCGCCTTTAACGCAGCCGCACTCTGTGTATGGATCAAATCCTAAATTATCTGATAATTCGCCATTTCCATTCAAAAGAAAATCCGTATATGATATAGACTCATCATAAACAGCACCATCATGTATCGCTCCTGCATCACAGAATATGTCACCAATATAGGTATACATTACAGTACCTATCTTAAAGTACATCTTCTTTATGCCATTATCTGAAATAATATAAACTTTTCTATTATCTGCAATAGCTCCATCAGCCATTGAAGTTAGACCTTGCTGTCCTTCGTGAGTGAAATTAATGTATGCGGTATAAATACCATCTTTGAGGTTGAAAACATCTGCTAATGCTGTAGGTTTTAGAAATGCAAATGTTACATCACTAATTGAATATCCTTTTCTAACTATATAACCATTTTCAATTGAGGATCTATGAAAACCTGTTGAAGTTGAATCATATATACTGCCGTTGTCCTCAAGTATCTTTATTTCCAAATCACTATAGTTATCAGGCAAAGGGACATAAATATCTACCGAATTGGATGATTTTATTTTATTTCCGTTAGCATCATAAAATACAACACTATACCAATCGGTAGCATCATATACTTCAGGAGACCATGAAGACGTTATATCATAAGTAATTCCTTCTTTTACAACATAAATAGGCTGGTTATGCTCAACAACCATCGTTGCATCAAAAGGATAAGCAGAAGTATTTGTTTTTACGATTATTCCTGTTTCATCATCTGTAAAAGTTATGGGGATATTTTCCAAAGGAGAAAGTGAAGCATAGCAATAATAAATCATTTCATCTGTCGTATCAATATCAAAATAAATCAGTCTTCCAAGCATCGCATCTTCAACAGATGAATATTTGACCGATATACTTCCGTTTGAAACATCATAATAATCATTATCAGAACAATTATAGATATCCCAATTCATAGTTCCTTGTTCTGAATCATGCATAACGGATTCTGGAATTTTGAAATTTGTATAATCGTATTCCGAATTAATAGTATAAGTTGCAATTATCTCATCATGACTGCATTGCACTTCAACAGAATCAAATACTTTGCTTGCCTTTTCATCACCAACGAAATTTTGAGTAAAAGCTAAAGGCACGCCAGTAATGTATCTGTTTGTCGGAATTGTGATCTTATAAGATAAATTCTCGATTGTGTCTTTTTCAGCTATATTCGATATGTCCACTAAATGCTCAGTGTCTAAGCGTAAAGTTACAGGTTGTTTATGATCAGCAACTTTTCCTGTATTCATTGCTGTAGTATTAGTCCACGCAGCAAACATAAACGGTTTATTATAATCATCAATATTTATTGTTAATAAAGCATAATCCAAATCATTATTCAAACTATAGTCTTTATAATTTCCAAATTTTATATTTCCATAATCATACCAGTCATTAGCATCATCGCTAAAATGCGCAGCATTAGGATAATAGCTTGTTAAGTCTGTAAGTTTGTCCAAATTAGCTTCGTTAAAAACATTTGTAGGAAATTTAGAAACTTTTACTTCACTATAATATGATTGCTTACACGGAATTAAAGCATCGTATAAGCTCCAGTTTTCAACGCCAAAAGTTAACGATTGATTTCCCTCAGCATCAACTTTTATAATCGCTTGACCACTAAAATGCATAGCACTGTTTGCAACATAGCTGTTGTTTGTAATATTTGCAATACGATATAATGGTGCAACATAGGTTCCTTCTCCCAAACGATCATTATACATATTTGAACCTTCACTGTTTTCCTCAGCAAAAACAGTGAAGCGGTCAGCTAACGCACCAACCCCTTCACCTATGCCAGAGGAAAGTGTAAATGCAAGTGAAAGAACAACACTAATTAATTTTTTTCTTTTCAATTACTACTCTTCCTCTCATCATATTTGATTTGTTGGCTGCTTATGAAATATAAAGTTTTACAGGAATGATTTGGTGCTGGTATGTACCAATTATGATTACAATCTTAATATAGTAAACATTACCTGTATTCATGGAAGTAACAGTGTCAACCTTGCCATTGAAATCCGTGTCTGTTGCAATGTTGTTTGTGCAAGCCGCATCCGTATAGATTCCATCAACATAACCGCTGTATGTATTACCGCCGATTGTGAAAGTACCATCTTTGAGATTGAAAGAAGCGCAATTTGTACTAGTGTCTACAGTAATATCGCCGTCAATGCAACCGTCATACATACCATGCGGAGCAGGAGTGGTGTAGTTTACACCATCTGTTGAATAGCAGAAACCGCCATCACCAAGGTAAGTATTTGAGGTGTCGTATGCATCAGCAGCACT
>CALEPT010000014.1 GCA_937910385.1 uncultured Ruminococcus sp. | reverse complement strand
ATGAAGAAGCATGGATCAATGGTACGGATAGTGAGAAAAAGGCGTTCTATGAAAGGTACATCAAAACTTTAAGTCTACGAGTTGACAAAGAAGGAAAATTTACAGTCGAAATCAAGAAATAACGATGTAAAATAGTTTTAAGATTGATTAAAACACATTAGTATGCTATAATAGAACCACATTTGTGAACAGTCATTATGGATAATTCCTGAGCAGTTTTTTCCGATATTCACACTAACTGAAAGGAAGTATCCCTATGATTGATGAGATCTACAATAGCCGTATCGGTGCTATCAAGACAAAGCACTTCTCTGATGAGTGGGAGCAGACCGCTATCCCGTTCGAGGAGTCGCTGACTAAGGAGCAAATTGTCATGTTCCATAAGCTCTGTGACTTGCAGAGTGAGACTGCCGCTGAGGAGATGAGAGCTGCGTATAAGGCAGGCTTCAAGGACGGTGTGGCTTTGATGAGAGAACTTTAATTACATATATATAAATTAATAGAATAAGCTAAATAAAGGCACGGTTATCTTCCGTGCCTTTATTATATTTCCGCTATGGGAAATGTAAAATGATATTTTACCACATACTTGAAAATACATGGTATAATGTAATCAAGCTAAGAGAAGGTAAGAAATGGAATAACCAAAAAGTGTAAGGGAGGTGAAGATATGCCGAACACAGGAAAAGGTGGTTCTGGTGCTAAGGGCGGAACTTATAGCGGTGGTTCTCCCGTTCGTACAGGTTCAAAGGGATCTGGCGGCACCGGTAGATCACAGGGAAGCCAGACCGGAAAAGGAAAGTAAACCACAAGACTGATATATCGAAAGGAATGATTATAATGAGTAAAAAGTGGGATGGCAGTTATGCATCTACAAAGGAAGCAAATGATGGTCTCGAAGGTGATCTTTTAAGAGCTATGACTGGTGATTTTGTTGCTGAGACACCAACAGGCGGCACAATGCGCTGGGGTGATGACTATCTTGATCACTATGAAAAGAGCGACTCAAAGAAGGGACATTCACACTTCCACTACGGCTCTGGAAATAACGGCAGTTTTTTCCACCCGTAAACCATAAGCCCTAAACAATAAAAACAATCTACCGAATAAGGAACTATTAAAATGCTGTCGAAGATTTTCTCCGGCAGCATTTTTTGAACACGGGTTGTTTTTTCATGAAAATTATGATATAATTAGAATATGATCTTTTTAACAAACGCATCATTACTAAAAACTATATACAAATAACGCTAAGAATCTTAAAGTATCAGCCATACATTTAATTGCATATTGTGCCTTGAACAATACTGCTGGCAAAATCAGGAGATGAGGGTATGAATTATAGTCGGAATTTCACTGAAATGCTGTTTAGAATAAGAAAACCATATAGCGAAGAAGAGTTTGTTATCAAAGCTCTTGATAGCGATATTGAACACAGCAATTCAAATAAAGCTTATAATGAATATAAAGAATATGTTGATGCGGTGCTTCAGTTCTTATTATTAATAAAAGAAGAACTAAAAAAACTTTACCTGATGAATGCTTTGCGCTGTAATTATATAACAATAAGTAGACAAGAATTGACAGCATTATACGCTGAAGTCGATGAATTTTCCAAAATAGAAAATTGCTTCTCGAAAACAGCAGCAGAAAACTTGACTTTGTATAACAATCTGAAGCATAGTATTACTTGTGAAACTAATATCGGCTCACTTCATCAAACTGAAATATCCTTATTTGAAGCCTTTGTCTCATATTTGTTGCTTTGTAAGAAAACACTTAATGAAGCTATAAGCAAATCACAACCTGAAACTGATCAATACAGTAAGGGATCATATCTATCCTTTCCAGGAACTGCTTCATCGGTTAGAGAAAAAATGCACAGAAGACCTTCAGGTGGTCCTTGTGCCTGTGCAACACCAAATTGTATGTGTCCAGCAAACTGCAATACTGATGAAGGAAAATACGATGAAATAAGACGTGCAGTCAAAGGTATATACCAAAAGTCGTTTCAATCTATGCTTTTCTCAATTATAGATGAAAAGGGATTATCAGATCCCGAAGTATACAATAAGGCAAGGGTAAGCAAACAAGTGTTCTCAAATATACGAAGAGATCCTCAATATGTTCCCAAAAAAGTCACTGTTATTTCTTTATGTATTGCTTTGGAATTACCTATTGAAAAAGTAACGATGCTCTTATCATCATGTGGATATAGTCTATCAGAATATATCATGTATGATAGAATTATTAATTATTACATTGGACAACCATGTTATGATTTTGACGAAATAAACACAACCTTAATTCATTTTCATTTAAAACCAATAGGTTGCTCAATAGAATAATCAAATATATAAAAAAATGCTGTTTCAGTTTTTAACTAAAACAGCATCTTTGTTTTTTTCACTTAGAATATGCCTTTTTGACATCAGTCTTTACATCAGCGGATGTAGATTCGCACTTCTTGGTAGTGCAGTTTACCGGGCACATACACTGACCTTTGAATGCAGGCGACTTCTTAGTGAACACGTTTTTGTTCATTGCGGTCATCAGGCTCACCTCCCTTGCTATAACTTACTATATATCTAGGAATTATTGCAATTATTAGTGGCTTTTTCTAAAATCCATTTCAGTACTCCTTTAACATAGGTACAATGAAAATTATCGATTTTTTCACGATTGCCAAATAAATTTTGGGCTTGTTGCTTGCAACCTCCGCCACAACAGAATAAAGCCTCACATGATAGGCAGTCATCATTGTATAAAGTAGCTCGCTTAATCCACTGAGCGCCTTCTTCTGAATAGACAATGGATGCTATATCAATGTCGTGAATGTTTCCTACTATATGCTCTCCAGTGTTACTGTCGCCATGACAGATAGTAACATCACCATTAGGCATAACGACAAATTGTTCACAGCCAATTGCACCACAATCACTAAAAAGAAACTTATTATCAATTATGCTGTCGATTTGGCGTTGAATACGTCCTTCAGCAAGTGGAGAGTTACCAAATGAATCATAAGATTTTGTTATAAATTCAACTGTACTCTCTGCTGTTTCGAGCCATTTTTCATCGGATTGTGAAAAATGGTAAAGATTGTAAAATATATTGGTTTCGTTTTCTTCAACAAGCCATTTCATCACTTCATCTTGATGCTCCAGAAATTGCGGAGATAAAGTCATTGAAAGTCCATAATTGACACGATTTCGGATAAGCATCATTCTTCCTTTATTAGCAGAATCGAATGAACCCGTTCCGTCTCGACGAAATGGACGATTTTTGTCATGTAGTTCTTTTGTTCCATCAATCGAAATACCTACATTAACATTATACTTTTTGAGAAAAGAACAAATATCATCAGTCAATAACGTTCCGTTGGTTATTAAAGAATACTGAGGATTCTTAACATATGTGCTGATATAGCAGATTACTTTTTTTATTGTTTCAAAGTTTATTAGAGGCTCTCCACCGTACAAAACAATCAGAGGCGACTCGATGCTATTGCTTTTTAAATAATCACAATACTTCTTCACAGCAAGCATCGCAATTTCCTCAGACATATGTGATCGTTTTTCGTTATAATGAGGATTATTTTCTAAAAAACAATATCTACAATTCAAATTACAGGAGTTGGTTAAAATCAAGTACATTATTTTAATTTTACCAACAAGATTCTGATAGGCATTCCTTAGCACAGAAAGGGCAGCATCATCGGCACTCTCATCATTTACATATATTCCTTTATCAGACAACATAGCGATAGCTTCTGGATCAGACACTTTGTGATTAATTATGCACTCTTTTTCATGCTCATCAACATAAAGCACATCCATCACTAAGTTGTTATAAACAGCATATCTTCCGTCTTGCAGTTTCACGAAATGAACATGACGTGACAGCATTGAAATCGCCTCCATAACAGTTATAATGAGTTGTTAGAAGGAAAAGTCAACTAACATTTTCTAAAACATACACTAAAATATTACGCCTTGATTATACCATAATCATTGATATATCGTCAATTGACAATATATATGAAAAAGATATATCGGTATTGTAGGATATTACTTTATGTTCTTTAACGTAGTTCTTTGTTTCCTTAATCTTATTATACTACATCTTTGCCTTTATAAGGTCAAATGATAATTGACATTATAAAATATCTGTATATTTTCTTAAATGTGCATCGGAAAAAAATGAAGTATAAGGATCTCGAAGAAACAGAAAAAACAATCGGTTGGAAACTACCGAAATCATATATTGTTCTTCTGAAGATACAGAACGGTGGCTCTATAAACTATGATGAGTTTGACGAATGTTGGCTTTAAGCGATTTACGGTATATCACCTTCGGGTGGTGGTCTCGTAGATATGTTCGACAACTGGATCAATGAATGGGAGTATCCGAATATAGGAATTCCGTTCGGAGAAACTCAGTCAGAAGGACATGATATGTATTTTATGGACTTTTCGGTAGTTGATGAAAACGGAGAACCTCGTATAGTACATATAGATAACGAAGCATATTATGCTACCGATGTTGTGGCTGATAACTTAGAGGATTTCCTTACCAAGATATATAATCATGAAGTGGTATGATTATTAAACACTGATAATTTTATAACTATAGCTTTAACGGAGGCTTTCGAGCCTCCGTTTTTGTTTTCTAAGAAAATTTTTCGGAAATCCTCCAAAAAAAGGATGGAAAAATTTGTGATTTTCACTTGATTATCACCTTATCATCATATTGAATGTCGCATTCATATACAAAGTCAATAACATGAGTCTAATGAATATCCCATTTCTCAAATATTTACACAAAAACGAACCCTCATTTTTTTGAGCTGTTTTCACATAGTGTTCTGTGATATTATATAGACACAGTCAAGGGAACGATACCCAAGGCTGAATAAAATATTCAAAGCCTGATATGCATTAAGGGCCGCGGATACAAATATGGTTTTTCTTTAAGAAAAGCATATATTTTGTACCCTTACCTTGTCATGCCATAATCAGGCGAGCTCGGAGTCTGCGTACATATATATGCAGGCTCCATTTTTGTGTCCGCAGAAAGGACACTAAAATGAGCAATATTTACAAACAGATACTTATGGAAAACGTACTGGACATTATCAAAAAGAGAGGGTTCTACTATATCAGAACTAAAGTACTCTATCCTGATTTTGTAGGACCTGAGTACATAATCGTAACCGATGATGCCGATATAGTTAAGAAACATCCCAAAACGGCAGGAATGATAATTGTTCCAATTAGCAAGTTTGAGTCAATGGCGGAAGAGTATAACCGCTACTATGCAAATGAGGTCAAACACATCAGGCGCATAGAACGGAGCTACAATGACGAAGGATACACGGAAGATGGCGTTGAAGATGAGAATGGTGAGACACACAGTAATCTTCCAGATGTCGATTTACATCCTGTTGAAGAAGCGGTTGAAGCTAAAGAAAGAAAAGCTATGCTGATAAAAGCCTTAGAAGAACTTACTCCAATTCAAAGAGAGAGATTAAAGAAGTATTATTTCCAGCAAATGACATACGAAGAGATTGCTCGTTCAGAAAATGTGGGCAAGATGACAGCATATAGGTCTATTCGTGCGGGTATAAACAAAATCAGAAAAAATAATTTAGTGGAATTTTGAAAAAATAGGCTACAAAATGCCTCTCCCAGTTCCCTATAAGTAGAGGGGCAAATAAAAAAGCCTTTCAGTAACTTGAAAATTGAATAGCAGCACACAAGTGTGCAGCAAGATCGGTGCAGGGAAAAGAACCTGCGAGCCGCGGGCATCCATACGCCACGACCTCGGAAACGAGCGAGCGATTAATATGAGCATGGCGGTAGGAGTATAGCCACTCCTATTATGGCAATGACAGCCGACTTGCGCGCCCGTCCGTACAAGCGGCTCTGATCCCGTAAGGGCAGAGAGACAAAGATCTGCGTGAACAGCGAGGACTCTGTTCGGCTTGTGTGCTCCCCACCTGGGAGGGTGCCAGTAATGGTAAGAGAATATCCGAGGCCTTTGATTAAGGAAAATGCCGTCGCGCATAGTGACGGTAAAGTACCCCGAACAGGGGTGCGTCAGTATATGAAACGATATATGCTGACAACGATAAATCGGAGCTGCTTCCCGGCAGCTCCGTATACATATAAAGGAGAGTTATATGACCTTATTACCTAAACGTGGGGATATCTATGTTGCGGATCTGGGGCAAGGTGTGGGATCTGAGCAGGCTAATGAACGACCTGTTGTGATAGTTCAGAACAATAAGGGCAATGCCTACGCAGATACAACTATTATTGTACCTATTACATCCAGAATGAAAAACGATATTCCAAATCATGTCATCATACATTACGGTATCCTGAAGAAGTATATAGGCTGTGTGCTGACTGAGCAGGTCAGGACGATCTCTATATACAGACTAAAAAAGTATTTAGGTACACTCAATGAAAAGGATATAAGAAAAATAGATAAGGCTTTGAAGATAAGCCTTGAAGTACATAAACATGAGGTGAAGTAATGAAAATAAAAGAATTAACGCTGAATTCAGCGGTGGATAGTTTCTTTAAGAACGATGAGAAGAACGGGCTCCAGAGGCGCCCGGGGCAGATATCCATGTCGCAGGAGATAGCTCAGGCAATAGTCGATAATAAGTCGCTTGCGGTTGAGGCAGAGGTGGGAATCGGAAAGTCAATAGCTTATCTTGTACCGCTTGTCCTCCAGTATTTTCGTGAGCGCAAGCAGATGATAATAGCAACCTCGACTATTGCTCTTCAGGACCAGCTTGAGAGCGATATACTCAATGTGCTTGAACTCTTAGGAGTCCGTGCTGATGTGGAGATTGCAAAAGGAATGAAGAATTACGTCTGCCTCGAGCGTTTCCACAGATTCACAAGAGAGCATAAGGACTACACACGGCAGTTTGACCGAGCCAAATATGGCTTACAGCTCAGACAAGATGTATATGTACCGGATGAGGTGTGGGACAAGATATGCATAAACTCCTTCGGCGATAAATGCTCTGAGTGCTCATTCCGTCATAAATGTGAATACTCTCTTATGCGTGAAAGAATCAGAAATAATGATGAGATAGTGATCTGCAATCAGAATATGCTGGTATCACATTTCATAAAAGAAGAGTCAGGTGAAGGCATATTCAAGCCGGATTTCAGCACACTGGTTGTCGATGAGGCACATAACCTCGAAAACAACTTCCGTGATGCATTCACGACAGCATACAGCCAGAAGGAGATAAGCAACGAGGTCTTGAAGGCAACCGAAAACAGAAAAAACATACTTTCAAGCAGGATAGTAGATATCATTCAGATGGTGGATGACTTCTTCAAGTATCTGAAATATGATATTCATCAGCAGCAGAGCAGATCTATCGACGATATGAGAACGTACTATTACAGACCTATCAGGGAGGTCAGGAAGCTCGTACTCAGGATACGCTCCGCTATGCTTGAGATAGAAATGCGGACCAATCGAAGACTTAACTGCCTGCAGATGTTCAGAAATCTTGAGAACAAAGACTGTCTTGTGTGGCTGACCACCGAGAAAGGCGTTAGAGTTAATATCTGCAAAAAGGATATCCGCAGGGAAATAGGCAGACTTCTGTTCACAGAATCCAGAAGAACTATACTTACATCGGCAACGATAACCTCACAGAATTCCGGTACACTCAGTGAGAAGTACAGGTATTTCCTGAACAATCTTGGCTGTCCGAATAACATATGCGTTTCGGAGCCTAAGAAGTCTCCGTATAACTATGATACGCACTCAATAATGTATGTATCAGACAAACTGCCTATTCCGAATAAACGTAATAGGACCGCATATCGTAACGCAGCTATTAAAGAGATAGTGAAGCTTCTGAACATTACAGAGGGAAAGGCACTTATTCTCTTTACAGCAAAGGATGATATGCAGTACGTCTTTAAAAAGCTGTCAAATATGGGCCTTCCGTATAAGATAATGGTGCAGGACGAAAGCACTACTCAGGAACGCAGGCTCGAAAAGTTCCAGAATAACGTGAACTCAGTTCTGCTTGGCACAGGAACCTATTGGGAAGGAATAAATATAAAGGGTGAAAGCTTATCACAGGTGATCATCTTCAAGCTTCCTTTCCCCGTACCAGATCCGATAGTGGAGTATAAAATGCGTAAAACAGAATGTCCTCTCATGGATGTAGCCGTCCCTGAGATGATAATAAAGCTGAAACAAGGTGCAGGAAGACTCATAAGGTGCTCCGATGACAAGGGAATCGTATCGATTCTCGATCCAAGAGTAAGCAAAAGTCTAAATACAGCGTATAGGGAGGATACGCTTGCATCATTACCTGAGAAGAATATAACCGAAGACATAACAGAACTCGAAGAGTTCTGGAACACGATCAAGGAGGACAGTAATCATGAATAATACTAAACCTGGAATGGCTGACTACATGCTTGCAGTAATGAACCAGATACTTGGTAGTGCTGCCGTAGAGAAGGAGGTATCAGAGACTGAGAAGGTAAGAATTCGTGAGATCAACGAGGTGACCGTCACAGAAAGGTATATGACGATAAGAGAATGGGAGGTAAACGCATGATGCACTTCATCGCAGGGGCTATGTTTGGCGGAACCCTTGGCGTTCTGGCAATGTGCCTTTGCATAGCAGCGAGCAGAGCTGACGAACAATAGAATATACGGCGGTTTGCACAAATGTGAACCGCCGCATTTGTTGGCTTTGGTGATACCAATTCCGCCTGTATTGTGGTATTCTTGTGTACTGAAAGGAGGCTCGGTATGGCGAATGTAACAGTAATTGCTCCTGCAAAAGAAGAGAGTACGATACATAAAATACGGTGTGCAGCTTATTGCCGAGTATCATCAAGCAGTGAGGATCAGCTACACTCCTACGCAGCACAGGTCAAATTCTATGGTGAGAAGTTCAATGATTCAGTTACTGAAGAGCTTATCGATATATACGCTGATGAAGGAATAACCGGAACCAGCGCAGATAAGAGAACTGAATTCCAACGTCTCATAAAAGATTGCAAGCGTGGGAAAATCGACAGGATATATACCAAATCTCTGAGTAGATTTGCCAGAAACACCAAAGAGTGTCTTAACACAGTAAGATTACTCAGAGAACTCGGGATAACCATATTCTTCGAGAAGGAAAACATTGATACATCAAAGAATACCGACGAATTAATGATAACGATCATGGGTGGACTGGCTCAGGAAGAATCGACTTCTATATCTCAAAATATGAGATGGAGCGTAAGGAAAAGAATGGAGAACGGTTCATTCGTTCAAAGTGTGCCGCCATATGGTTACGTTAAGAAGGACGAGAAATTGGCAGTAGATCCCGAAACATCTGAGACCGTAAAAGAGATATTCAGGCTGTATCTTGGCGGCATGGGAACGAATACGATAGCTCAACTCTTGAATGATCGAGGAATCCTGACGGGTATGTACCATAAGAAGTGGAATCACAAAATAGTGAAGTATATACTGTCAAACGAGAAATATATCGGTGATTCGCTCATGCAGAAGACATATAAGACTGAAACACTTCCAATGATCCAGAAGCGGAATCACGGAGAATATGATCAGTATTATGTTGAGAATACGCATGAGGCCATTATATCCAGAGCTGACTTTCAAAAAGTTCGGGAAATGCTCTCAATGTCAGCTTCAAAATTCCATAGAGAATCAAATGGAAAACATATATTAGGCTCTATGATAAAATGCGGAGAATGTGGAAGTACATATAAGAGAAAGTGTAACAATGGGAAGTATTACTGGTCCTGCATAGAGCATGATCTGAGTTCACAGAACTGTAACTCTAAACCAGTAGCTGAAGAAGCTATAATGCAGGCGTTTACATCGCTGTGTAATAAGCTTATACAGCATTATAAAGAGATACTGCTGCCGCTACGAAGAAACCTTCAAGAACTGAATATGAGAAAATTCAGTGGTAATACAAAGGTGCTTGATATCCGAAAGGATATGGCTGATCTCAAAGAGCAACGCCACGTCATAGCACGTCTGAGAAAAAGAGGTTTCCTCGACGAAAAGAAATATAACGAGAAACTGATTGAAATTGAAAGTAAGATGGCAAAGCTTGATCGTGAACTAAAAAAGCATACAAAAACAGATAGTGAGGATGAAACACTTGAACATTTGGATGTCCTGATAGACTGCTTTGAGTGTCAAAGCTCTATAATGTCAGGATTTAATGAAGAACTATTCGGAATGATAGTCGAGAAAGTGATCGTAAGGAATAATATGCTCGAATTCTCGCTGATCTCAGGGATAGTATTCAAAGAGAAAATATAAGAAAATGTGGTGCTTTGTGAACAAAAACAAAGCACCTTTTTTGTTAGGTTTGGTGATAGATAAGGAGACGGAGATGTGGTATTCTTGTGTGAGAAGGAGGTCAGATAATGGCTAAAAATCGAAGAATACCATTCGGCTATCAGATGAAGAACGGAGAGATAGTAACCGAGCCGCGAGAACTGTACGCCGTATCAAAGATATTTGCTGATTACCTAAAAGGTAAAAGTCTTCTTGAAATATCAAGATCCATGCAAGAAGAACAAATACCCTATCATCCAGGTGAAGACTTCGGCTGGAACAAGAATATGGTCAAACGTATCCTTGAGAATGAAAAATACCTTGGAACCGAGACATATCCACAGCTTATATCTGCTGACATCTTCCATCGTGCTAATAATAAAAAGATCAAGAAAGCCACTAATATCTGTATTGTCCCTGATGAATTGAAGGAAATCAGGAATATTACACTGTGTGCTGAGTGCAGAAAGAGGCTATTCAGAAATCAAAACGGTACATGGAACTGTAAAACATACCGATGCAGTGAATTTGAATATGTAGCAACCGATCAGATGATCTTATCTGCGGTGCTTAATATATTAAACTCTGCCATAGCCAACCCAAGTCTGCTTGATGTAGAGGCAGAAATGAGCGTATATACGCCGAATGGAGAGGTCGTAAAGCAGAAAAATGAGATATCTAGACTAATGGACAGCACTGATATTGAATACGATAGGATAAAGGCAGCAATTTTGGAACTCGCAGAGCTTAAATATGAGTGTTGCAGCTATGACGATGTTCCGCAGAAAACAGTATTATTGAAGGAAATAATGAAAGGTGTCAAGAGACTTAATACGCTTGATGTAGAGTTACTACTGAAATGTGCTGAACATATAACGGTGAGTCATAATGCAACGATAGGTCTTGAACTTATAAACGGTGTAAAACTGAATAATATCACAGAGAGGAGCAGTGAGATTGGAAGTTACGATGATACCTGCGACTAAGAAGGTAAATACTGAAAATGTCGATAAATACCATCAGATCAGAGTC
Organism: uncultured Ruminococcus sp.; assembly: GCA_937910385.1. Taxonomy (GTDB): domain Bacteria; phylum Bacillota; class Clostridia; order Oscillospirales; family Ruminococcaceae; genus Ruminococcus. Next base: position 14,085 of record CALEPT010000014.1, on the reverse strand, counting down.
GCAGCCTACTGCCGAGTCAGTACCGAGCAAGAGGAACAGCAGAACAGCTATCAGGTCCAGATAGATTACTATACTCAGCTTATAAACCAGAACAAGGAATGGGAGCTCGCCGGTATATTTGCAGACGAAGGAATATCGGGAACACAGACCAAAAGACGTACTGAGTTCAATAAGATGATAAGGCTCTGTAAGAAACGAAAGATCGACCTTGTCCTCTGCAAGTCCATAAGCCGATTCGCTCGAAATACCGTTGATACCCTTGAATACGTCCGACAGCTGAAAGATCTTGGAATTGGCGTTGTATTCGAGAAAGAGAATATCAACACGTTGACCATGACATCAGAATTCATGATAGCCTTATATGGCAGTTTCGCACAGGCTGAGTCTGAATCAATAAGTAAGAACGTATCGTGGGGCGTGGAAAAAGCCTTCCGTGACGGAAGGGTAAGATATAATTTAAACAGCCTCTATGGTTATCGCAAAGGCGAAGACGGGAAACCGGAGATAATACCGGAGGAAGCGGAAGTAGTAAGGCTTATATATAAGCTGTACTTAGACGGCTTGACTCTCAGGCAGATATCCAAACACTTGAATGCATTAAAAATCCCTAAGCGTGAATTTGCAGAATGGTCTATTAATGGCATACATTCAATTCTATCCAATGAAAAGTATGTTGGAGATGCATTGCTTCAAAAGACATATACAGTAGACTGCATTACCCACAAGACTGCAAAAAACAATGGTGAACGCACAAAATACCTTGTAACAGATGCACATGAAGCTATAATAGACCGAGATACATATAATCTTGTACAGCAGGAAATGGCTCGAAGGACATCAATGAGAAAAAAGAGCGAAAAGACAGTATCATTGCAAGGAAGGTACTCAGGAAAGTATGCGCTAAGCGAGATAATGGTCTGCTCTGAGTGTGGATCAGCATATAAAAGGCAGATATGGAACATTCATGGTAAGAAGTGTCCGGTATGGCGATGCATAAGCAGACTTGATAACGGAAATAGATACTGTAAGAATTCTCCATCCCTTCATGAAGACAAACTTCATAGAGCGATATTATCTGCAATAAATGAGTACTATGACTGTAAGGAAGATATAAAAGAACTACTGAAAACCAATATTGAACAGGCAATCGCAGGAGTTAGTATCAAAGAGACTAAGGAGATACAGCAAAGACTCCATGAGATCGATGAAGCACGAAACGATTATATCAACCTTATAGCTTCAGGAGTTATGGATGAAGAAGCAATGGATGAGCAATTCCAGAATCTGTATGCTGAGGAACAGGACCTAAACACAAGGCTAAGATATCTTGAAGAAAGCAATAACATCAATGATGATCAAAAGACGCGGATATCTCAAGCACTTCAGCTAATCGATAACAGCTCCTGTGAGCTTGCAGAGTATAAGGATATGCTTATCAGAAAGCTGATAGAATGCGTAAAGGTAAACAGTAAGACTGAAATTACGATAATATTTAAGGGCGGATACGAAGTGACAGTTGAAGTTGAAAAATAGAGAGTGTATTACTTAACAGCCGATAGAAACGGTTATCTTGATTATACAAACAAAAACCCCTGCAAAATGATTATTAAATCAAATTGCAGGGTATGTTTTTATTTGATCTCTTGCTCAAGATCATAGAATAATTCAGAATCAAAGAATTCAGGTAGCGAGATATTAAAACCATCGCAAATCATTTTGATAGTAACAATGCCTGGATTCTTGCTTACGCCGTAGATGATGTTTTTGATAGTTGAGGGTGGTATGGCAGATAAGTTTGCGATACCATTCATTGTAATATCCTTTTCTTTGCAAAGCTCCATAATTCGAGCAGCAACTGCTTCTCTTGTGATCATATGCCCTCCGTCTATATATAGTCCTTTTTATCAGTATATGACATTTTAGAGTTAAATGTAGTCTATATATAGACTTTTGAGAGTAAATGTGGTATAATAATTGCAGACTATATATAGACTATGGAGGAGTAATATGACTTGTACAATTATATCAACAGGTGAAGAACTAAATTTAGTCTGTAAAAATGAGTTTGAACCGCCTTATCCTGAAATAAAGGCAAGGCTTCGTGAGAAGATATGGGAGCTATATTGCAAAGGATACGATACATTTTGGTTGAACTGTGAATATGGTGTGCCGCTTTGGAGTGCGGAGATAATTGTTGCATTGCAGATGTACAATGATATTGAGCTGAACATTGCTATGCCATATGAAGAACAATCTACAAACTGGGTTGAAGAACACCGTGATCGATTTTTCAAAATTCACTCTGAGTCTGACAATGTAGAGATCATTTCAAATCGGTATTCAGATGACTGCTATGACCTTGCAGACGAGCATATGATCGAGAATTCTGACCTATTACTTGTTGTTGGCAGCGATTGGGATAAGTGTTATGGTACAGGATATGCCAGGAATAATTCTGTTAAGATCGAGACATTCGATGTGTTTAGGGACAGATTGAATTGATAATTAATAGCAATAAAAAAGCCTCCACATTAACGCGGAGGCAAGCTATTTCACATTACACAATATAACTTAACCGTCACGATAACAGATATCATGACGGTTTTAATCTTTTCAAATGATGTTATCTGGCTGTTTTACAGATTTGGAGACTGTCAAAATCACGTTTTAACCTTCAAATCGCTTTCTACACTGTTGATAGATAAAAAGCTTGAAACAGCTTTATTTAATTTCCTTTGCAAGAGCAATAAGTAAATCAAGCTGCTTAGGAGAAAGAGATTTGAATGCTTCCACAACTTCATTTAGCTTGCTTGGATCGGTAATATCTTCATCAAAGAAGTCTTTGGGTTCAACTCCGAGATATTCACAGATATATAGGAACATCTGCATCGATGGCAGTGCTTTCTTGTTTTCAATATTGTTGATATAGCTTTGACTTTGACCTAAGCTCAGACTCATATCTCTGGCGGATATGTTTTTCTCATTTCTCAGCTTAGCAATTCTTTCTGATATGAAATCTGCTTCGATCATTCGTATCACCACCTACATATAATTATAATATACGCAAGCTAAAATATACCTATAATCAGTAGCAATTTATGTTGACATAGCTATAATAAATAGGTATAATTATTGTGGATACCGTTCTGAAATCGACACAGGACATTGCAAGTGTAAATGAAAGGCAAAAGGAATATGCTTTCCGATTTAATACGGAATGTGTATTCCTTATTCTTTTGATTTATCGATGTAATTTGCTTTGAGACGCTTTCATTCCTTGAATAAAGATTGTTTTATAATACTAACGTTTGCTCAAAAATAATCGAGTTTGACATATTGGTCTTACTCTTAGCTATGATCAGTATTCAATTGTACCATGTCAATTCTGACGGTCAGTTTACGTTTTGGGATAATATGTGTCTGAGTCAAGCAAAAGCATAGAAAAATAAAAAAATCGCATCAGACCGTTTTTCATAAAACACAGTCTTTTGCGAAACCTTCCAAAATTTATGTTCTTATTATATCACCCTTACGAGGCGATGTCAAGCATTTTTATAAAAAATAGTTGTATATGGGAGGAAAAAATGAAGGACTATAATATCTACCTTAGAAAAGACGGTCGATGGGAAGGACGTATTCCTAAACCATCAGAGAACGGAAAGAGAAAATACAAGAGTTTTTTCGGACCGTCAAAAGAAGCTGTAAGGCGAATGATCGATGAATTCTACCGAGAAAAGACTAAAGACATTTCGTTGAGCTTCATTCAGATATATGAGGAGTGGTTCAATGGAGTTAAATACCATATAAAGGAATCGACCGCAGCGAATTATACGATGAAAGCTGATAAGCATCTTATCCCGGTATTTGGGGAACTGGATATATCCAAGATCTGCGAAACCGATATACATAGCTTTATTGATTCAAGAAAAAAGATCGGTCTATCAGATAGGTATATTTCGGACATTATTTCATTGATGAGGTCGGTCTGTAAGTATGCCTCAAGGAAGTATCAGGTGAATAATCCACTGAGTGATATACGCCTATTCAAGCGTAAACAGGCAGAGGTTCGGCTACTTGATAGAAAAGAGTACGGTAAATTAGCTGAATATGTAATGAAGAATCATAGCAGAACTAATTTAGGCGTAGCCATAGCTATGGGAACAGGTTCACGAATAGGAGAACTCTGTGCCTTCCGTGGAAGAGACATAGATTATGAAAAACGTATTTTGACCGTCAATAATACGATCCAGAGAATTCAGATAAAGAACGGTGAGAATAAAACAAAACTTCTCATCTCTGAACCTAAGAGTGATTCATCAAAAAGAGTAATCCCAATACCTGAAGAATTGATCTCATATTTAGAAGAATTCAAGGTAAAAGATGATGAATTCATTCTTTCCGGGACTGATAAGCCGATTGAACCCAGGACAATGCAGAATAGATTTGCACGAATCCTCAATAACGTAAATCTGCCGTCAGTACATTTTCATTCACTTCGTCATTACTTTGCTTCGGATTGCGTAAGGCTTGGATTTGATATTAAGTCGCTGTCTGAATTACTTGGACATTCAAACGTCGAAATAACGCTAAATAGATATGTTCACAGTTCTTTTGACCAGAAACGTGAATACATGAATAGAATAAAGTTTTCTGTGAAAAACACTTCTTTCGCAAAAGACTGTGTTTAACGAAAAAAGAGCGAGATCATTAAGGCTGCAACTATGGGAGTACCATTTGTGTAAAACTAACAAAGATGATGTTGATTGCTTCTCCGCTAGTTGACAAGCATGACAATAAAAATGCTCTTTTTGTAAGAAAAAATCGAAAAATCCAGTTTCTAAGACTGCAAAAGTAAGACTGCAAAAGCACGGTATATTGCAACAATCCTACATAAGACGACCTTCCATCTGTATTATACCACATATCAGGTGAAAAAATCAAGGCGGTAAATATGGAAAACGTTTTTGAATTCTACGACTCAGTAAAAGAACAAGAAGTTGAATGGCTTTGGTATCCGTATATCCCTTACGGAAAACTGACGCTGCTTGAAGGTGATCCAGGTGAAGGAAAATCAACCTTTATGCTTCATATTGCTGCTCTTATTACAAGAGGACAGGATATGCCTGACGGTTATAAAGTTGAAAAAGCTGAATATGTGATCTATCAATGCAACGAAGATGATGTAGCTGATACCATAAAACCGAGATTAAAATCAGCTGGTGCTGACTGCTCTAAAGTAGCGTACATAATAGACGATAACAGCAGCCTGACCTTAAACGATCATCGAATAACGGAGGCTCTGGAGAAAACTCATGCCAGGCTCCTGATTCTGGATCCTTTTCAGTCCTTCCTTATTCAAGACGGAGACCTGCACAGCGTCGGACGAATGCGAACTACCCTTGGTAATTTAGCTGTTATAGCCTCCAGATACCGATGTGCAGTAGTACTGATAGGTCACATGAATAAGTCTGCTACAGGAAAGAGCTTATATCGTGGACTCGGAAGTATTGATATAGCAGCTATTGCCAGAAGCGTATTGATGGTTACTCGTGATGAGGATGATCCAGAGATACGATATATGATACCGATCAAATCCAGCCTTGCTCCCGAAGGTCCGGAAGTAGCTTTCAGGATGAATAGAACCATCGGATTTCAATGGCTGAAGAACAAGAATAAAAACCATAAAAAGCACCTTAAAAAGAGTGATGTCGCTGATATCCTGACCAATATGCTTGAATACGGCGAGCTCACCAGCGGCGTTATAATTCAGAAGATACAAGATCTTGGAGTCTCAGAACGAACACTATACACTCTCAAAAAGGAACTTGGGATCAAATCGTTCCGAAGAAAAGGAGTCTGGTATTGGCAGCTCCCTAACGCAGATGAGAGCGATCAAGCTTTTTAAGAACCATTTTAAGGGGTAAGAAAATGAACAATAATGAAATGATGATCGTAGGAGCAAGCGAAGATACAGCTGAAAATGATAATGACAGTGTCTTAATGCTTGATGATAATACCGATAATAATCAGAACATATTTCGCCGGCATATTATTGATGATCCGAGAAGGAAGCTGCTCGTAAAGCACCAGTTATGGTTAGAGAGCATACAGCATGAGTATCCTATGCCATACATACCGTATAAGATCGGAGTATACATACGATATTATAATCAGACAAAATACGATGATTACCTACAGAAACATATCCAACAGTTTACAGATGATATTTCTTTATCTCCCAAGTGGACGCTTGTTGACTTCTACATTGATACCGGTGCCAAAGCTCCGAGAATGGAGAATGCAAAAGAATGGTGCCGGCTTGTAAATGATTGTTTTACAGGGAAAGTTGACCTTATTGTCACACAGAAGCTTGGCAACGTGTGCAGCGATCCTGATGAAATATCATTCCTCGCACGAATTTTAGCAACTCAGAAGCATCCGGTGGGTATGTACTTTATTTCTGAAGACATATTCACTTTAGCCTCATATTATCGTGATGATATGAATGACAGGGCAATGATACCTGCCGGTGTCGAACCTCTACCGGATGACGACTTGGATATCCAATTACTATCTGATGAAAGTATTATGGAACAGAATGTAAATAAAGCACTAATACAGGTTGGAGATGGACATAATGCCTGAAATGACTAAACAGGAGCAAAGAGAGCGCGTCAAAAGAAGAGTCGGTTCTGCTGATACTTCCAATCATACATACTATCCTGAAAAGGAGAACAATCAATATGTAAAAACGGATTCGTTTCAGCTTGTAGGGATATATGCAAGAGTGTCCACGGATAATCCTGCTCAGACATCATCATTCGAGCTTCAGCAGAAATATTATGAAGATATGGTCAGTAGGAATCCAAACTGGAAACTTGTCAAAATATATTCTGATGAAGGAAAATCAGGAACCACTATACAGCAACGTCCGGGATTCCAAGAGATGATAGATGATGCCGTACACGAAAAGCTTCACTTGATAATAGTAAAGAATATATCCAGATTTGCCCGAAATACCGTTGAGTGCCTCAGTACGCTGAGAAAGCTGAGAGCTAAAAAGGTCGGTGTATACTTTGAATCAGAAGGTATCTATTCTTTGAATAGTGACAGCCATATAGCACTATCTACTTCAGCCAACCTTGCTGAACATGAAAGCCGCTTACGAAGCCGCAGTATGGAAACATCGCTGAGGATGAGATTGGATCATGGGCTTCCATTAACGCCTGAACTTTTGGGCTTTGTTAAGAACGAAGACGGAAAACTGGTCGTTAATCAGGATACAAGGAACATTCCAAAGCTTATGTTCTTTATGTATCTCTACGGCTATTCTACCCAGCAGATCGCAGATATCCTTATAAAGCTATCAAAAAGAAGCTATCTTGGCAATATAAAGTGGACAGCTTCCGGAGTTGCGCGGACACTTAGAAATGAGCGATACTGCGGCGATGTTCTGACAAGGAAACGATTTAAGGAATTTGCTCCGGATGTTGATAAACAGAAAACATTCAAGAATACCGGCGAAAAGCCTCAGAGCTATTATAAAGACGATCATCAGCGGATAATCTCACATGATGATTTTATAGCTGTTCAGCGTATTATGAATAATGCAAGATTCGGAGGAACTTCGTTATTACCTGAGCTCAGGGTTATTCCCGAGGGATTGCTCAAAGGCTTTGTAATAGTTCACCCTAAATGGGGCAGCTTTACAAAGGAAGACTACATAAACGCTTGCAAAAGTGTTGATACTGACATTTATGCCAATATAACAGAGGCAGCCGGAGAAGCTGACACATTCGACCTCAGAGGTTATGAAATAGCTGATTTTAAGTTGTTCGATGATCAGAATATACCTGCAGTCACATTGGGGCAGAAAGAGATAAGGTTCAATCAGACCAGTATAAGTAATATGTCTTCTGGCAATTATGTGGAATTGCTTATACATCCGCTGAAAAAAGAACTGGCGATACGACCAACAACTCAAGATAACCGTTATGCAGTCCAATGGTCAAAAGGCAGCAAAAAGAACGGTGAAACAAGAGGTATCGCTTGTAAAGCCTTTATTAATACCCTATTCGGGATCATGGGCTGGAATATAGAGTACAGATATAAGCTGTACGGATGTATTTACCATGATGAGAAAGACTGTGCCGGTATCTTTAGTAATATGGATTCCAGCATCCTTATAAACAAGGAAGAATATCTTTCAAATACGGACATTGACACTCCTGATAAGCTGCTTGGAGTTACCGGGAAATGCGTAAGAGCTGTATCCGGCAACTTTGCCAACAACTTCGGAAAGGAATACTATATAGAAAAATCTCAAAGAGAATTATTTGAATTAACAAAAGAACAATGGCAGACAAGGATCGAAGGTCAGATGTGTTCCACAGGTGAGAAACTCAATGTTACTCCATATGAGGAACTCAGGAACTTTATAAAACAAGAATTAGGAGAATTGTTCGAGGAGGAAATATAAATGAATTCAGTTGAAGAAATTCAGCAGAAGGTTCTTGCTGACGGTCAGATACAGCTTGGCTTTCCATCTGATGATGAAGAGACGGATCTGTATAACTATGAAATGGTAAGCGGTGAATTCTTTGCACAGATCAAGGAGCCTGCCTTCACTATCAATGTAAATAAGGTTTATGTAAATACCGCCGCAGTTCGATTATTGCCCAAGGTCGATCATGTAAAGTTCATGATAAACCGGGATGAGAAAAAACTGGTAATTAAACCTTGCAGCGAAATGGACATACAAGGGTACAATTGGGCTAAAGATAAAGACGGAAAGAGATATCCTTCTCACAGGACAGGTGAACCTTTCGTCCAGAGCCTATGTATGCTCATGAATTGGAACCCACAGTTCAGATATAAGATAAGCGGAAAGAAAAACAGAGCCAAGGGTGACGGCGAGGAAATACTTGTATTTGACCTTACATCCTATAAATGCTTTGAAAAAGAGATCTCAGAAGACGGAAAGATCAGTAAAAGACCTGTATTCCCACCAGGATGGAATGGAACGTTCGGACCAAAGTATGGTGAATCTAATCGCACACTTCAAGTTAACACTTTCGATGGGTATACGGTTTTCTCACTCAAGGGAAAAGAGAACAATACCGGAACGAATACCGGTTCTTCAAACGAAACAGAATCCCCACAGATAGCAGAGGAACAAGAAAATGGGCTTGAATGATTCGGATAATGAAAAAACACTTACAATACTTGTAAATACAAAGTATTCAAGGATCACGGTACATAAGAGCACTTTAAACGCTTTGGGACTTCCTGCTTTTATCCAATTAGGATATAATTCAAATAAAAAGAGACTAATGCTCTTCGGTGCAAATAATCAGTCACAGAACACCATAAGGGTTGTGCTTAAACATAATAGTTTTTGCTATATACACAGCCGAAGTTTTATGGCTGGATTGATGAGTGTAAGTAAAACACTAAAAAAAGAAGGCACATATTTGTTGAAGGGAGAGATGGATAAGCAGCTGTCAGCAGCATATTTCTCTCTGGATAATGCAGAAAGAGTACTTGAGTCTACTGATAGAGGTAATTGAAATGAAAGAATTATTACATACAGATCCTGAGTTGATACGGTTATCGATTCCTTTTTCTCAGGAGGAAATGTCAAAACTGGAATCAAGTCTTATGGAAAATGGCTGTCTTGAGCCAATAATAATATGGAATGGAGTTATACTGGACGGTCATAAAAGATACAAAATATGTGTTGACGAAAACATCGAATATGAAATAGAAGACATGGAATTTCAGAATTCAATAGAAGCAGCAATATGGATCTGTTCAAAGCGAGTAAAACAGTATAGTAAAAGATCTGCTCCATATCTGTATTTGATTGGAAAATGGTATGATTTTCAAAAAAGATATAATTTTGAAAACAGGAAGAAAAACGGATATCAATCCAGTACGGATATGAATACTAATGTGCCCAAAGGAAACAGAAGAGTAACATCGCTTGCAATGGGCGTAGAATTAGGGATGAATCATTCTACGGTCGAAAAGTATAATAAGGTAGCTGAATCGATAGAACGCTTAGATACGATCGAACCAGCACTGTATAACGCAATTTTAAGCGGAGAAGTTGAATTCAGTCAAAATGAATTGATTCGTATGCTCAGTATGGATAATAAGACAATCAGCAGGATTCGTCATAGGTATGTGGATCGCAAAGATATAAAAATGCGTTCTTATGGTGTAAGAAAACGTAAGCACTTTAAGAACGACGATCTTGATGAGTCCGATAAAAAAATCACTATAAATACAGGAATAAAAGAAATGCCAGCATATGATCCCGATATGGCGATTCGTGGATTAACTTTAACTATCCCTATGTGGATCGCCGCAATAGAGAGAGCACAGCATCAAACCGATATGACTATGGCGACAGAAAACGCAAAATTTCAGCTCGGTGAAATGCTTATTAAACTTGAAGACAAGATTCAGGAAGCATTGGAGGATTTGTAATGTTTGACGGAGGTATTTTAACAGAACAACAGCAAAAATGTATTCCTGATGTTTCATTCGAATTGATACCGATACGAAATCTTGTATCCAATCAGGATTATCAGCGAGCTCTTTCTGAAAAACATATCAGAGAAGCTCTTGAAGAATTTGACGTATACCAGCTTAATCCAGTAAAAGTAAGCCGACGTGACGGGGTAAACTATGTTTTTGACGGTCAGCACACTATTGAAATAGTTGCAGCAGCTTCCGGAAGCCGAGATACTCCTGTATGGTGCATGATATATGATGACCTGAAGTACAAGGAAGAAGCTCACATATTTGCAGATCAGCAGAAGCATGTTAGGACCTTGCTGCCTTATGAGACTTTTTCAGCACATTTAGAGGCCGGAGACGATAAGCAAATGATAATAGACACAACTGTCAAGTCATATGGTTTAAGAGTATCAGGCAAAAGATTGCCTAACACTGTATGTGCTATCGGTACATTAGAAAGAATATATGACAAATATGGCATCAATGTTCTCGATACTGTCCTGAGATTAGCTGTCGGGGCCTGGGAAGGTGAAAACAATTCGCTGTCAGGCTCAATTCTTATGGGAATAGCTAAAATCGTAATATCTTATGGTGACGATCTGAAAGAGGATATGTTTGTTGATCATGTTGGAAAAGTATCGGTGAAATCTATCGTCAGAACCGCCAAGGAAAGGAGTCCGGGAGCATTAGGATATGCAGAAGCAATGGTATTGGCGTATAACAATAAAAATAAGCAAAGATTGTCGTTACGAGCTCTTCATGGCGGTAAATTTGTTGTGAACGATCCTAACGATTTTGGAGATTAATAAGAAAAGGTAATACTATGAAAGCAAGAATTCCAGATAATAGATCATGGGCAGAAAAAAGAATGGAAGAAATCGAAAAGCTTATGGAGCATCCGCTTAACGCAGATGATATGTTTTCCTTCCGATGTAAACAATGCGGCGGATGCTGTAGGGATAGAATTGACATTTTGTTATCTCCGTTTGATATATGCAGAATGGCAAAGCAGCTGGATATACCGCCGGAAGAAGTAATATATAACTACGGGTATGTATATATTGGGAAGACAAGTAAAATACCACTTGTAAGCTTAAAAATGAGACCAGACACAAATGAATGTCCGTTTTTAGAGAAGAATCGATGTAAGATACATAATGGAAAACCTGCGGCTTGTGCTTTGTTTCCTCTTGGTAGGTTTGCCGCAAGGGACGAGGATAATGACGTAAAGATAGCATACATACTACAACCGGTAGATTGTGGTACCAAGGATGAAGAGCATACCGTCCGGCAATGGATGAGTAGCTTTAATCTTGAAGAAAGTGAACAATTCTTCTTTATATGGCAAGACAAGGCAATGCAGTTGTCGGAACGTATGAAGAAAATAATCGACGACATGCCTCCTCGTGTACAGGAAATGTTGATCAATCAGATAACACACTTTATTTATGCAAGTTACGATATTGAAAAGCCTATTCAACCTCAACTTGAAAGAAATTACTTATATACCGAGCAGATGCTTTCAAGTATTGAGAGAAAGATCGCTGAATTGCTATTGTAGAAATAAATGGAGATAATGAATTATGGGAAGGAGGCTCAGTCATGAAACTGCCGGGTATAAACGTGATCACACAGCAGGAATTCTGCTCTCACATTGAAGATGATGATTTCCTTTATAAATACGGGAATCCTGTGGCAATTCAGGCTGAAGACGGCTCCATACTGGTATGTATGGCGATTGAATACTATGAACATATGATAGGAAAGACTATAGAAAACAAAATAGAACCAAGAGGTAGTATCTGATGCATTACGTTCTTTCGGATATTCATGGCAATAAGGAAGCCTTTGATACTATACTTTCCATGATTGATCTTAAGCCAGAGGATCAATTGTATATCCTTGGAGATGTGATAGACCGAGGAGAATATGGGATTGAATTGCTACAGCAAATAAGAACAATGCCGAATTGTACGTTATTGATGGGAAATCATGAGTATATGATGGTTAATGCTTTGCGGCATCCTGAAAACCTGCATTTCAAGTATGTATGGAGAAATAACAGAAGTCTCCATACATACGAAAAGTATTTTAGACTAAGCCAAGAAGCGCGGGATAAGCTGCTTTGCTATCTTGAAACTCTGCCGGTACAGATAGAGATAACCGTAAACAGGCGGAAATTCATTTTAGTACACGCAGCACCACAGGAACTATTTGAAACTGAAAATATAAAATGCTATAAATTGAAAGAATTTATGGTATGGCACAGACTTTCGCCTTTTTCAGAGATGCCACCTAGGAAGAATGTTATATTCGGTCATACTCCGACATGGAGAATTCATAAAAACAAGCATATATTCCACGGAAAGAAGATGATCGCTATTGATTGCGGCAGCGGTTTTCCGAATCATGGAGGTCAGCTAGGATGCATACGATTGGAAGACATGACCGAATACTATTCGAATGATGGTGTTTTTACTAAGGAAGAAGCTACTGAATGGCGGATGAACGGAGGTCATGTTGAATAAAGAAGAATCGATACATTTGTGAAGTATGCGGAAAAGTAGAAATACTTACCACAGATGAAGCATTTGAAAAAGGCTGGGATTATCCGCCGTTTATTGGAGAGTTTGGCGTAGTATCACCAAGGACTTGCCCTGAATGTCCTATGGAAGAAACGGCATGGGCAGCTCTCGTACTTAAACATAAGACTTACTCTGAACTATCCGATAAGCAGAAAGAAGCAGTTCAGAGAATACTAAATGAGAAGAAATGAGGTATTATTATGAAAATGATGACATCAGCACAGGCAGCAAAAGAACTAAAGAGACTGAATGAAGAGCGTGACGCTTTACTGTCGGCAGAGGCAAGAGCTTCAGTATTTACAGCTGCTATCCAGGAAGACATTGAATCAGCCCGTCCTGATTATGATTACGAAGCAACCTTCGATGACCTTAGGGCAATAGAAATGAAGATCATAAGGCTCAAGCACTCTATAAGCCGGTTTAATCTTACAACTAAGGTACCGGGTTTTGGCATGACAATAGATGAAATGTTGGTTTATATTCCGCAGCAGACAGCTTTGAAGAAAAAGCTGGATAAAATGCGTTCTCGCTTACCAAAGGAACGTATAAACAGCGGATTTTCACGCACATCGAACTTTATAGAATACAACTACTGTAATTATGATGTCAAGAAGGTACAGAGCGACTTTGAAGAAGCTTCAAAGCGTCTGGCTGAAGCACAAATGGCACTTGACCGTATAAACACGACTGTCGAGTTTGAGGCTGATATATAAAGCGTTTCCGTAATCAGGCAGCTTTCTATAACAGTGGAGCGAGGTATATAGTTTCAAGCTATCATAGTTATCGGAGTTATTACATTGTTATTCGTTATCAGTTAAGGTGTATAGTCAAATACTGAAACTGTTTGAAGCAGTAATACAAAGATGATCGCAAATCATCGTTGCCTGATTAAAAAACCTTTTCCGCAGTGGTATATCGGTGTTTATGGTAAAATAGAAATGCAGAAAAAGGGCTCCAAAAGTGCATAGGTGAA
>CALEPT010000013.1 GCA_937910385.1 uncultured Ruminococcus sp. | reverse complement strand
AAAGAAAATTTTTCGGAAATCCTCCAAAAAAAGGATGGAAAAATCTGCGATTTTCACTTATTTATCACCTTATCATCATATTGAATGTCACATTCGTATACAAAGTCAATAACAGGAATCAAATGAATATCCCATTTCTCAAAGTTTTATACAAAAACGAACCCTCCTTTTTTTGAACTGTTTTCACATAGTGTTCTATGGTAATATATGCCTTGCTTCAAAAGACGTATACGGTTGACTGCATCACTCATAAGAAAGCTAAGAATAATGGAGAACGTGCTAAATATCTTGTCACCGATGCACACGATGCGATAATCGACAGAGATACATATAACCTTGTTCAGCAGGAAATGACACGCAGATCTTCGCTGAGAAAAAAGAGTGATAAGTGTGTCACTGCTCAAGGAAAATACTCGGGCAAATATGCTCTGACCGAGATAATGGTATGCAGCGAATGTGGCTCAGCATATAGGCGGCAGACATGGAACATACACGGAAGAAAATGTCCGGTATGGCGATGTGTGAGTAGGTTCGACAACGGTAACCGTTACTGCAAGCAATCACCGTCGATTCATGAAGATAAGCTCCATAAAGCAATACTGTCAGCAATTAATGAGTACTATGACTGCAAGGATAACATAAAGGAACTTCTGAAAAACAATGTGGAACAAGCACTGGCAGGGGTAAGTCTGAAAGAAACAAAAGAGATCCAGAAAAGGCTTCGAGAGATCGATGATGCCCGAAATGATTACATCACCCTAATAGCAGCCGGTACTATGGATGAAGAAGCACTGGATGAGCAGTTCCAAAAGCTGTATGTCGAGGAACAGGAACTCAATGCAAGGTTGAAAGAGCTTGAGGAAAGCAATAAGATTGATAATAACAAAAGGAATCGGATAACTCAGGCACTGAAGAATATAGACAGTAGCTCCTGTGAGTTGACAGAATACAATGATATGCTGGTCAGAAAGCTGATAGAGTGCATAAAGGTCAACAGTAAGACCGAAATAACGATAATCTTCAAAGGTGGGATAGAAACCACAGTTGAAGTGGAGAAATAAGAAAAACATAGCCGCCAACACTCATATGGTAATAAAAAGCATATGAGTGTTGGCGTATTTTTCTTGGATAGAGATTACTTCTTGAAATTGTAATACATATAGTGTATAATAAAGAAAATACTATAGGATTCTATTTGACTCCTGTTTCGGGGAAGTGACTCAATATGAATAAGCAAGAAGCTTTTATAGAGATAAATAAGTTACAAGACGAGTGGACCATAGTCAATAAAGTAGACAAAAAAAGAGAAAAGATATCATAAGGAAGAATCGAAAATGGCAGGAGGGATGAAATTGGAGGCAGAGTGAGGACGTTTAAAATTATAAAAATGAATATATTGAAAAATGGACAAATTGAGTTCCTCGAGAGAGTGATAGGTTCTGCGTCCAACTTCCTCAAGCTTAAGGAACTTGAAGAAGGATTCGGCAACAGCATTATCGTAAGGATGACCTTTAGCAGAAAAGGACTGTACAAAGGAAGCCTGGTCAAGTCTTTTTCTGAAAGCTAAACAGGTATACTGAACTCCCCGATCAGAGTGAAAAAGAGTACCTTCGGGATAATTACGATTTTTTAAGGCAGCTTCAAAGGTATCCAGAACCAGATCTGAATCAATTTTATTGCTGATACGATAAGCTATGACCATTCTTGAGAAAAGATCAATAATAACGCAAAGATAATAAAACCGATTCTGTACTTTTATGTAAGTAATGTCACTGCACCATGCCATATTGGGCGCTTTTGGATTAAATTTCTGTTTAAGAATATTGGGGCATGGCAGAGAATCAGACTGCTTTGCATACTTGAATTTAGGCTTAACTGTTGACATTTTAGGAAGCTTCATTTCTTTCATCAGCCTGTACACTCTGCCGGGACTGATGGAAATGCCATAATTCATTTCGAGAACCTTACGCATTTTTTCTGTGCCATAACGATATTTTGAATCAGAATAGATCTTAAGGATACATGTGCGTATCCTTTTGTTTTCAAGCTCCCGCTTGCATTCCTTACGGCTAAAATGCTTGTAATAGCTGCTGCGGTTTACCCTGAGTACACGGCATAAGGTGGTAATTGCATGCTCGTGACGTAGTGTATGAACAGCATTCATTCTTTCCCGGAGTGTGGCGTGAATATGGCAATTGCTTTTTTTAATATGAGATTTTCCTCCTCCAGCTGAGCGTTTCGCTTTTGCAGCTCTCGGATCTGTTTTGCTGTCAGGACTGTATCGTCATCAATTTTTACTTCGGAATACAGCTTGATCCACCTTGATATGGCGCTGAGTGATATCCCATATTCCTTCGATAATTCTGTCTGTGTCTTTCCGTTCTGGTGTAATGTCACTATGTTCTTTTTGAAATTTTCATCATATTGGTTCGGTTTTTTACTCATTATTTTTTCTCCTTTTTGTGTTTACTTTTATTTTATCATCTCTTTTCTTTTTTGTCTACTTTTTTAGTATAACACCAGAGTATGTTGATGAACTAATCGGACTAATCAACAGTTCAGAGTATTCTTCTATGAAGGCTATCAACTTTACATCGCCAACAGGAACCGGCAAGACAAAAATGATGGGTAAGCTTATTGATCGCCTTCCGAAATACTACTACATTATTACAACTCTTTCAAAAGGTCAATTGAACAGACAGGTAAGAGAGAATCTGACGAAAGATTGTAATAATGACAATTTCATAGTATATGGAAGTGCAGATTATAGAATTAACAGCAGGCTTGAGGCAGATGATATATTAAATCGCATTCCCAAAGGAAATGAATGTATCTGGCTGCGGGATGAAGGACATATAAGAACAAATCGCTTTGAAGAATTGCTTGCAGATCGTTGCTACAAAGTGATAAACTTCTCGGCTACAAATACTCATAGTGATATTCAGTGTAATTTTACTCAGACTATGATGCTGAGAACGGTTAATCAGACAACAGGCACACCTGAACAAGCTATAAGGAAACTCATAGAGATAAAGAAAAAACATAAGAACGTTTTCAACTACAATCCATGTGCTATCTTCAGATGTGTTGGTAATGATGATAAACTTCTTGAAATCATCATTA
>CALEPT010000012.1 GCA_937910385.1 uncultured Ruminococcus sp. | reverse complement strand
CGCTTTGCATAAGTTTTCTTTTAAAAGTTTGTCTAACTTTTGGGGGTCAGTTCATACCGTGCAGCAGCATTTTCTGTTATTCTTCTGGAAGGGTTATAAGAGCAAGAGTATATTTCTGAACGGCGAGAGCATCCTTGCTTGTCATACCGTCGCCTGAGCCGGAGCAATCTGCATTTTTCATGCCCTGCTCTGTGATATGACCCGCATCTGAACCGTCTGTGCCATATTTATCCGGATTTGCAATCGCCTGCAATATGAGTACTGCGTCCGCAAGGTCTACCTTGTCATCACAGTTTGCATTTCCCGGGTCATAATCACCATCGCCCGGTGAAGTGCTCTCATATTCATAGTACAGAGTTATAGTATTGTATGTTACAGATACGTCCGAGCCTGCGGAAGCGTCAGCCTCCGAGGACTTCCACCAATCCTGGAATTCGATATATTCATCGCCTATCTTTGCGTCCACGACCTTTGTTGTATTAGCAGCAGGATCGTCAACAACAGTGAATGTTCCGTCGAATTTTACTGTTGTATTGCCCGTACCGGCGCTGTAGGTGAACGATTTCATACCCCAGACTGTGATTTCATCTTCGAGTATCAGCTTGTTGAAGCAGAGTCCGCCGCCGCCCATGAACCATGAAGATCCCGACGAGCTTGTGGAGGTAGAGTTTATAACGGCTTTCGTAAGGTGATCTGCATCTTCGATAGGTATCATAAGATATCCGTTTGCTGAGGTCTCAAGCTCGCTGAAGTTATATGTAACTGAAACCTCATTGACCTCGGGAACTTCTGTTTTCTGCACGTCTGACTCTTCGGTTGAGAGGACTATCTGAGCCACTGAGAGTGCCGGAAGCTCTACTGTGAGAGCATTGCCTGAAAGATCATTCTGAACGTCAAGAACGACGATATCACTTGTTTCATCAGTTATAGCGTAAACAACAGCGCTCTTGTACTGTGTATCCGTGCCGCTTATGGTTATCTCTGCGGATTCTGCGTTATGGAGATCCTTGTTATTGAGGACCATCGTAAGCGTAGAGTCATCGCTGCCGTCAATAGAAGCATAAACTGTTGCAAGAGATGAGTCATCGGTCTTTGCTCCGACGAGTGTATCGCCAAAGGAAGAGCCGTTTCCGTCGTAGTTGGTGTAGAGGTCGATAGCTGACAGCTGATATGAGATATCACTTGTAAGCGGCCAGAGAGTTGCAAGGTAAACGTCGTTGGCAGCGAATGCACCGAGAGCGTCTGCCTCCGCAATTGCCCCTGAAACATGATCTCCTCCTCCGAAGTTATACTCGGTAAGAGCGAGCTTTGTTCCGGGATAATATGTATCTATAGAGTTCTGTATAGTGGGAAGGAATGGCATATATGAGCTGAGAGAGTTTGTTACCCAGCTTGTTTCGCGGTAACCGTTTTCATAAAGGGTGCGCGGAGCCTGTACTCTTGCTTGGATATCATTCTCATTCGTATTATCATACGCAAAGGTTACGCGGTTATCGCCGGTAGCTTCTGAGTAATAATGAACGTCGATAGCGTCGATGAGACGGTATCCGGCAGCCTTTTCAGCCTCGGACATTTTGTCGAGGTAATATGAAAGGAACCAATTGTAAGATGTATCTGCATCGGGGGCATTTACGAGATTATAATATGAATACACTCCGAACAGTGCCAGACCGAAGACCTCTGCATTAGGATCTACGGATTTGATAGCGGAGGCGTATTCAGTGGACTTTTCCACCATTTCAGCATAAGTAGTTGAATCGGGGTGGATCAGCTTGTGGGTGCTGTTCCAGAGACCGGGCTCGTTATCGAGGTTATATCCGTTGATACCCGAAGCGGTAGTGGAATCCCCCAGCTTATTAACGAGGTAGTTCACGTATTCGTCCATATAAACGTAATCGTCTGAGGGGTCGGGCGTGAGGGAAAGCTCGCTGCCCTTAGAAGCCTTGACCTGCTTCCAGCGTGAAGATGGAGCAGCTTCACCTTCAGAAACTGCGCCGTTTGCGTCTGCGGAGACATAGCCGGCCATCTGGATAGTCGCCATTTTATAGGGGACATTATTCTCTGTACACTCTTCTGAGAGGTGGAGCGCGCACGCTCCGGGAGTTGAAGCAAGCTCGGAACTGTAGCCGGTGGTGAGGTATGTATCGGAGCTGTTCTGCCAGTCAGAGCCTGCGTTTGAATAGTTGTTTTCCCAGTTATACGCACTGTAGCGGTTTCCTCCCTGACGGACGGCATTGACTGTTACGTCGCTGAGGCAGCCTGCATCGTTTATTCCATAAATATATGGACTTATAGATTTTCTGTCTCCGTTTACATCAATGGAAACATTCATAGTATAGCTGCCGTCTTCTGCGGAAGCAGTTCCGGCAGAGAAAAAGGCTGCGTTGGATATAGCGCAGAGACCTGCAAGCAGTCCTGCAACGCTTCTCTTTATCATTGTTTTTCCTCCTGAATGATTTTTTGAGCTTCGGGATCATCGGGTGTGCGAAACGGAGCTTTTGTCCATGTATCTATATCAGGCTCGCGGCAGGACAGAAAGTTGACAAGCGATTCTGCCAGCGTGAGTATCCCGACGAGAGGGATATTATGAACATAGCCGTATATCGGAAACGGTTCGCTTCCGGTATTTGCGGTCAGCTTCCACATGATACCGAATCGGTCGAAGCGATCTACAATATCTGAGACCACCTCTATAGGCATATCAAGTTCTTTTGCGATACACTCCTTGGTCAGAACATAATTGCGGCCGAGAGTTTCTGCAAAGCTTATGATCCTCAGAGCATTTTCGTCGGAAAGAAAGCCAAAGAGCTCCATAATTCGGGGCTGTATCTTAAAATAGCTGTTTATCCCGTTTTCCGGTATTCTCAAAAAGCAGAAGTACTGCATATCGGGGTTCAGCCTTGAAACCGCGAGCTCGTGATCTGTGCGCAGGTGAGCGTAGGTCTCACGTGCAAAAGATTCGGGAAAACTGATATCCTCGGCAGCGGTGTTTGGGTTATACGCGCAAAGCAGAGTATAAAACAACTCCATCAAAAACTGTCCCTTGTCCTCGTCACAAAACTCCCTAAGCTTTTCTGCGGCAGCATTATTCACATTCACCTTTCCGTCATCATTTTTAATGCCGAACAGTACGTCGAGTGAGACTCCAAGGATCTTTGAAAGCTTGGGAAGAAGCTCGCTGTCGGGGTAGCTTCCTTTTTCCCATTTTGAAACTGCCTGTGGCGTGACCGATAGCTTAGCTGCGAGCTGGCTCTGGGTAAGACCGGCTTTCTTTCGGTATTTTGTCAGGTTTTCACTGAATTTCATAATAAGAGCGTCCTCCATAAAGAAATTACAGGTTGATTTTTCTGAAAATATTTTCAATTTTTGATTACATTTATATTTTATCACATCTTAAGGTTGAATTCAAGCAATCTATTCTTTAGAAAAAACAACTTGAGGTTGAAGCAATTGCTGTGATGTTACATTTCCTGAAGGCATAAGCTCGGATAGCGTCGCCCCAGAGAGTTGCTTCCGAATCCGTATTCGGCTCGTCAATATCAGTGCTGTCGGAGGTGTTGATCGAAGAAATGAGATATGTGAGCGGAGAATTCCAATAGATAGTTATCTCATTGGTAAGAAAACTGAAATGGACTATATCACAAGCTGCTTCAGCGACTTGTTCGGCAGCAGCGATGAAGAATAAAACAGAAAGTCCCCTCGGCTGCGGGGACTCAGTTATATTAGAAAATTCTCATATTAGAAAAAATCTTAGAAAACTAACGAAAAAAGCACTTCCGATCTCTCGGAAGTGCCTATGTTTATATTTTGTGGACGTTCTGAATGAAGTCTCATACGCGGCTAAAAATCGCGGTCCAGATAAACTGAACCGCGATAAGCGTGCGCCCGCTCGGCGCTGGGGTGGGAGATGGGATTCGAACCCACGGTCTTCGGGACCACAATCCGACGCTTTAACCAGCTAAGCTACACCCACCATTAATATTCAATAAATAAAAACGAAGCTCCCCATTAAATATGGAGAATATATAACGGGAAGTTTCGGGATGGCGCGCCTTGCTGGATTCGAACCAGCGGCTTACTGCTTAGAAGGCAGTTACTCTATCCAGCTGAGTTAAAGGCGCATAGAAAACTTTAGCAGCCTTAGCTGCTAAAAAAACAATGGAGCGGGTGATGGGAATCGAACCCACGTAACCAGCTTGGAAGGCTGGAATTCTACCATTGAACTACACCCGCACGCAGTTTCAACAGATGATATTATATCACAATAATAAGCGATTGTCAAGACTACCTAAGAAAAAAAGTCATAATGACCAAAAATAGCCGCGTTAGATCACCGTACAAGGTGAAAATGACGATTGACGGGAGATCGCACACATTTCGGTTGATCTTAAAAATCTTGATTTTCAAATCTGTAGATAAATTTCACACGACCTGTTGCATTTTTTTTAATAGTATGTTATAATAATAGCATAAATTATTCTGCATTTACTGCAAATTTTTATGAAAGAAGGCTTTGCTATGGAAATCAAAGGCGTAAAAGAAGCTGTAGAGCTCGTGGAAAAGAAAACCGGCGTAGATCTTCCTGATGAGAAGATTGAAAAAACTGTAAAGCAGGTCGCTACAAAAGAAAATCTCGAGAAAGCTAAGGATGCGCTCGGTGATGTAGTAGACAAGCTAAAGAAGTAATAAAAGGGAAGTAGGTATTTTTATGGAGATCAAAGGCGTTGCAGGAGCAGTACAGAAGGCTGCCAAGGAAAAGGATGTACCGCTGACCACTATCGGTCTTGCAGAGAAGATCACAGGTAAAGATCTTCCCGATGAAAAGATCAAGGAAGCTGCCAAGAAGGTAGTCAACAAAGAAAACGTTGAAAAGGTCAAGGATAAGATCGAGGACGTTGTTGAAAAGCTTAAAAAATAATTGAAAGCTGCAGCGGGGCACTTTAAACAGTAAAGTGCCCTGTTTTCATGATGAGCGGCAGGAAGGAGGAAGAATGAAAAATCTTGCTGTGATGATAAGATGTTTAAGACCTTTTGATATGATAATGCTTACGCTTGCAGGCATTATAAACGCTTTTGGCATAACGTTGTTCCTTATGCCGGTAAAGCTATATGACAGCGGTATTTCAGGAACTTCGATGCTTTTGGCTCAGATAACTCCAAAAGAGCTGTCACTTTCGTTTTTTCTGATGATACTCAATATACCGCTGTTCATTTACGGTCTGAAAAGACAGGGGAAAAGGTTTACATTGTGTGCGATATATACTGTTGCAGTATATTCTCTTACATCATGGCTGATAACTGACGTTCTTCCGGTCGATGTCAGTATAGCCTCGCCCCTTGCCGGGACAGATCTGCTGCTGTGCGCTTTGTTCGGTGGAGTGATCTCTGGCATCGGGAGCGGTCTTGCGATACGTTTTGGCGGAGCTATGGACGGTATAGAGGTCATGGCTGTGATCTTTGCAAAAAGGCTCGGACTTTCAGTTGGTTCATTCGTTATGATATATAATGTAATACTGTATATTATATGCGGTATTTTTATAAAAAGCTGGATATTGCCGCTTTATTCGATCGTAACATATGCTGCTGCTCTCAAGACGGTGGATCATATCGTGGACGGTTTACAGCGTTCAAAGGCAGCAATGATAGTTACCTCAGAGCCCGATAAGGTGAGTTCACAGCTTATGGAGGAATTCGGCTGCGGAATGACACTAATAAGAGCAAAGGGCGGATATTCCGGTGAGGAAAGGACGGTTCTCTATTTTGTCGTGAATCGCTTTCAGGTAATGAAAATGACTGATATAGTACACAAGACCGATCCGCTTGCATATATAACCCTGAGCGAGGCCGCGGATATTTTTTCGATAAATCAGGGAAAAACATAAGGAGACTTGCCATGCTGAAAAAAATACTTAGTGCCGGAGCCTGTGCAAAATGCCGGCTTTGCTGCGAATTCGACCGCTATGATATCTGGGAAACTCCCGTCTTTACCCCAGAGCTTTGCGAAAAAATACGCTTAGTGCGTCCTGATGTTCAGTTCGTTTCAAAGGACGGAGGGTATATTTTCAAGGCCGAAGAGCTGAACGAGGATCAGCTTTTTTCATGCCCGGCTCTGACGGACAGCGGCTGTATGCTCGGCGACGAAAAGCCTTTTGACTGCCGGATATGGCCTTACAGGATCATGGACGTAGGCGGCAGACGTGCTATCACTATAGCCTCTATATGCGAGGAGCTCTATGAACGTCCGCTCTCTCAGCTTGTGGGATTTCTCAAGGAGGGACTTGCGGAGACTATTTTCCGTTATGCAGATATTCATCCCGAAATAGTGAAGCCTTACTATGAAGGTTATCCGGTCCTGATGTTTGAGAGAACCGGGCAGACCTGACAGCATAAATGCTGATTGCAGGAAAGCAATACTATCGTATATGCATAAAAACAGAAGGACTGCGCTTCGGCAGCTTCCCTTAACGGAAAAAGTGGGTTACCGAGCCTGAAATAATGGGCTCGGTAATTTTATGCCACGATTCCGCCAGAGGGGGCTCCCCTTCGGCAGTCCTTCTTTGCGTATAGGAGGTGCAGTATATGATATCGGTGTAATGCCGATCGTCAGCTTTGTTCACTTATGAGGATGGAAACGCGGTTCTGAATAATATCAGCTGTTTCCTGTGCAGTTTTTTCGCCCTTGAAGTAAGCCTGTATCTCGTCATAAACGATATTCCCGACGTCCTCGGCGTATGAGGAACCCTCCTTGGTGGTATTCTTGATATAGTCCACAAGGTAATCGCGCTCCTCCTGAGAGAGCGGAGGGATAGTTATCTCCTTGCCGTTGATGTAGGTCGTATCATCATAGTATTCCTTGTTGCCGTTTTCGTCCGTCCAGTAGGGACGCTCCATGGATTCGTCAGCCTTTTTCTCGAAAGCAGTTGTCAGCGAAGGGAGCATATAGAAATTATCACTTTCATAGTACTCATCTGTAAAGAAGCACTTGATAAAGCTCCAGCATTCGTCCTTAACTGCAGAATTGTTTAGTATCGCAAACGAGCTTGAGAAGGTGAGTGACGAGCCGTTTCCGTCGGGGGAGGGAGCGCCGACAAGCGTTATATCATCGTTGAAGGTCGCGTATCTTTCCGTAGCGTATTGTCTTAGTTCATAGAGATAAATGGTGTCAATGAGTGCCTTGTCATTCATGAACGCGATATCCTGTTCGTTCCAGTACTCCTGCATTTCCTCGTCTGTAGCGGTCTCCCAGTCTAACTCATCGTCCTCATCGGGGAATTGGTTCGAAAATTCGAGTGTTTTCAGGAAATCAGGCGAATCAAAGCTGCACGTTCCCTTCTCGTAATCAACGAGCGAGCCCATGGAGTAAATGAGGTTTGCAAAAACATTTTCCTTGCTGTTCCATTGGAAAAGCTTTGTGCCGTCGGGAAGGGACTCATAGGTAGATATGAGGTCGTCAAGAGTCCAGTTTTCCTTATCGAAGAATTTCGACTTTACTGCGTATGTAGATACCGAGAATCCCGGGGCAAGCGAATAGAGCTTGCCGTCTATTTCGCTTGCAGCAAGTACATTGGGCATTATATCCTCGCGTGAAAGGTCACTGTCCTTGTCGAGATACTCATAAAGGTCGGCATAAAGCCCCTTGGAAGCGAGGCTTGTGACGAGCGTGCGGTCATAGGTCACTATCATATCGGGAGATTTGCCCGAGACAATATCCATTTTCAGCTGCCCTGCGGCAGAGCTTATCATCTCTTCGGTTTCTTCGTCGTACTGGTCGTACTTGCTGTAATTGACGACCTTGATCCTGATATCGTCGTGCGCTTTGTTGAATTTTGTTATCTCGGAGCTTAACTGCCAGTCGTCATAGAGCATGGCTAACGTAACTACCCTGGTGTTTGAGAGCTCTTCCGAATCGCGCTTTGTAAGGCGATAGAAGCCGTGGTCGTTGGTGTCATAATCATCTATGTATGCGATGAAGTCACCGTTATCGAGCGATATCATTGACGATATGGAATATTTGGGTATATCGGAATCCACCCAGTTGATGAGTTCGGTGAGTTTTCCGTCCCTGTCCAGACCGTAGAGTGCACTTGATTCGATGATGTACAGCGAATAATCGCCGGTTCCTGTAAATATTCTGTTTATGCTGTCTACAGATGTTCCTGCGAACGATACTTCGTCTCCTTCGGGCGAGAGCGTTTCAGCATTGAAATATCTTAGCATCATTGCACTGTCGGAATATCCTGTAACAGCAAGCTGTCCGTCGGCATTGACAGCTGTATTATCGATCCAGTTGAAGCTGCTGAGATCAACGCTGCCGAGCATTTCGCCGTCAGTGCTTATGACAGCATAGTTCTGATCGTCGCCAAATGAGAAAAAGGCTTTATCTTTTCCTATCGGAGTCATATTGCCAAGATAAGCATCATCCGAACCTTCGGCAATATCGGTAAGATCGGCTTCAGAAAGAATATTGCCTGTGGTATCGACAGTATACAGCTTATAATATGTCTCCATAGCGTCATACATGGCATCAAAATCAAAGCTGTCGAAGTCAAAGTCCGGGTCGTCGTAATCAGGAACCTCAAAATCACCGTAATCGGATATATTTGCGAGCAGGAAAATAGTTCCGTCAGGTGAAGCTCCTGATGATATATATGCGCTGTCATAATCATCAAGTCCGAGATCAAAATTGATTTTTTCAAGGTCTGTGAATTCTTCGTCGGTGATATACAGATAAGGGGTGTTGGTCTCATAGTCATAGCAAGATATCAGGATATTTCCTGTATCCCCGAGTCTTAGGATATTGTTGATGTCCGAGATCTCGTCGGAACAATCGAGCCTTACCGAGCTGTAGGATGCAGTGAGGACTTCATCAGCTTTTTTGGGCGATTTTGAAGCATTGTTATTGCTGCATGAAGCCGCTGTGCTGAACGTAACGGCAACAGCTGAAATGAACGTTGTCATGCGGAGTATTGAATTTTTTTTCATAGCAATCCCTCTTTTATTTATTATTTTGTTTTTGCGTATTTTATAGTGAACGTCAAAAATAATCCGACGTTCGCTATAAAAAATATTTTAAATGCCTTGCAGATACGCAAATCGTAGATTTGCTCCCTGCAATCGGCAAATAGCAAACTCCAAAAATATTTGTCGTTTGCTATAGCTTTCCTTTGTATTATACAGTGTACATCAGGAGCAGTCAACTGTCTGATGTGTTTTCGTTTTTTCTCAGCTTATCTGAAAGAGAAAGACGGAGCTTTTCCCATAGATCTGAGATCTTTCGCTTTATCAGCGGTTTTTTCTTTTTATAAGCTTTTGCTGCAAGGAATGCAAGCCATAGCAGCGTCAGCACAGGTAATGCAATGAGCAGTCTGCGTACCGAATACAGGTATGTAAGGCGGAATTCAGTCATTCTCGAAGCATTTTCCCACCATGGAAGCTTTATTCCGTCGTCCCTGACGGCGTAGCCCGTGAGCTTTTTGAGCTCCTTTGCCCTCTTGGACGGGGTGAAGCGTCCGTCGTTGCGCACTATGCTGACCTTTCCGTCGAAGCCTGTGCCGAGTATTTCTGTAAGCTTGTTCTCACCGAAATTCTCGACAGGATCGGGGACTATGCACTCGTAACAAGCGATCTTATTGAAGCCCGTTCCTTCGATATAGCCGATATCAGCTTCCTGTGAAAGCGAGTCTGCCATATCGTATGATATGTAAGCCTGAGGAGCTTTTCCGGCGCATTTCTGTTCGTATTCAGTTTCCGGAGCGGTAATAACTCCCGAAATGTAGCACTTTATGCCGTTTATGTATATATTCATTCCCGACACATTGTCCGAACCGTAAAGAGCCCATGCAAGCTCACGGTCGATGACAGCTCCGTCCTGCATTATATCGTTATCTGTGAAGAAAGCGCCGTCTACGAGAGTGAAATCTCTGAAAAGGAAGAAATCTCCTCCCACAGCAGTGAGCTGTGCCTCGGTGCGGCCTGCTATATCGCAGCGTACAACGGCGCTTCCTACAGGGGCACTGTATGCGTCCGGACAGAGCTTTTGTCCTTCTTCTGCCGTGACCGAGATGTTTTTTAATTCCGACATCAGCTGACCTCGCACGCTTGATAGTGAATCGGTCGTGAATCCGGAATCATCAGCAAAAAAGCAGCTTATCTGCGAGTAGCTTTCCTTGCCTTCGCCCTGCCACCGTTCATAGGCAAAGTTGTATTTCTGAGCCGAAGCTATTGAGCTTCCTGCTGCCGTAAGAGCTATAGCTCCGGCTATCGCCGCAGCGTTTACAACGGCGATCACAGCGTACCTTTTTTTAATTCTGGATCTCATAGAGCACACCGCCTTATTTTTCCTTCATGCGCACCTGATCGCCTGCCTTGACAGGCTTGCTTGCGGCGGTTATTACGTAATCGCCCTGTGAGATCGAGCCCTGAACGGCGCTTGAGGTCTCATCGGAAGAGATCACCTCGACGTTCTGTCTTTCGGCATAATACCTGTTTCCGAGAGGTGAGCTCTTTGAGCGGACCGTGAGGACGAAATATCCGTCCTTGTCCTGATAAACGGCGCTCTTTGGAACTATAGCGTCGTAGGTCCCGCTTCCGCATGGGATAGAAAGGTCGATATATGTTCCTGATTCAACGTCTCCTGTTACTGAGAAAACGATTATTCTGTTTTTCGAGTTGCTTACAGTATCATTTTTTATTTCGGTAACAACAGCTTCTATGCTGCCGCTCCAGTTGTTTACTACCTCAGCGGCTGTTCCGGTCTTGATTTTTTTAGACTTTTCAGCTTCGACGGTTATCTGAACTGTGTAGCCTTCTTCCGAGATATCTATGACAGCCAGCGGAACTCCCTCAACGGTAGTTTCGTCCGGTTTGACGTTTATAGAGCTGACGACGCCGCTGTATTTTGAGATCACGTCAGTTGCTTCGGAATCCTTTTTGAGCTTTTCCACCTTTTCCTTCTGAGCGTCGATCTCCTTTTGCTTTGCTTCGAGGTCGAGAGCGGATATCTTGTCATTTACGCTGTCTGTGGATTTGGTCTTGTTGAGTGCTATCAGAAGATCCTCGAGCGTGCGCTGCTTTTCGGTGACCTCGGCATCGTAATCCTCATAGCTGCCGGCTGTACCTTCGTGTGAGGCTTCATATGCCGAGATGCTTGCGCTGAGAGTGTTTATTTCTGTCTCTACACCGTTGAGCTGGTCTGTGAGGGAGGCTCTGACGCTGCTTTTTGCGGAATCGTAGCTGCTTTTTGCGGAGCTTCTTGCTGAATTTTTTGCGTCCGCATCGGATTTTGCATAGGAGGAATCAACTCCGTCCGCGACTGCCTGAGAAAAAAGCTCATATGCTGACGCATATTCGGCTTCTGCGGACTGCCAGCTTCTGTAGAGAGTGGCGAGGTCGCCGGTATATTCAGGTGCGGCGGAGGTGTAGTCGTCCATGTCGATAGCACTTATTGTAGCCTCAAGCTTGGACTGTACTGCTGTTTTTGCCGAAAGCTCTGTCTTGTTGCTGTTGTATTGATCAAGAGCAGCCTGTTCGCTGCCTGCATTTGCGGCTGCTGCATCGCGTTTTGCGATAGCTGCGTTGAGATCCTCACGGGCGTTTTTGATAGCCTGATCCTCGGCGGAGTAGTCAGAGGGCTCGGTGAGGAGAGCTTTCTGATATTCGAGCTCAAGTGCGTCAAGAGCGGCTTGTGCTTCGGAAAGCTCGGTGCTTTCTGAGGAAACAACGGTAAACAGCACATCGCCCTTGCTTATCTCCTGTCCTGTTTTTATACAGATAGTGTCTACCACCTTGCTGCCATCAACAGTTACTTCATAAGACTGATTGGATTCGACGAGACCGCTTCCGCGGATCCGCTCGGTCAATTTGCCTGATACCGCGCTCTCAGTCGAGATCTCAGCGAGTGATCTGTTCCTGATAGTGTTCGAGAAAAATGTCAGAACGAGCAGGACGGCAAGGAAAATTATCAGGATAGTCTTGATTATCTCGCGTTTTCTGCGAGGATCTGCCGCGGCGCTTTCTTCGGTATTCATATTTATTTCCTTTGTTTCGTTCATTATATACAGCTCCTTTTATCCTTTTATTCCGCCCGAATAGGCGATACCCTCTACGAGGTAATCCTCGCCGTAGAGAAACATGAGAATGGTCGGCACCATATAGACTGTTCCGACCGCGAATGCAAGCCCCACGTCGGAGGTGTTTATCTGTGATAGGAATACAGAAAGCGGATGCATATCGGAGTCATTCATCATTACGAGCGGCTGCTCCACCATGTTCCAGTAGTCGATGAACACGAGCATTGCTATCGAGACGAGCGCGCTCTTGCAGAGCGGAACGTATATCTTGGTCAGTATCTGAAGCTCGCCCGCGCCGTCGAGCTTTGCTGCTTCTACGTAGGATACCGGTATCCTGCGCATGACCTTTGTAAGCAGGAAAATACTGAACGGAGAGAATATGGCGGGCAGGATTATCGCCCAGCGAGTGCCCAGCAGATTGAATTTTTCGACCGTGAGAGCCGAGTTCTCAAAATGCAGCTTGAACAGCGTAAGCTTGTCGGCTACGAGAAAATTCGGCACGAGCGTCACCTGATACGGCATTATCATAAGTATTATGTAGGCAAAGAATATAATGCTCTTGAATTTGTTCGGGTAACGCGAAAATCCGTATGAGGTCAGCACTGCCAGCAGTATCTGGAATACCGTTATCGGAACGGTAAGTATAACCGAATTCCAGAATTTGAGCAGATAGTCCGAATTGAGTATCAGCACAGCCTTGTACTGCGCAAAAGTGACCTTATCCGGAATGAATTTGAGGTTCACGTTTTCGGAAATAAAGGTCTTTTTGTCCTCGGTCATATTGCCGAACATTGAGCCGTAGTTAGCGGATATCTCGGTAGAGGTCATGAACGAATTCGCAATGGTAAGAACGGTCGGCATGAGGAACATTACCGCGGCGATTATAATGAAAACGGCAACGAAAATGTCGGCAATGCGCTTTTTTCTTGAATGGCTCATCAGCTTTCCACGTCCTTTCCGAAAATATTTTCAGCTATCAGAAGGACTGCGATGACCACTATCATTACGAGAGCGAACAGTACCGCCGCTGCTGAAAGCTTCTGGTAGTCAAGGCTGTTGAAGGTGTTGTTCATGAAGTGCTGGAGCATATAGAGCTTATCATATGGGTAATTTCCCGTGAGGAGGTAGACTTCGCGGAAGATCTTGAACGAGTTTATGAGCGAGAGTATCAGCACGAACAGTATGGTGGGCGAAAGATACCTCAACTTAATATGTATGAATTTGTACCACGAGCTCGCGCCCTCAAGATCGGCTACCTCAAGGATATCGCGGGGGACTCCGCTGAGCGCTGACATGAAGAGTATCATATTGTAGCCGAGGTTCTTCCACAGGAACATCAGAACGATGACTATCTGCCCATGTTTTGAACTGAGCCAGTCTATCGTATTTCCGCCGAGAGCCTCAATTATCTGATTTATAGTGCCGTGGTTGTGGAAAAGGACCTGCCATACGAGTACGACCGACGCTGTGGGCACCATGAGCGGGCTCAGGAAGAAAGTTCTTAAAAGGCTTTTGCCGGGGATATTACGCTCGAGCAGCACTGCGAGCCCGAGTGAGAGAACGACCGACAGCGGCACTGCTGTAACAGAAAAGGCAACGGAATTCTTTGCCGCACGTCGGAACGCTACATTTTCAAACAGTCTCTTATAGTTATCCAGTTGTACAAATTCCTTCATAACGGGATTGTTTATCAGCGAATAATATATGACGATCACAAAGGGGATAATAAAGAATATCAGAACTCCGATAAGGCTCGGCACAATGCAGATATTACTGAAAATACGCTCGCTGCGTCTTCCGCATTGATCTTTAGTTTTTCTTTTCATTCAACCACTACCTTGATATGGCGAAGTACGCCGTTTAGAATTTGTCCTTTATATATTAGTGTTATTTTGCAGTCCCAAAAGACGAAGGAAGAAAATATTTTTTTGTTTTAACATTAAATATGACTTACCTTTGTCTTTTATAATATCTTATTGATAATGATTTGTCAATATCGGACGCATTATTTTTATAAATATTCCTTGATGATATAAAAATTTACCGTAATACAGAGGATATTGGTTAAAGCAATTTTGTTTTGATGAGCTGCGATTAAAGTTAATAAATGTTTAAATATATTGTACTCTATTATTGTGACTTATATATGAACTGAAAATAACAATTCGGTCACAATTATACCCATTTATAGTTTTATATTGATAATAACGAGGCCGTCAGGAGCTTTGCGGCAGCAAAAAGAAGTTTTTTATTGCACCATCTTATATTAGGTTAGGGCGGGCAAACACGAATGACGTTTACTGCGGTTAACATATGTTGATTTTTTTGGTATTGTGAGGTAAAATATACTATGGTAACTTCTGAAGAAGTTTTTGACATGATATGTCCAGAGGCTGCCGTATGAATTATGGGCGGGAGTGAGATATATCAAAACAGTTGAGATATTTTCCGATGGCGCGTGCAGCGGAAATCCAGGTCCCGGCGGCTACGGCGTAGTGCTCCGATACGGTGGTACTGAAAAGGAGCTTTCCGGAGGAGAAAGCAGCACGACCAATAACCGTATGGAGCTCATGGGCGTTATAGTCGGACTCTCCGCTCTAAAAGAACCGTGCAGGGTAATACTTACGACCGACAGCAAATACGTTGTTGACAGCGTAACTAAGGGCTGGGTGTACAGCTGGAAGAAAAAAGGCTGGATAAAGTCTGATAAAAAGCCTGCGCTGAATGTTGATCTGTGGGAGAAGCTTCTGCCGCTGCTCGAAAAGCACGAGGTAAGCTTCAACTGGGTAAAGGGTCATGCAGGACATCCCGAAAACGAGCGCTGCGACAGGCTTGCTGTAGTGCAGCGTGATATATATTCATCAAAGTAACGGAGGTAATCCGAAATGGAAAAAAGATCAATTTATGCAGACAATGCGGCTACTACAGCCGTTTCTGAGGCAGTTCTCGAGGCTATGCTGCCGCATTTCCGCACAGCCTACGGAAACGCTTCAAGTATATATAAGCTCGGACGCGACGCTCAGCGCGATATCGAGGCGGCAAGGGAAAAGGTCGCAAAGGCTATCGGTGCAGAGCCGAGGGAGATTTTCTTCACAAGCTGCGGCTCTGAGTCCGATAACTGGGCTATAAAGGGAACAGCCGAGCAGCTTGCTAAAAAGGGCAAGAAACACATCATAACCTCTGTTTTCGAGCACCATGCAGTGCTCCACACCTGCGAATACCTTGAGAAAAAGGGCTTTGAGGTGACCTACGTTCCGGTAAGCGACAAGGGACTGATCGACCCCGAGGACGTTAAAAATGCTATCCGCGACGACACCGCTCTCGTGACGATAATGTATGCAAACAACGAGATAGGTACTATCCAGCCTATCGAGGAAATAGCTGCCATATGCAAGGAGAAGAAGGTTATCTTCCACACCGACGCAGTACAGGCTGTCGGTCACGTTGATATTGACGTGAAGAAGCAGGGCATTGATATGCTTTCTCTTTCGGGACATAAGATACACGCGCAAAAAGGTATCGGTGTTCTTTATGTCAGAAAGGGAATAATTCTCCCCAATCTCATTCACGGCGGCGCTCAGGAGCGCAACAAGCGCGCAGGCACCGAAAATGTTCCCGCTATCGTGGGCCTCGGCGTTGCCATCGAGGCTGCTACGAAGAATATTGCGGAGAAAAACGCCGTTATAACTCCCAGAAGAAACAGGCTAATCGACGGCATTTTACAGCTTCCGTATACACGACTCAACGGCGACAGGGACAAGCGTCTGCCGGGCAATCTTAACATTTCTATTGAGGGCATCGAGGGCGAATCTCTGCTGCTTATGCTCGATCAGTATGGAATCTGCGCTTCATCCGGCTCTGCCTGCACATCGGGCTCGCTCGATCCGTCGCACGTGCTGCTGTCTATCGGTCTGAAGCATGAGATAGCTCACGGATCGCTCCGACTTTCCATCGAAGAGGACGTTACCGACGAGGACGTTGACTACATTTTAGAGGTTATCCCCAAGGTAGTTGAGAGACTTCGTTCGATGTCCCCCGTATGGGAAAAGATGATGAAGGGCGAATCATATAATTAAGAATTAATTATCAGGAATCAAGAATTATAATCCATATAAAGGAGATATTTAATTATGATGTACAGTGAAAAGGTTCTCGATCATTTCTCAAATCCGAGAAACGTAGGCGAGATAGAGAATGCCGACGGCGTAGGCGAGATAGGCAACGCCAAGTGCGGCGATATAATGAAGATGTATCTGAAAATAGATAACGGTATCATTACGGACGCAAAGTTCAAGACCTTCGGCTGCGGAGCTGCTATCGCGACCTCGTCTATGGCTACCGAGCTGATTAAGGGACAGTCTATTGAGGACGCGCTAAAGCTCACGAATGACGCTGTTGTTGAGGCTCTTGACGGACTTCCCGCCGTGAAGATACACTGCTCTGTTCTTGCGGAACAGGCGGTTCGCTCGGCACTTTCGGACTACTACACAAGGCAGGGCATTGACCCGCTGCCGATAGTAGGCGAGATCAAAGAACCCGAGGAATAATATACCAAGAAAGCTCCACAATTTCAAGTGGAGCTTTTTGTGGGATTCGACAAATTTTCTTGAAAACCATTGACATTTCTTGGCAATGGGTATATGATATAATCAACATATATGGATATATGGCGCGCCATTCGTTTACAAACTACTTTTCCTGACTTTTGAAAGGGGTAATTAAAATGAAGGGTTTAAAAATCCGCAGATCTGTTAAAAGAACGATATCTGCCGCTTTAGCAAGTATTATAAGTGTTTCGGTAATTAGTGCGTCATTTGTCTCGGCAAGTAATTTTGAGACTGTCAAGCTCCCAAATTATCCGGGGGTTATCCAGCATGGTCCGAACTGTTGGGCAAGTACGCTTTATTCTATGGGACTTTACAAGGGCTTGAATCTTGCTATGACAGAACAGGTTATAGGTTATTTTTATGCTGCAAACGGATATCATTATACCGGTAATGGAGCTACATTATATGAAACATACCGAGTAGCAGATTATATGTTTTCGGGCTATGATGTTCAGTGGCATGCAAGTCAGCTTCATAATGGCGAGATTATGGATCAGATAGATGATGATCTGCCGGTTTGCATTGGGGGCGTGAGCAGTGATGGCGGCGGACATATGGTTGCGCTGATGGGATATAAAAAAGGAACGTTTGACAATAACGTATATAGAATATACTATATGAATCCTCAGACAGGACTTGAATATAGCCATAGTTATTCAATATCCTTAAATGTGCATGAATTTACGAATGCTTCTGAAACAAAAACATATATTTGGAATGCTTCTATAACTCTTGAATAAAGAAACGGGAGGTCTAATGAGATGAAAAGGTTTTTATTTGTGATGTGTGCATTGGCTCTCTCATCTTCATTATTTACCGCGTGCGGCAAGAAGGATAATGATAGTTCATCAAGTGTGCGATATACAGGCTGGGAGATATACGAAACAGATGAGGAGCTTGTTGAAGCTTATAAAAATGATTATACCGAAGAAGTAGATTATATGCCGTTGGTTGAAAGCAGTATATTCAGATCATTTTTAAGCGATTTTACGGATCCGGTGAATCCGCTTAACATAAAGGGTGGACCGTATGAAGAGCTCTTTGCAGCACGACCTTTTAAATTTGCGGATATAAGCTTAGAGGGCAAAGAGATAATAGCAAGGAATGTATGGTATGTGCCGATAGTCAATGACGGACAGTATGTGGGGTTTATTTCTATTAATTGTCGCTACGGCGAACCCGATCTTTCTTCTTATACGGGCTCAAGATTTATTGCTGAAAAATTAAATACAGTTTTTGAAAAAGGCGATATGGTCATGTTTTCGACGGGAACTAATTGCTATGGAATGTATGAGGATAATACAGTTATAACCTTTTATGGAGATGAATATTCAGGAAATATGACTTTTGATGAATTGAATCAAGGGTATAATTTAATAACGCCGGATACAGTAAATGATATTATCTATGCACCCGGTTCTGATTTGGATCCGGAAGAGTTTTTACGCACGGAATGATATACCAAGAAAGCTCCACAATTTCAAGTGGAGCTTTTTGTGTATTCCTACAAAATTTTCCTACAGTTCTTGACAATATATATATATATAATTATAATAAGGTAAGGTATCGGTTCTGAGAGGCATATGTACCGTACTTTATACCTCAAAAGTTATAAAAATAAAAACATGAAAACACAAATCTAAAAGGAGGAATTTTTATGAATATGAAGCGTGTGATATCATTTCTTCTTTCGGCGTATATTGGGATAATACCCTTTACAAAACCGATAGAAATAAAAAATGTAGACGCAGCAGACAGTATCATTTCACCAATTGAATATGTGATGAACGGAAACGTCAAAGATGACTTTTCTTTTATCATTACGACAACTGCACCTGACTATCCTATAACTACAACATATACTACAGTTACATCTTCACAGACACAAACTACTACTACGGAAGCGTTTGAGCCTTATGAGCTTCCGCTTGAACTTACGATCTACTTCAACGATTCCGATACAATGCAGCCGGTCTCCGATCTGGACTTTCAGCTTACAGTGCAAAGGCAAGCCAATTTGAGTGAACCCGAAATTACATATTATAACTTAACGTCTTCGGAAAAAGGAGATTATGTATACACTGCAACGCTTTACATGGATGTCAAGCATAAGGCCTATTCTTTTAGAGTGGATATTGATATGCCCGAGGGCTATGAATATGACGGTTCAATTGATTTAGTTCCCATTCTCAACAGATGGACGGCTGTTAATACTTCGGATAGCTTTGTGGTTCCTTATACTCTTTGTCAGGCAGAGCTGTCTGTTTGGATAAGAAAAACTGTTGAAACTACAACAACAACAACAAGTAATTTACCGCTCTCATCAACTACAACTACAACTACTACATCAGTTAATATATCCGAGGATAAAATTAGGTCATGCGATGTAAACAATGACGGTCTTGTAAACGGCGAAGATGTCTACTATATATATGGACGCTTTATTCAGCTTGCTGTTGATCATGAAGATTCCAAAGCGGCTGTCGCAGAGAAGTATGCACTCACAGATGATATAATTGCTGCCGTTGATACTCTCGGGGACATTTATGAAGACGACCTGATAGACGGCGCTGACGCTTCTGTTCTGTTGAAGTATATAAACGATAACAATGATACGGGCGATGTAAACTGCGACGGAGTTATCGACGCGAGGGACGCTTCTGTCGTTCTGACGTATTATTCACAACAGAGTGCTGCGGTCGGATATGTAGATAATATTACAATAGAGCGGTTCATGGCAGATGTTCTCGGCGACTACGACGGCAACGGAGTCGTTGACGCACGCGACGCTTCTGCTCTTCTGACGCAATACGCGAAAAACTCGGTTCAGTAGCAGATAAATAGATCAAGGGGTGCTGTCATGCACCCCTTGTTTTTATTCTTTGGTATTCTCTTTGGAGCCGTCCTCGTCGTCCCCGAGTATCTTTTTGTAGCTCTCCTCGAAAGCTTTTTCCTCGGCTTCCTTCTTAGCCTTTTTAGCTCCTGCGGGAGCTGTTTTTCTGCTTCGCGACATGAGTACTGAGGCAAATACTATAGCTGCGATAACTATAGCTGCCGCAGCAATGATGAATGCGACCTTTTTCAGATTCTTATCCACCGTGGAGTATTCGATGCCGTTTGATCTTGCATACTTTTCTCCTACCGATCCCGAGAACACGCTCATGCTGAAATCGTTCAGGAGGGCTCTTTCCGAGTTTTCAACTGTATATCCGAATGCTGCTTCGCCGATAGATGTGACACTCTTGGGAATGCTTACTCTTTTGAGGGCGTTGCAGTAGAGGAAAGCGTCTGCGCCGATAGTCTGAACTCCTTCGGGGAGTATTATCTTTTCAAGAGCCTCACAGTAGGCAAATGCCTGAACGCCTATCTCAGCGGCAGTAGTGGGGAGCGACAGAGAAGTGATCGAGGAATCGAACATAAAAGCTCCCTCTCCGATATACTCAAGCCCCTCGGAGAAGTCTATCTTCTTTAATCCGGGGCAGTAGCTGAATGCACCTGTTTCGATAGTAGTAAGTGAACCCGGCAGAAATAGGTTCTCGATAGTAGAGCAGGCTGAGAAAGCACCTGATTTTATAGTCGTTACCTTATCGTCGATATATACATCGCCCGTAAGGAATGCTGAGGCACGGTATATTTCGGTCTTGTCCTTGTTGTACAGGATACCGTCTTCAGCGGTAAAGTTGGTACAGTTTTCGGCGCTTATGTCCTTTATTGAGAACCACTCTCCGAAGGCGAGCTCGCCTACCTCGCTGAGAGAGGCGGGGACATTGAATTCTTCAAGGCTTGTGCATTCGTAAAAGGCGGCAGTACCGATCTTTTCTATTGTATCGGGGAGCTCTATGCTTGTCAGATGATCGCATTGAAGGAAGGTATAATCGGGTATTTCGGTAAGTCCCGGCTGGATAGTAACGCTTGTCAGCGCGCTGCAGCTGGCAAAAGCATTTTCGCCGAGATATTCAAGATTTTTGGGCAAAGTCACGCTGGAGAGAGAGGTGCAGCCGCAGAAAGCCCCTACGCCTATTGATCTTATGCTATCGGGGATAACGATATCCGTGAACGCTGAGCAGCCAAAGAATGCACTGTCGCTTATTG
Source organism: uncultured Ruminococcus sp. (assembly GCA_937910385.1). Taxonomy (GTDB): domain Bacteria; phylum Bacillota; class Clostridia; order Oscillospirales; family Ruminococcaceae; genus Ruminococcus. The sequence goes on along the minus strand of CALEPT010000012.1, from coordinate 10,329 downwards.
CAGTAACGGCGTGACCGTTTCTTGTGGAAGGGATCTCGGTTATATATGAAGCAGAATAACCAATAATAGTATACGTTCCGTCATCAAGGAGCTCATAGGTAAACATACCGTCCGTAAGCTCGTCGCTTGCTCCCGTGAGGTCATCTGCAAATGAAGGGAAAGCCGAAAGCAGTGATACTGAGAGCAGCGAGGCAGCCGCTGTCGATATGATACGTCTGAAATTATTATTCATTGTATTCTTCCTCTCCGTTTTCTGGGGATCCTTCATTCATTTTGTGTGATTTCCCGTCAGAAGCTTCTTGTTTTTTTGTACGTTTTTCTTCAATGGCTTTTTTGCGCTCCTCATCTTCCTTTTCGGCCTTTTTCTTTTTTATGTGCTTTCCTGTGAGGACTCCGATCAGTGCGGCAGCAGCGGCGACAAGAATTCCGCCCATTATCCACAGAAATGTGATATCGACATTTTTTCCGAATAGATCAATAGTGCCTGTAACTGTCTCTATTCCCATTGTCTGCGCGTACTTGTAGACATCTGAATCCTTGCTGCAATAGACCCTGAAGCCGTCAACGAGGACTTCTGTTTCCTCGCCGTTTTCGGTGTCGGCATCTTTGTTGTAATAGAATCCGAATGCGTAATCGCCTATTGTATCTACCTTGTCATAGAATCTGAGCTGTTTCAGAGAGGTGCAGTCAAAGAATGCGTCAACTCCGATAGAGGTAAGCTCCTTTGAGAGCTTTACCTTTTTGAGTGAAGTGCAGCCTTCAAAGGCGTATGTATTTATAGTAGTAACGCCGGAAATATCGACTTCTTCGAGGTGCTTACAGTTATAGAATGCCGACTGTGCTATTTCTTTCACGCCCGACGGAGCCTTGAATTTCTTATCAGCCTTTGCAGGAGGATAGGCGAGGAGGATAGTCTTATCCTTGTTGTAAAGGACTCCGTTTTCGGAGGAGTAGCTGCCGTTTCCGTCAGTGACTATTATCTCTTCCAGCGCGGGAGTATCAATGAACGGGAGGTCGCCATCTCCGTTGAGCGTTATTTCGGTGCAGCTGCCTGATATAGTTACCTTCCTGAGAGATGTGCAGCCGTAGAATACTGACAGACCGATAGTTTCCGCACCCCCGAGATCAATCGTTTCAAGCCCCGTGCAGCTGTCGAATGCGTTATTACCGATGGACTTAACACTCTGAGGCAGGGAAAGGCTCTGAAGATAAGCGCAGTTATAGAATGCCATGGTGCGGATATCGGTAATGGTATCCGGCAGCGTTATCTCAGCCGCGTTAAGTGAGCTGAAGGCTATGGGGTATATCGCGGTAACAGGGTATCCTCCGAGCTCGGCGGGAACATCTATAATGCTGTCGGCAGATGTGCATAGAGTTATTACTGCTCCGTCACCGACTATCGCATACTCATAAGAGCCCTCGGTAAAGCGTTCCTGCGCGAGAAGCTCGGACTGTTCCTGAGCCTGTTCCGGAGTCATGAATGTGAATTCGTTGGCATAGCCGTATTCTTCGTCCGTATCGGTACAGTATGTGTAAGCCGCAGAGGAGTACTGACCGATGATGGTGAAGCTTGAGCTTGCTCTTTCGCTGCCGTATTCATCGGTATAATATCCGAAAGCGCAGTAGCCGATCTCGGTAACGGATTCGGGTATTTCAATGCTTGTGAGTCCGGTGTCCATAAAGGCATACTGACCGACATATTCAAGGCTTTCGGGAAGCGTTATCTCTTTAAGCGATTTGCAGTTATAGAATGCTCCGCCTTCGATAGAATATAGTGTATCCGGCAGAAGCACCTCGGAAAGCGACGAACAGCCGCTGAATGTGAAGATACCCATTTCGGTGAGAGCGGTTCCGCTCAGATCTGCTTTAGTGAGATCCTCGAGACCGCCGAGAGAGAAATAATTCGTCTTTTCGAGCGTTGAGGGGAAGGTTATATCGCTAAGACCCGTGTTGTAAAGTGCGGCAGAGCCTATTTCCGTAACTCCTTCGGGGATAGTAAAGCTCGTTCCGCCCATTGCCTGAGGATAGCAGATAAGCTTTGTCATATCCTTTGTATAGAGCACGCCGCTGTCGGCACAGAAATATTCACTTGCTTCATCAACGGTTATCTCTTTGAGCGACGAGCAGAACATAAACGGATTGTCGGCAGAGATATATTCTATCGAAGCAGGCAGGCTTATCTTTTCAAACGGACAGTTATCGGGGTCTGAGCCGAAGGCTGTCCTGCTGAGCTCCGTGACTGTGATACCGTCAATAGTATCGGGGATAACGAGCTCGGTATCGGTCGAGGAGCAGCCTTGTATCTGTGCGCAGCCGTCATCGGTCACATAGTAGGAGAATATCCCCGAGGTAACAAGAGCGTCGTCTGCAGCAGTCTCGTCGGAGGTCTCTGTCTCGGCGGAGATCGTTTCATCATCGTTTTCTGAATATGCTGCGGCAGGCGCTGCCATTGCGGAAAAGCACATCAGCAGGCTTGCCAGAAAAGCAGCGATTTTTTTATGGTCAAACATTTTTATTACCCTCTCTGTTGCTTTTGGTGTATAATTATTTATATTATATCACAGCGGCGGCGGTTTTGCAATAATTTCACAAAGTTTTCGCTTAATATTCGTTTTGATAACAAGCAGGGCGGACATTTATTGTCCGCCCGTCAGTCTTTCTTTTCATCTTTTTTGCCGAGGTTCTCCAGCGCGTACTCGCAGCATTGCACTACGAGCTGATTAAACGAGATGTCGTACTGTCCCGCGAGCTTTTCAAGGCGCTCGATGAGCGTGTCGGGCATTCTTATAGTTTTATTTGAGGCGGAGGGTTTCTTTATTTCAAACATTTTATTATTCACTTCCGTAATTAGTACTGTAATTATATTTTACAGCATATTGTTTGTGAATAATACACTTAAAATTACAATTAAATTTTTCTTGCAATTTTCAATGCTATATGATAGAATAAAGAAAATGAAGCCGAGAAATCACGTGTAAAGGTGAGGATTGCATGAAAAAGAGTACGGCGATAATTTTATGTGCTTTAGGCTTTTTTGCTCTTTGGTGCTCTCTGCCGGACAGCAATGAAAATCAGGATATAATTGTGCAAAAGTATTCCGAGAGCGTATCTGTAACTAATGCACTGCCGCCTGCAACGGTTCCCGCAGTTCAATCCGCCCCATATCATTTTATACTTAATACATCTACAAATTGCGTACATTCAGAAAACAGCTGCACCGCCGCACAACAGATATTAGATAAAAATTATGCTGAAATCGACATTGGCTCCGACCGGCTTGCTGATTATGAGGGCGTATACTGGGCTTGTGGGAAATGCTGTTCATATGAGCTCAGAGAAATACTTCCCAAGCCTTGATAAGGCTATCAATTTGTACATAAAAAGCTGCTTTAACGCGGATTTTTTCTACGCCCAAAAATCGAAATGAAACGTGAGAAAGTGAGAGATAAAGAGAATTTGCGAGAGAAACAAAGAGATTTAAGGGTATAAATTAAAAAAATCCCAATTTTGCTCTTGACAAGTCCCGGTTTGTGTTGTATAATATTCCTTGTACTGTAAAAAAGAAGGTAAGGATATTTAGGAGCAAGCGGCAGAGACTTGCCAATATTCAGGCTTTTGCCGCTTGTTTCTAACCTCTTACTTCTAATTTCTAATATCTAATCAAGGAGGAAATCATTATGTCAACTACACTGGCAAAACCGGCTGAAGTAAGCCGTACATGGTATATCCTCGACGCAGAGGGCAAGCCCCTCGGACGTGTTGCGGCTAAGGCTGCTCATATCCTCAGAGGCAAGCACAAGCCTACCTACACTCCTAACGTAGACTGCGGCGACCATGTTATCATCATCAATTGCTCAAAGGCTGTTCTCACAGGAAGAAAGCTCGAGCAGAAGAAGTATTACTGGCACACAGGCTGGATCGGCGGTATCAAGTCCGTATCCTATAAGGACCTTATGGCTGATCAGGCTGACAAAGCTATGACCATTGCCGTAAATGGTATGCTTCCCAACAATTCTCTCGGCAGAGCTCAGATAAAGAGACTCAGAACCTACAAGGACAATGCACATAAGCACGAGGCTCAGAAGCCCGTCGCTTACGAGCTTTAATCAGGAGGTGCTTTATAATGTACGAATCAAAGGTTAAATATTACTATGGAACAGGCAGAAGAAAGCACTCCGTTGCAAGAGTAAGGATCTATCCCGGTTCCGGAAACGTTACTATAAACGGCAGAGGTATTGATGACTATTTCGGTCTCGAGACCCTCAAGCTCATCGTTCGTCAGCCCCTCGCTCTCACAGACAATGTTGAGAAGTTCGACGTTATCTGCACAGTTGCAGGCGGCGGCGTTACCGGTCAGGCAGGTGCTATCAGACACGGTATCTCCCGTGCACTCCTCGAATTTGACCCCGAGCTCCGTCCTACCCTCAAGAAGGCTGGTTTCCTCACTCGTGACCCGAGAATGAAGGAAAGAAAGAAGTACGGTCTCAAGGCTGCACGTCGTGCTCCTCAGTTCTCAAAGAGATAATCACACACCTCAAAATCTGCGTATTTACGCACTTTGCGAGTGGTCAAAAACTCTTTGGTCAACTATTGGTCAATTCAAAACCTCCCTGTTCACGCAGGGAGGTTTTTATTATATCGTATGAAGCTAAAGCGATAAGTCATTATCGTAACAATAAAATGGTTTGGATAAAAATCAAGGGCAGCTGGAATTGTCAGCTGCCCTTGTTGTTTATACATTATTATTTAACGAGGTGAACTTCGTGAGTTTCGGGGATATCGTATGCAGAATCGAGGAAGAAATCAGTGTGAGGAGGCTGGTTATATCCGTTATTCTGAGCCGCAACCTGAACTCTGTACTGAGGATTGTGCATGAGAGTAGGCATACTGTAGGTCGTCGAGAAGGTCGTCGCAAATACTCTCAGACCGCCGTCGCTCTTGCGGAATACCATTTCCTCGCGCCAGTCGCCGAAGAGGTCACAGGTTATACAAGCATTCGACTTTGAACCGTTGTTGTAGGTAACGCCGTCGCCTGTGAATATTCTGCCCTTGCCGTACTGGTCTGCCATCGTTCTGTCGAGTACTGCCCTTTCGAGAGTATCTGACCAGTAAACAACGGAATTCTGTCCCCACTTTGTTATATCGGACCACTGGCAGACTACGTCATGGTTTCCTGATGTTAAGTAAACATTTCCGCTGTGAGAGCCGACCATTTCTGCGCCGGAGTTGCCACCGATGAGGTTATCTGCGAGGCAGCGTCCTGTGTCGCCGCTTGCTGTTTCGCGGAAGAGTATAGTTCCTGTTTTGGCATCACGGAAGGATACGCCGTATCCAGCGCCTGATTCCTCATGGCACTGGAATATTTCAAGTCCGGGGTTAGAGGGATCAAAATCACCGATGTGGATAGCGTCGCCGTGACCGAGATCTGTTGTATAGAGGAGCGAGCCGTTGTCGTCTATAACAGCGGAGCCGCAAACTACCTCCTGCTTGCCGTCACCATCAACGTCAGCCGCGAGCTCATGGTGGTTACCGTCGCCGTAGCCTGCTGCTGAGGAGTTAAATCCAGTATCAAAGAGCCAGCGCTCAACGAGCTTTTTATTCTGAACGTCCCATGCAGCAACTGCAAGTCTTGTGTAGTAGCCTCTGCCGAATATCGCGCTTGGAGTAGAGCCGTCGAGATAAGCTACGCAAGCGGTATATCTCTCGCTTCGGTTGCCGTAAGCGTCGCCCCATGTGGAAGCGTTCTGTTCGCCTCTGCCGGGATCGTAATTCTGTGTATCAAGAGCTTTACCTGTCTGTCCGTCAAAGAGTGTGATATACTCGGGACCTGAAAGGACTGTACCTGATGAATTGCGGTAATCGGCAGTAGAGCTGCCAATAACGTTGCCCTGACCGTCGATAGTACCGTCAGCGGTCTTGCATATCATCTCAGCCTTGCCGTCGTTATCGAAGTCGGCAACCGTAAACTGAGTATAATGAGCGCCCGCACGGATATTCTTGCCGAGGTTGATTCTCCACAGGAGTGTGCCGTCAAGCTTATAGCAGTCGATGTAGACCTCGCCTGTGTAGTTGCCTTCCTTAGCGGCGGAATTATCCTTTGAGTTGGATGGATCCCACTTTACGAATATCTCATACTGTCCGTCACCGTCAACGTCACCTACAGAGCAGTCGTTCTCAGTATAGGTATATTCTTCGCCGGAGGGGGTCGTACCGCTCGGCGGAGTCTGTGTTGCTATATCGAAGTAAGCTCCGCTCTGCCCCGAGTTCTTGTTTGTGAGATTTATTGATACGTTAGCAAACTCAGTGCATTCGTCGCCCACGTATGTGTCTATCGTGTAGAAGTCGGTTGCTGTTCCTGCGCTGTCGAGGTAACACGAAGCGTCATCCATTGTGAACGTGCCGAGCATTGTACGCTCATCGCTCGCGGTTATTCTCCAGAGGTTGAAGGTTGTGTTATCGTTATCGGTAGCAAGATGTCTCCAGCTTACGAGAACGCCGCTGCCTGTGTAAGCTGCAGAAACTCCTCTGTTTAGGTTCTCAACGCCCATTCCATCTGTAGCCTTAACAAGAGTTGTTGCGGCGGAATCGGTCTTTGCGAGCTCGATATAGTCCATATTCGGACCGCCGTTTACTGTGATAGCCTTTGCATTTATGGTGTTTTCGCCCGCCTTGAGCGAGAGTACGACAGTTGTTTCGTTCCAGTCGGTCCAGGCGCCGGTCTGGTCGAAGGTCAGATAGAGGCATTGCTCATGTTCGCCGTTTACAATAATTTTGCATGAGCGATCTGTAGCCGTACCGTTTGCGTAGCGGAAAGTAACGGCGTAGTTTCCGTCCTCGGGCACAGTAACGGTCCAGTCAACATAACTGCCTATAGCATTATTATAGTTGACATAAGCCTTGCCCGCAAAGCCGGTGTTAGTAGATTCCTCCCAACCGTCGTAATAATCAGCTTCGATAGCGTAATAACGCTCAGCAACAGGAGTTGTAGTGGTTGTAGTCGTCGTAGTAGTTGTTGTGGTTGTCGTCGTTGTAGTTGTTGTCGTGCTTGAGGTGGTGGAAGTTGTGGTGGGTGTTGTTGTCGGAGTGACATCGAGCGGATAGGTTTCGTCAAGGGGATTTACCGTGCGGAAGATGTCGATCTGCTCAACAGATGGATAACCTGAATCAGATACGAGAGTAATGGTGGTGCTGCCTGCCGGTAGCTCTATTATAGCGATAGCTTCGCTGAGTTCACCTGTGGCGGTGAAAGTGAGGGGCGTATAAACGCTTTGACCGTCAGCGATAACCTTTAAAGTGAGAGTTTCGCTGCTTGTATACGATATGCGCAGCTTATAGTGACCGTCTTCCTCTGCTGTTACGGGAAATGAGAGCCCTGACGCCGACTGAGAGGCAGAAGCGGTCTGTCCATTGTTTGTGCTGATGTTGGCATATTCTCCTACATGACTTTCTTTCTTCTGATTAACGAGCCATTGCAGAATGGAAACGGCGTCGCTCATATCCTTGTTGCCGTCTGCATTGGCATCTGCGGCGAACTCCTGGATCTCATCGAACTGTTCGAGCTGCAAAAGGTTAAGCTGAAGCTTTTGAGCGTCGAGAGAGGTGATACCGTCGTTGTTATAGACATCTCCTCTGAGGTAGTAATCGCTGTCAGCAGCTGCAGTGCCAAAAGAGGCTGAGGGAATACCCGCGAGCGTCATAGAGGCGCAGAGGGCGCAGGCAGCAGCTCTGAGAGCTTTGGATTTTTGCTTCATTCTTGTATCCTCCTTAATAAAAATAGTGAACCAAAATTGTGTCCGAATGTCTAATTGTTTAACATTTTGTAGTAAATAACATTATATCAAAAAAATGCACGTTTGTCAAGATGCATAGGATATTTTTATAGAATCTCCAAAAGCGATATGTAATATCGTCGGGCGATATAACAAATTGTATAACGGGTGGCTTTATACATTATGATTAAAGAGGGCAGTGGGAACCCTCTTGTGGGAAATGCCTAAAAAACTCCGGATTGTTATAAAATTCTTCTACTTGACATAGAGGGAGAAAAGTGGTAAGATAATATTACTGTCGAGCGCACGGAGTGAGCGAGGCGGGGAGCGGAGAAATTTTTTTGAAAAAAGTTGAAAAAAGTACTTGACAAAAAGATTTTGATGTGATATAATATTAAAGCTGTCTCACGAGGGGCAGGAAACAGCATCTTGAAAATTGAACAATATAAGGAAAAAGTAACGACCCTTGAGATTCCTTTGATAGAGATATTAAAGGGAAGTCAAGCGAGACTAAAACACGCAAGTAATAGAAATGCAAGGTTAGCATTTGGAATGAACAGGATAACAAAGAGTACCTTTGCTCTTTGATATACAACTTTAATAAAGAGTTTGATCCTGGCTCAGGACGAACGCTGGCGGCACGCTTAACACATGCAAGTCGAACGGAGTTAAGTCCTTCGGGGCTTAACTTAGTGGCGGACGGGTGAGTAACACGTGAGCAACCTGCCTTCGAGAGTGGAATAATGGCCGGAAACAGCCACTAATACCGCATAACATAGCGAAACCGCATGATTTTGCTATCAAAGATTTATCGCTCGAAGATGTGCACAGTATTTTAATGAAGGCGATACTGTGAACTTAGGGATAGGCATACCCAGCGCATGCAGTGATTTTTCCGACCCTACCGTGGCCTTCCAGACTGAAAACGGGATGCTCGGAGTGGGTCCTGTAGCAAAAGCTTTGGCTGTCTGCGACACATATCAGAACGCCGGAGGAATAAATTTTGTTCCGGTTATGGGTGCTTCAGCATTTGACACAGCCCAATCTTTTGCTATAATAAGGAGCGGTCGGATGTCGGCCACTGTGCTCGGAGCGCTGCAGGTTTCCGAAAAAGGTGATCTTGCGAACTGGGCCTCTCCAGGCAGGAAGTTTGGCATGGGCGGAGCCATGGATCTGTGCAACGGAGCAAAGAAAGTCATCGCTGCCATGGAGCTGGTCGCAAAGGACGGCTCAAAGAAGATAGTGAAAGAATGCAGCTATCCGCTTACAGCAGTGCGCTGTGTGGATCATATAGTTACCGAACAGTGCGTGATAGATGTAACGCCTGAAGGACTGGTGCTCAGAGAGATCCGCCAGGGAAAGACCCCTGAGGATATCCAGGCACAGGTAGAGCCAAAGCTTATCATTCCCGATGATGTGAAGATCATGGAGGAATAAGTGATGATGCCGGCCTTTTAAAAAGAAAAGGCAGATAAGGCTCTTATAATGGCTTATAGATTTAAAAATATCATATAAAGTAAAGGAGTTTTAAAATGGCTAAGTACAGGATTCAAAGGAAAAAAGGAACTGAAGGCAGTACAGTGTACACCTATGTTGCAGGAGGACATAATGAGTGTGTTCCTACACGTCTGCATGATATCGATGGCGCAGGCCCTAATGATATCGAAGGCGGAAAGATGATAATGGGTATCACCTATTTTGTTCCGGGCGGCGGGACAGATTATGGCAATAATCCGCTGGAATCCATTTATTATATCCTGAATGGAGAGATGACACTTAAGACTGACGATGGAGAGACCGTTCTTCATGCAGGAGATTCCTTCCATTGCGCAGGCGGAGTTTCCAAGTCAGTATCGAACACAAGCGAAGAAGTAGTGCAGATGCTTGTTTGCCTGCTTCCTCCTCAGAACTGATCATACCTTTATACAACATTATAATACCTGTTTTAAGGGGCCGCGGCTGTTTAAAGCTGTGGCTCCTTAACGTTCTGAGATCCCGGAATTGGCTTATGCTATATCTGCAAAGCAGTATTCCGCTCCCAGACCGGCCATGAACGCTCCGCTGAAGAGGTAGTCGGCCTCGGCCGCCACCGTAAGGCCCTTGAGAGGAGACCAGTCGCCGCACACGGCCGCAAGGGCGGGAAGTGCATACTCCCCTCCCCCATAATTGATTTTCCCGCCAAGGTTGCGGCCCTCCACGGAAGCGGACCAGCCGGAGCCCTTGTATTGCACCCACAGGTCGGCGCAGAATGCACTGCCCTTGGCCTTGGGCGAAATGTCGGAAGTGAGATTCGTCACTTTGAGGCCGGCGCTGACTCCGCCGGTGATACTGAGAGCCCCATACAGCGACAGAAGGAGGTCGTAGGGCTTGAAGGTCCCGGTGACGCCCCCCATGTTGTCCGTGACGTTGTAGGGGCGGTCGAGGAAATCGCGGACCTCGACGCCCATGACAAAATTATTGCCTATAGCCGTATAGCCATTGACACTTACGACGGTTGAGGATGCGCCCCCGGGATCCAGGATGCCGGCTCCGGCGGACACGGCCCCGGCCCCGGGACAGG
>CALEPT010000011.1 GCA_937910385.1 uncultured Ruminococcus sp. | reverse complement strand
ACTGACATTGAAGTTACATTCGAGGTAAAGGGTATGAAATAATAGAAACTCCCCCATGCACAAAAGCATGGGGGAGTTTTTTGCTGTAATCAATGGACGACAGTGTCTCTGATAATCCAAAGAAAAGGGCAGATATCATCTGCCCCGTAAAATCAATTATTTTTCTATCGGCAATTCGACGGTAAAGGTAGTACCGCTGCCGGCAGTGCTTTCTGCATGTACTGTTCCACCGTGATACATTACGCCGTGCTTTACAATAGAGAGCCCGAGACCTGTTCCCTTTATCCTGCGCGAGCGGCTTTTGTCAACGCGGTAGAAGCGTTCAAAAATACGGCTGATGTGCTCCTGAGGTATACCTATACCTGTATCGCTTACGGTTATCCTCGCGGTCATCGGAGCATGTGATACCTTTACGGAAAGACTTCCGCCGTCAACATTATATTTTACTGCGTTGTCACAGAGATTGTATATTACTTCGCCGAGTATTGTTCTGCTGCCGTTTATATGAACGTGTTCTCCTGACAGCGAGCAGCTCAGATCCTTTTGAGCGGCATTGACCTTAAGCCTGCCGAGGATCTCTTCGGCGAGCTCATAAATGTCGATGTCCTCAGTTTCATGAGGAGCTGCGTCCTCATCGAGCTTTGAAAGCGAGATGATATCGTTGATAAGTGTTATCATTCTTTCAGCTTCGGCTCTGATATCTCCTCCGAATCGCGGAACATCGTCTGCCTCTACCATACCTTCGGCGAGCATATCTGCTATGCCGTATATTGTAGTCAGTGGAGTTTTCAGTTCATGCGAAACGTTCGAGGTGAACTCTCTTCGCATTACTTCGAGCTGCTGTTTTTCTGTAACGTCCATTACGAAGACTACTATTCCGCAGAGCATTCCCGTACCTGAGGCTGGGCTGGCGATGACAGCTCTCTCTCCGCCGTCGGCTTTTACAATGCACTCCGAACGGACTCCGCCGAGCGCGTTGAGCAGACATCTGCGGAACACATCAGAATTATTCAGAGCATAAACGCTTTGCCCGTCTGTGAACGAGGGGTTGCCGAGAAGCTCCAGAGCTGCATAATTAGATGACAGAACATTGGTCTTGGGGTCGATAATGATCAGCCCTTCACTCATATTTTCTGTTATAAGGCTGAGCTGTTCGCGGCTTTGAGAGAGCTGTTCGAGCTGGCGTGCTACCTTTATGTTTTGCGTGCGAAGCTTATCGACCAGCGGAGAAAGCTCCTTATAGCTTTTTTCTATTACAGGTCGGTCGAGGTCGATATCGTTGACAGGCTTTACTATACTGCGCGATACTGCCATTGCGTAAAGAGCCGAGATAAGTGCGGTTATAACGAGAATAAGCAGAAGAGGTCTGAGCGCGCTCATCATCTGTGCGATAAGTGAATTGTGTACGCTTGATACTCTTATGATAGTTCCGTCAGATAGTTTTACGGCATGATTGAGAGTGGTTTTCATAATAGTATCGGAATATCGGTAAGAACTTCCCTCGCCGTTTTCGGCGGCTTCGGAGACTTCCTTCCTGTCGGAATGATTGCCGAGGTCTGCAGGGTCTTCCTCGGAATCGTATATTACCTTTCCGCTTTTGCTTATCCAAGTAACTCGTATATCATCGTTGAAATCGGCTTCATCGAGAAAGCGCCCGCCGTTCATCTCGACGGCTTCGGCTATTATTTCCGCTTCAGTGCGTATTTCTGCTTCGAGCTTATCTGTAGAATAATCGTGAAGCACAGCCGTAACAAGAAGAACTGCTATGATGACTGATATGCCGGAAATTATCATTATGCTCAGAAGTATTCGTTTGGTCAATCATTCGTCACCTGCCTTATATCCGACTCCGCGGATAGTCTGTATTATACTGCCGCAGCCTCCCAGCTTTGAGCGGAGAGTTCTGATATGAACGTCTACGGTACGGCTTTCACCAGAGAAATCGTATCCCCATATCTCACGCAGAAGTGTATCGCGGGAAAAGACCTTTCCCTTATTTTTCATGAGAAACAGAAGAAGCTCATACTCCTTGAGCGTGAGACTGATTTTCTCGCCGCTTGCCGATACCTCATGCTTGGATGGATAAATGAACAGACTTCCGATGCTTATGGCAGCTGAGCCTTCGGGCGGTTCCTCCTGAGTTCTTCTCAGCATAGCCTTTACGCGGGAGATGAGCTCCATAGTTCCGAACGGCTTTGTAATGTAGTCGTCGGCACCGCTGTCGAGACCCTCTACCTTGTCAAGCTCAGAACCTTTTGCTGTGAGCATGATGACGGGAAGCTTTTTTGTTTCCGTTTTACTGCGCAGCTTTTTCAAAACGGATATACCGTCCTCCTCGGGCAGCATTCTGTCCAACAGCAAAAGTCGTGGAAGCTTTCTTTCAACGGCCTTATAAAGCTCAGACGGAACTGCGAAGCCTTCTGCTTCTATATCGGCTTTTCTGAGCGCATATATCACAAAGTTGCGTATGCCTTCCTCATCTTCAAGAAGATATATCATTTTACAGCCTCCTAACGCAATGCTTCATATATAATTAGTATAAGACTTTTCTTCAAAAAATTCAAGTGGAGAGTGTATTTTCTATTGCGTTTTTTTAATATTTGTGGTAAAATGATATATATTCTGTTTGGAGGGATCAAAATGAACGAATTTGAGAATAAAAATATTGATGATATTGAAGAGGAAGCGGAAAATTACATAACTCTTACCGATGACGAAGGGCAGGATATATCCTTTGAGATCATCGGTACTGCCGATTACGAGGGACACACATATGCTGTCATGATACCGTTTGACGAAGAGGACGACGAGGTCGTGATACTTGAAATGATACCCGCAGATGAGCCGGATCAGTTTGAATTTCTCTCGGTGGATGACGATGTGCTGCTTGGCGAGATATTTGAGGAATTCAAGAAGAACTACAGCGGAGAATACGAGTTTGAATAAATATCGTTACCCTGCCTGATGCTTCCGGCAGGAGCTTTTGAGAATATATTTATCAGGCGTATATGAATATCTGCCGGACTTCTCTTTTTGCTGAGATGTCCGGCATTTTTGCGCCATAACATTCATTTTATCGGTGCTGACAAAAAACGCGCTCTGAGATACGGAGCGCGAAAATGATGTCAGTTCTGATGCCCATTGTCCTGAAAGCAGATGAAACGATGTTGAGTTTATAGCTGCATAAGCGCATAAGCCTATTTTTCACATATGATGCGGTATTTATCAGGCCGCCTGTCGCGGAATAATCCCCAGCTCAATCTCATCTCATCTATCGCATCAAGGTCGAATGAGGCTGATATAGCGGAATCTCCGCTGCGTCCGCATTCGCTTATTATCTCGCCGGTCTCGTTGGTAATGAACGATGAACCGTAGAACGTAAGTGAGGAGCTCTGACCGCCGTTTGCTTCACATGGTTCTACTGTTTCGGTGCCAAATCTGTTTGCCGCAATTACAGGGACTACATTTGCCGCAGAATGTCCCTGCATACAGCGCCTCCAATGCGGCATACTGTCACATTCAAGGACAGGCTCCGAGCCTATTGCCGTGGGATAGAGGATAAGCTCTGCACCGTCAATTGCCATACATCTTGCTGCCTCGGGGAACCACTGATCCCAGCATATTCCTAATCCTATACGTGCAAATCTGGTATCCCACACCTTAAAACCGGTATCGCCGGGGGTGAAATAAAACTTTTCCTGATAATAGTGATCGTCGGGGATATGAGTTTTGCGGTAAATACCGAGTATAGTGCCGTCAGCGTCTATTACGGCGACTGAATTGAAAAGCCTGTTGCCGTCACGCTCATAGAAGCTTATCGGAAGAACTGCTCCAAGCTCTCTTGCAAGTGAGGAAAAATGCCTTACCGCATCATTGTCTCTTACGCTTTTTGCGAATGAGTAATATTCATACCTGCGTTCCTGACAGAAATACTGATTTTCAAAAAGCTCGGGGAGCAGTATGATATTCGCGCCTTTTTCAGCTGCGTCACGGACAAGCTTGTCCGCGAGCTTGATATTTTCGTTTATATCCTTTCCGCAGTGCATCTGCACTGCGGAGACAGTTACATTTCGCATATTATATTTACCTCGTATCACAGCGGTATCTGCTGCGTTATGCAGTGTATATTTCCGCCGCCTTTTATTATTTCCGCTGCATTTATGGGTATGATCTCGCGATCCGGCAGCAAACCTTTCATTATGCTCATGGCACGTGCGTCACTCTCAGAGTTTTCGCCCCCGAACTGCGGCAGCAAAACTATATCATTCGCGAAGAAGAAGTTTACATAAGATGCGGCAAGCCGTTCACCGATCTCACGCACGTCCTCTCCCTCCTCGAATATATAGCCCTCAAGATCGTTCCGGGTGACGCATACCGGCACATCGGGTATAGGGAGCTTATGTACTTTGATTCTGCGCCCCTTTGCGTCGGTTGAATTTTCAAGCACTTTCAGACAGGCAGCGGAAAGCTCATACTGCGGATCATTCACATTGTCTGTCCAGGCAAGCACGACCTCGGCAGGTCTGATGAATGCACAGATATTGTCCACGTGTTCGTTAGTTTCGTCATTGTATATGCCTCTTGGCAGCCATATGACCTTTTCTCCGCCGAGATATGCGCATAGCCTGCTGTCTATTTCTTCTTTTGAAAGCGAGGGATTACGTCCCTGACTGAGCAGACAAGCCTCAGTTGTGAGGATAGTCCCTTCTCCATCGGAGTGTATCGAGCCGCCCTCAAGAACGAAGCTGCCTGCGCTTACGCATTCAAAGCCGGTCTGCTTGCAGAAATTATCTGCAAAGGCGTCGTCGAGCTCCCAGTGAGAGTACAGCCCGTCGAATTCTCCGCCCCAAGCGTTGAATTTCCAGCTTATTCCGTGTATGCTGCCTGTACTCTTATCTTTCACAAAGGTGGGCGCGATATCTCTTGCCCATGCGTCATTTGCAGGTATCCTGACAAGCTTTATCCTGTCTGTTTTATGAAGGAGCACCTGAGCTGCCCGGAGCGTGTTTTCACTGACGGCAACGTATACGTCCTCATGTTCTGCGATAGTGTTTATTATCTGCGCAAAGACCTTCTGTGCAGGGACTGCGCCGTATCCCCACGATCCGGGACGTTCGGGAAAAATCAGTATCGCAGCCCTTTGCTGCGAGAATTCTGCGGGCATAAAAAATCTGCACATTATGATAATCGCTCCTTGAAATCGCTGTATGAAAAGCTTTTTACGAGCCTGTAAGTTCCGTCGGTATGCAGGATGCCTATATCGGGCAGAGGCATTCCGTTGAAGGTGTTATTTTTGACCATTGAATATATTGCCATATCCTCAAAGCAGAGCCTGTCTCCGATCCGGAGAGGCTCGTCGAAGCTGTAATCGCCTATGATATCTCCCGCTAAGCAGGTTCGTGATGAAAGCCGGTATGTATGAGCCTTTTCGCAAGGCTTTCCGCTCATGTATAGCGGAGGACGATACGGCATTTCCAGAACATCGGGCATATGGCAAGCTGCCGAAGCGTCGAGTATGGCGATATCCATTCCGTTATTCACTATATCCTCCACCTGCGTTACGAGATAGCCTGCATTCAGCGCTGCCGCTTCGCCGGGTTCGAGATATACCTGCACCTGATACGTCTCGCTGATATGCGTTATCAGACGTTTGAGCAATTCTCTGTCATAATCCGGGCGGGTAATATGGTGTCCGCCGCCGAAGTTCACCCATTTGCATTTATGAAGGTATTTCCCGAAGCTTTCCTCCACAGCGTATATAGTTTTTTCAAGCGCATCGGAATTCTGTTCGCAGAGCGTATGGAAATGTAGCCCGTCAACGCCTGAGAATTCATCGTCAAGGAAATTCTCCTTTGTAACACCGAGCCTTGAAAACGGTGCACAGGGGTCATATATCGGCTCGTCCTGCGTAGAGCATTGTGGATTTATCCTTATGCCTATGCTTTTACCGCGGCACCTGTCCCTGAATCTGCACAGCTGCGCGAATGAATTGAATATGATATGATCGGCAGTTTCGGCTATTTCGTCGAACTCGCTTTCTTTATATGCGGGGCAGAAAACATGAACCTCTCCGCCGAATTCCTCACGTCCGAGTTTTGCCTCATAGAGACCGCTTGCAGCAGTTCCGGAAAGATAACTGCGCATAAGGGGATAAAGCGCGAACATTGAGAAAGCCTTCTGCGCAAGCAGTATCCTACAGCCTGTCTGCTCCGCGACCTCGCGCAGTATTTCAAGATTTGCGATGAGCTTCTTCTCGTCAACGACATATGCGGGCGTTGTGATATTCTCAAAAGCTCCTGTCACCAATAATTTTTCGTTCATAAAACCTACCAAATATCAATTGAGATCGTTGATCTGTTTCCTTTCCTTAGAAAAGGCGAGGCAAACAGATTCAGTCTACGAGCACAGGATTTTCATTGACCTGCCACGGCAGACCGTATTTGCCCAGTGCTTCCATATAAGGATCCGGGTCGAACTCCTCGACGTTGAATACGCCTGCGCCCTTCCATATTCCTCCTGCTACCATTGCAGTTCCTATCATCGCGGGAACTCCTGTCGTATATGATACCGCCTGCGCACCTGTTTCCTTGTAGCATTCCTGATGATCGCAGACATTGTAAATGTAGATATTACGCTCTTTACCGTCTTTTATGCCGCGGAAGATGCAGCCGATGTTGGTTTTGCCGACAGTACGCGGGCCGAGGGAAGCAGGGTCGGGAAGAAGCGCTTTCAGGAACTTTATCGGTACTATCTCCCTGCCTTCAAAGTTTATGGGCGCAGTGCCGAGCATACCTACATTCTGCAGGCAGTTCATGTGAGTAAGATATGACTGACCAAAGGTCATGAAGAAGCGAATGCGCTTTACATTCGGGATATTCTTTGCGAGTGACTCTATTTCCTCGTGGTGCAGCAGATACATATCCTTCATACCCACGCCGTCGAAGTTATATTCGCGCTTTATTTCCATAGGAGATGTCTCTACCCAGTGTCCGTCCTCCCAGTAGGAGCCGTTTGCCGAGACCTCGCGGAGGTTTATCTCGGGGTTGAAGTTAGTAGCGAAGGGATAGCCGTGGTCGCCGCCGTTGCAGTCGAGGATATCTATATAGTGTATCTCGTCGAAATAGTGCTTGAGGGCATACGCGGTGTAAACGCTGGTCACTCCGGGGTCGAAGCCTGTTCCGAGGAGAGCTGTCAGACCTGCCTTTTTGAATCGCTCGTCATAAGCCCACTGCCATGAATAATCAAAATATGCAGTAAAGCCCTTTTCACGGCAGCGCTTTTCATATATAGCCCTCCACTCGGGGTCATCGGTATCCTCTGCCTCATAATTTGCGGTATCAACATAGTTAGCGCCGCATTCAAGGCAGGCGTCCATTATCGTGAGATCCTGATAGGGGAGTGCTACATTAAGGACGGTATGCGGCTTGAACTCCTTCATCAGTGCAACAAGAGACTCAAAGCTGTCTGCATCGACTGTAGCTGTGGTTATCTCTGCATTTGCGGACGGAGCAAGCTTTTCCGCTAAGGCGTCACATTTGGATCTTGTGCGGCTTGCAAGAAGTATTTCGGTAAATATCGGATTCTCGCAGCATTTGTGTATAGCGACGGTAGCAACTCCGCCGCAGCCTATTACCATAAGTTTCATTATTTTACCTCCTGTTTCTTTTCCGGTCTTTCTTCCTCTTCAAGCAGATCCTCGACATATTTTGGCAGCATAAAAGCTCCGGTATGCAGATTTGTTGTATAGTACCATGTTTTCAGTCCCCGTGCCTTCCAGCGCTTTGCGTCGAGGTCGTGCAGAGGGTGATATTTTTTTGACGCAAATCCAAACAGCCAGTAGCCGGAAGGACAGGTCGGGATATGCGCCTGATACACACGGCTTATGGGGAATGATTTGTATGCCTTGCGGTGCATTGCGCGGCAGGTATCCTCGTCCTCGTCGAAGAAAGGGCTTCCGTGCTGATATACCATTATGCCGTCGCTTTTGAGGGCTTTGTAGCAGCTTCCGTAGAACTCCTTGGTAAAGAGCCCTGCCGTATGTCCGAGAGGATCGGTGCTGTCGTTGATTATAAGATCGTATTCATCCTGCTTTCCGCGCAGGAATCTAAGTCCGTCGCGGTTGGAGACAACTACTCTCGGATCGTCGAGCCCTTTTGCGTTATCCGGGAAAAATTCCCTGCACACACGAATGAACATCTCATCAGGCTCAACAACGTCTATATGCTCTATCTCATCATAATATGACAGCTCACGGGCAACTCCGCCGTCGCCGCCTCCTATAACGAGCACTCGTTTTACGTTTGGGTGTACAGCCATCGGAACATGAACGATCATTTCATCATATGTGAATTCGTCCTTCTCTGAGAAGATGACGCTTCCGTCCGATGTGAGAAATCTGCCGAACTCCTCAGACTCAAATACATCTATCCGCTGAAAATCGCTCGTGCCGCAGAAAAGCTGTTTTTCCACACGTATAGACATTTTCACGTTTTCAGTATGCATTTCCGAAAACCAAAAATCCAACTCACTTCACCTCGTGTCAAAAGTCTTTCAGAACATTGAGCTTTTCTATCTCAGGGTCTTCAGGTCCCTGCATGGAGCAGCCCTTATCCTTAGCAAAAAGTATATAATCTATTATCTCATCGGTTATCTGTTCGCCGGGCGCAAGTATAGGTATTCCCGGAGGGTAGCACATTACGAACTCTCCGCATATCCTGCCGGCTGTTTCGCGTATCGGCAGCAGCTCCTTATCTGCGTAAAACGCTCTTTGAGGAGTCGCCGCAACTATAGGAGCGATGTACTCGGCGTTGTGAAGCATTGAGCTTTTGCGTGAATACAGCCTTTTTATATCCTCAAGAGCTCCTACAAGCCTTTCTATCTCCTGTATCCGGTCGCCGATAGAAATGTAAGCGAGTATATTTCCGATGTCGCCGAATTCTATCTGTATGTCATACTCATCGCGAAGAAGATCGTACACCTCGATTCCGGTAAGTCCCATATCCCGCGTGTAGACCGAGAGCTTGGTAACATCGAAATCATAGATACTGCTGCCGTTCACAAGGTCCTTGCCGTAGGCATAATATCCGCCTATTGAGTTTATTTCCATTCTCGCGTATTCCGCAAGCGTTGTGACCTTTTCAAATGATTCTCTTCCCCTCAGGGCAAGATTACGGCGGGAAATATCAAGGCTTGACAAAAGCAGATATGAAGCGCTGGTAGTCTGGGTAAGATTTATTATCTGCTCCACATAACGCGGGTTGACTGCCCTTCCGAGAAGCAGCAGGGAACTTTGGGTAAGGCTTCCGCCAGATTTGTGCATAGATACCGCTGCCATGTCTGCTCCTGCTTCCATTGCCGAAACAGGAAGAGCCTCATAGAAATAAAGATGAGTTCCATGTGCTTCGTCCACAAGCACCATCATATCGTGACGATGTGCGATATCAACTATAGAGCGCAGGTCAGAGCATATTCCGTAGTAGGTAGGATTATTTACAAAAACCGCAACTGCATCGGGATTTTCCACTATTGCTTTTTCAACGAGGTTCGTTTCCATGCCAAGTGCGATGCCGATGTGATTATCCACATCGGGATTTACATATACAGGCACAGCTCCGCACAGAACAAGTGCGTTTATAACGCTCTTATGGACGTTTCGGGGAAGTATCACCTTATCTCCTGCCTTGCATGCTGTAAGTATCATGCTCTGTACAGCAGATGTAGTTCCTCCGACCATGAAATAGGCATAAGAGGCGCCAAAGGCGTCTGCGGCAAGCTGTTCTGCGTCATATATTACTGATACAGGGTGGCAGAGATTGTCAAGAGGTTTCATTGAATTTACATCAAGGCTCACACACTGCTCTCCGAGCAGCTTGACAAGCTCGGGATTCCCCCTGCCGCGCTTATGTCCCGGAACATCAAACGGAACAACACGCTGTTTTCTGAATCTTTCAAGCGCCTCATAGACGGGGGCTGATTTTTGTTTTTCAATATTCATCTTTACATACTTCCAAAAAAATAAAGTGATACATAATCGTATCACTTTAACAGTCTTATCTTACAGGGGTATAGCTACCTCGAATGATTTTTCGGACTATGCCGCTTCTTATTGACCGTTTCACAAGTGACCTGATTATGAAGTTATCATCTTATAAAATTTGAGCTTTTAACTCAATCAATAATGCAGCTTTCGCGCTGCTTCGGCATTTGACCCGCCTGTCCGCAAGGCATATTATATTGGTCAGTTTGAATTATATCATATTTTGTGTTTTTTGTCAAGCTTATACTGGATACGCGGACAAAAAATCTGTACACTTGTCAATGATCTTGGACACTAACCCTCAAAAAATAAGATGTTAAGCAGATAATGGCAAATTCACCTCATGTAGGAGCCGTAGGCGACGGAGTGAGGTGAATTTGCGGCGGCTCACCACATCAACGACAGGTAATCTTCAAGCACCTCATTGGGTGATTTGAATTTCAGACAGACCTTTGGTATATTATTTGATCGCTTATTGTATGCAGCAATCTGTTTTCTGCCGTCCTCAAGGCTGTACATCCGCATCTTGCTGTAAAAGCGCTTGCCGTCTTCCCTGTGCTGCCTTTCGACCTTTCCATTGTGCCTCGGAGTTGCGACTCTGATACGGTGATAGATGATATCATGTTTTTCCAAGATTGCCTCAAACAGCGTCCTGTGCTGCTTATCCTTTGTCAAAAGCGCTGTTGTGAATTCTGTGCCGTTGTCGGTCTGTATCTCTCTGATTGGGAACGGAAACGCTTTCAGCAGCTTTTTGATAAAATCCTCCGAGCTGTAAGTGCTGTGTTCTTCGTACATCTCTCGGAAACAGAATCTCGTGCATTCATCTACTGCCGTATATTGGTAATATTTCTTTCCATTAGATATGCATTCTGAAGGAACATATTTCACATCAACCTGCACCTTCTGTCCGGGATACATTGCTCTTTCATAGGGCTTAGGCTTGCGGGCTGTGCGCTTTTTGATCTCAGGGTTCACCCACTTCTTTATCACCCTCAGCATACTGCCGTAGCTGCGGGTATAGCCGCTTTTACGCAGACTGTCCCAGAGCGCTATCATATCATTCTTGTAGTACG
>CALEPT010000010.1 GCA_937910385.1 uncultured Ruminococcus sp. | reverse complement strand
TCGGCAAGCTGAAAGAGCGTATCAAGACCGACACGGCTGAGTGTGAAAAGCTGAGTGAACAGAAAGCTCTGCTGATCTATCAGTCGCTGTGCAAGCAGTATAGCTGTGAGGGACAGGCTCTTGCCGATATGATCGCAAGAGAACACGAGCAGGCGGCAATGTCCGATACTGATGAAAAAACTGTGTCGGATAACAGTGATGATGATGTTGCTGACGAGAAAGAAATGCTTGGTCAGACTCCTTTCTTTGAGAAGAAAAATCCCTATGCGGTTTAAGCTATAAACCGACAACAAAACGATAATAGCCGTACCGTCCAAAAGATTGTCCGACGCGCACAAGTCAGATACAAAAATTTTGGGCGCAATACCTATGGACATATCGGGCGGTGCGCGCTATAATTATACTGTGCAGGAGTAACGCCCCTGCAACAAAAAGCCTATGCGTGTAGAGATAGATAATCGCAGGCGGAAAGGAGAAAATTGCAGAAGAAAGAGACACTTGCTGAAAAGGTGGAGCGATACAAAGACAAGCCCATTGATACAGCGACTTATGAAATTGAGGGACAGACTTTTATTGTCACCGCACACTTTGTCGGGGAGAAAAATCTCGACAAGGTGCTTCACGATCATGCTTTTCACAGAGCAATGGAAGAACCCGAAACAGCGTAGTCCTTACTGCCATATTCGGTATTCCATGCTCTTTGAGATAAATATACCGAATATGGCTGCTTTGTTTTTATCAGAAAGGAGTTTTTTATCATGACAAAGCAGTCACATTACAACGTGGGTATCTATGTGCGTTTATCGCAGGAGGACGAACGTGCAGGAGAATCCATTTCAATAGAAAATCAGAAAAAAATGCTGACGGAGTACGTCAGCCAGCAGCCCGATTGGAGCTTAGTAGAAATTTGCGAGGACGATGGCTATTCGGGTACAGACTTTAATCGTCCGGGTGTTAGACAGCTTCTCGATGATGCAAAGTCTGGAAAGATTAACCTGATACTCTGTAAAGACTTGTCCAGATTCGGTCGAAATTACATCGAAGTCGGTCAGTATATCGACTACATTTTCCCTTCGTTCAATATCCGCTTCATAGCTCTGAGTGACAATGTGGATACCCTTGAACGAAACAGCACGGCTATGGACATGATGCCGATCATGAATCTTTTCAACGAATGGCACGCCGCCAATACTTCAAAGAAAATTCGTGCGGTCATGGTGTCCAATGCAAAGCAGGGCAAGTATCACGCTCCTGTTGCGCCGTTTGGTTATCTTGTCGGAGACACTGAGGACAGATTGCCCGTGGTCGATGAAACGAACGCTCCATACGTCCGTATGATGTATAAAATGCGTTCCGAGGGTGCAAGCTCTCCGCAGATCGCTAAGGCTCTGAATGCTCAGGGGGTTATCACGCCGTCCGATTACACATACAAGCGTTTGGGCAAGCCGAATCCCTACATCTCCAACCACCTGTGGAATGCCGCAATGGTGCGTGATATTCTCGAAAACCCAATTTACAAGGGCTGTGTTGTTAATCAGAAATACACCACTATTTCCTACAAAAATCACCAAAGGTATATCAGGGATTCTGATGAATGGATCGTCGTTGAAGATGCCTTTGAGCCTATCGTGGACAAGGAGTTATGGGATAAGGTGCAGGAGGTCAACAAGTCGTGCAGTCACGGCAAGGTCACGAAAAGCGGAGTGATACTTCCACTCGGCGGTCTGATGTACTGTGCCGACTGTGGGGCAAAGCTGAAAAATAACACTACGTTCCATGAATCAAAAAAGCGTGGCAAATATAAGCTTGTTACCTATATCTGCAACACTTATGCGAACCACGGCAAGGAGGTATGCTCCTCGCATTCTATTTTACAGCGTATCATTGAGGGGCTGGTGCTTGAGGATATTCGTGCAAGAGCAAAGCGTGTCATTGAGGACGAGGACGGCGAGAGACAGCGTTATCTTGCAATCAAGGCGAATGAGCGTAAACAGCAGACCGAGGACGAGAGCCGACTTCTGAAACAGGCTGAGAGCCGTCTGGCGGAGCTTGACACGATCATCAGCAAGACCTATGAGGAAAGAATGCTCGGTAAGCTGCCCGAAGATTTGAGTGCCAAAATGCTTGAAAAGTATACTGCCGAGCAGAAGGAGCTTACGGCGCAGGCGGAGCAGTACCGCAAGGCAAGAGCGCAGGAACAGCAGGACGAACAGGACGTTGAGAAATTCATTCAGCGTTTGAAGAAGTGGAGCGATGCACCTTGCCTTACCCGTGAGCTGTGCTTAGACCTGATCGAATTTATTGTAGTTCATGCCCGTCCCGAAGATCGCAACGCCCCTCGCAAGGTTGACATTTACTACAAGTTCATCAGCAAGCCCCTTGCAGACAGCAGAAACCTCTTACTTCCGCAGAATAGCGTGGAAATTCATCAGCAATAAATGGTTGTCCTTTTGGGTGGGTGATTACGTATGTAAAACCACTCCACCAGTCCGCATATCACATGATGCGGTATAACGCAG
>CALEPT010000009.1 GCA_937910385.1 uncultured Ruminococcus sp. | reverse complement strand
TCCGATCTACCTGTCCGGACACAGGCGCGTTTATCGCATGGAAGAAAGTCAACGGCTATATCGTAAAGCTCCAGATTCCAGAAGATGCAAGGCGTTGTTCCGCGGCTTCCCGGAAATGCCGCTGTGACAAAGCACTTGTGCTTGCGATTGAGAACGCAGACGGTACGGACGCAGAAATTACTACGCTGGAAAATAAGAACTACGCCGAGACGGTCTACACCGTTGGCGAGATGGTCTATCCCGACAGTTGGGATGACAACCGTTGGAACGAGTGCTCACACGGGATTCACTTCTTTGTGAACAGGCAGGAAGCGGTGAACTGGTGAGCAACGAAACATGAATGGCTGCATCTACAGAACCAAAGACGGCGAGTGCGAACTTTGGACGGATAATAATCATCATTCTTTCTGCGACGAAAATTGCAATGACAAACACCCATCGAACGCAGACCGCATCCGAGCAATGAGCGATGAGAAATTAGCGGAATTTCTTGCAACAAACGCAGACTGCGTGTGGTGTGTTGCAAAGCCCGATACACAAGATTGCGATCAATGCAGGAAGGTCTGGCTTGATTGGCTGAAACAGGAGGTGGATAATGACAATCAGTGAACGGATCGCCAGAAACGCAAAGGCACTTTGCAAGATAAAGGGGATTCCTATTTCAACGCTTGAAAACGAGATCGGAGTTTCGGCAGGCTATTTGGCCAGAGTAAGAGGCAAACGCTTAATCCCGGTTGATACAGGTGTTGCAATCGCAGCCGCTTTGAAAATCGATTTTAATGAATTGATAAAAAATGACGCTGAGAAGACCGCAAGAATCGCAAAGCTGAATGAGCAAATCGCAGAACTTCAAAGTGAACTGGATTCGATTGACCCGGAAACGTGAGGTGGATATTGAAAACCATTGAAGACCGGAAGAAGCAAGCACAATGCGAGATTGACGCCGCACTTGCAAAACGTCACCGAGCGTGGCAGTTATGGCAGGATGCCGAGGAAGAATTGATCATGGCAAGAATGAAACTTGCCGACATTTCAGACGAGGAGAGCAAACGATGAAAGTGATGTTAGACAAAGATGCGTTCATGCCGGAACGAGCACATGTACTGGACGCAGGTCTTGATTTACGAACTCCTGTTGATGTTCTTGTACCAGCTTATGGAAGCGTGGTCATTGACACCGGGGTACACGTTGCAATTCCGATGGGCTATGTTGGAATGCTCAAGAGCAAGAGCGGACTGAACATCAAGAACGGCATTACATCCGAGGGCGTTATTGATGCTGGTTACACTGGCTCAATCATCGCAAAACTTTACAACAACAACACGGCAATCATTCTGAAGCGTGGGAACAAGATCACGCAGTTGGTTATCATTCCGATTGCAACACCAGAGTTGGAACTGGTTGACCATCTGGAACAGACGGAAAGAGGAAACAACGGTTTCGGGAGTACAGGCAGATGAACTATAAAAAATGGCTCATAGAAGACCTGCAAAACCTTGGCAGAATGAAGTTTGCAATTCAGCAGATTCAAGAAGAGCTGGAAACAGTTAAAGCTGAATATACTGCGATAAAAGCCACAGACTATGATAAAATGCCGAGCGGCAGTGGAAGCAACATTCAAGAAGAAAAGCTGTTGACAGCCATAGCCAAGAAAGACCAGCTTGAAGCAAATCTCATATTCACGAAAAGGCACGTTGCTGATTTAGAGAGGATGCTCAATCAACTGCCGGACGATGAAAGGCGAATTATAGAGCTGATGGTAATCAGCGGCGGTAAATATGCTGCGGATAGCCTTGCGGATGAACTTGGCTACGAAAGAAGGCAAATATACAACAAACGCAATCAAGCCTTAGCTCATTTAGCTCAGTTGCGACACGGCGCATCATACCAACCATAACCCCAAAATCCACCCAATCGGGTGGGTTTTTTATGGCGTCTCGCCGCGAGATTTACACGAGATCGCTTTTGAATTTTCGATGTAAATTTATACCGAAGGAAAAAGAAAACGCGATCTCGTGTAAACCAGGGGTTTCGCCGACTTCAAAATAAATCCGGGCGAGATGTTATGAAAGAAACAACTTTCAGCGAGATTGTGGTTTAAGTTAGTAAAAAAGTTATGAAAATTAGAGTTTTCAGAAAATTCTCGTTAGATCGGGTTTAAAATGTACAAATTACACAAAAGCGTAACGGCGAATTTGTACAAAACGTAGAACATTCACAAAAGTGAAAAAAATGCTTTACAATTACACAAATGTGTATTATAATGTAATTGAAGATAAAACAAAGGAGGAACCCACCGATGAAAAAAGAGGTATACAAGAACGAAGTTCTTTCAAGGATGGCAAAATAATCTATAAACAGTACAGGATGACCTATCGACCTAACGGGGAGAAAGGAAACGGCAATGAAGATCACAGTTTACGGACGGAGATATTCAGAGGAAGCAGAGTATTATAGATGGGATTCTAAAAAGCAGTATCCCCGCTTCGAGCAATTAGACGAGCAGGTTTGGGAGATTCAGGCGGAAACGCTCAGAGATGGTAAGAGATGGCTTGCCGAGAACCACCCGGATATGTATATGGGCGGTACTGTAGTCTGCGATAACGGAGATTTTGCTTGCCTCGCAGTTCCGTGCGAAGAATATGGGAAAGGCAATTACGAAACAATCCAAGCGAGGGTTGCTTGCATAAGTAAGAGCTACGGAGCCTAAAAGCCGAAACGCCCTTTCGGGGCGTCCGATCAAGATGGCAACTTGACCGCTGATGATGGCAAGCCCTATGTTACAAAGCTGACCCAGCGGCTATACGGGGAGAAAGGACAACACCATGGAAAGAATCACGTTTGACAAGCTTTGGAGCATCATGAACGAGTTTAACACAAGGTTCCCCGACAAATCGGAACAAGCTTGCCTGAAGGGCGTTATCGTCTACAAGGCAAGCAACTGGGAAGAAATGTACAGCACGACGGAGCGCAGCTACGAAGTTGCCAACAACAGCAGAGCTTTCCAGAATAACAAGATCAGCAACCGCTTGTCGGGCGACTGCCTTGATGGTAAAGACTTAGGTGTCAGGCTCGACTGGTACAATTGGGATATTGACTACTGTTACATGGTATAACCAAACACTGAAGAGCGGCGGCTAAACCGCCGCTCTTAATACAGAAAGGACAGAACTATGTATTGCAAGGATGAATTAGTTGTAGCGAACGGCTCTAAGTGGTTTACACAGGAGTTCATGGAAGGAGATAAGCACGAGTTTAATCTGTACGATGAAGAAGGCAATTTCGTGCGCATGTTTGACAGCAAGGAAGAGCTGGACTACTTCCTGAGGGGCTTAGAATGAAAGATACCGAGTGCAGCAACACTCCGCTGCCATATTTAGAGATTCTGAAGCTTGCCTATTGGGGTGCGAGTTGCTTTGAAGATGATTTTCTGTACCTTGTGCAGACGAAAACAAAAGGTAAAAAGCAAAACCAAAGAGGACTGGAAAAATGTCAGAGACAGATGGCTTTCCTAAAAGAAGAAATTGCGAAATACGAAAGGATAAAATGATGCTTAAGATCACATTCAAGTATGCGGATGCACTTAGTAACTGGCAGTGGAGACAGCAGACCTGCATCGTTTCGACTGTTGAGGAATGCAAGAGGATTTACGGTCTTGGAATTGACTGCGAATACGAAATTATCAGCATTGAGGAAGTATAAACAGACAGTTCGCTAATCTGTACAGATTACACAAAAGTGAACCATGAGCTTTGTGTAAAACAACGAATTACAAAAAAATGTAAGAAAATGCTTGTATTTTACACTTTTGTGTAGTATCATAACAGTGAAGACAGAACTTAAACAGGAGGTAAACGCAATGAGGTACGCAAGGATAAAAGTTGAGAAGAGCATTTACGAAGCAAGAGAGAAGAGTGTTGAACTGGAAACCTTTCACGGCACAGTGTTTGCACCAAAGAGCAAGATCATCGTTGAGGGCGAGAGAAAGCCGTGTTTAGCAAGCAACACATTCGTTCAGATACTCGTTCCGTGCTGGGTGTTCTGGAACAAAGACCTTAACCCTTGCCAGTTGACCACAGGTTACATAGAGCAGATCAACCGCTAAAAGGAGACCTAATGTCGAAACAGCCTTCGGGCTGTCGAGTAGAGCCGCCCCACTACTCCTGATGATGACAGGGCAGAAAGGACAATACAATGAGCGCAGAAGTTGAAACCATGTTTTACGTGAGAGAGGTTCCTTGGCACGGTCTTGGAACGAAGGTAGAGGAAGCCCCGACCTCTAAAGACGCTTTGGAGCTGGCGGGGCTGGATTGGGAGATTAACGGAATGCCAGTGTATACGTCGGACGGCGAACAGATCGAAGGTTATCAGGCGAACACAAGGAGCAGTGACAGCAAGGTTCTTGGAATTGTCAGCAGCAAGTATCAGATTGTCCAGAACAAAGACGCATTCGATTTTACAGATGCTCTTGTAGACGAGGGCATGACCTATGAAACGGCAGGGAGCCTGTTCGGTGGAAAGAAGATTTGGCTATTAGGCAAGATGCCCGAGAGGTATATCGCCGGAGACAAGTTCGAGCCATACATCTGCTTCACAAACACTCACGATGGTACAGGAGCCGTAAGGGCACTGATGACCCCGGTCAGGGTAGTCTGCAATAATACGTTAAACATGGCACTCCAAAGCGCAACCAGAGCGTGGTCAACTGTACACCGTGGAGACATTGAAAGCAAAATGCGTGATGCAAGGCTCACATTGGAGTTGGCAGATAGGTATATCGTGAAGCTGGATGAGACAGCAGACCGTCTTGCAAACGCAAAGATGAGCGAAGGAGAAATGAAAGCGGCACTGGACAAGATGATTCCTGTTGCGGAAAACGCAACCGACAGGCAGAAACGGACAGCGGAAAAAGCAAAGGAAGAGATCATTATCTGCACACTGCGCCCGGATGTGGCACAGTTCTTGAATACCAAGTGGGGATTCTTGAACGCTGTCAGTGATTATGTCGGGCACTCCGAGCCAAGACGCAAGACGCAGAACTGGCAGGAGAACAGATGGGGAACGATCATGACAGTGCATCCGCTTTTGACACAGGCGGCACAGCTCGTGGGGGTAAAACAATGAGATACAGATACGGAATGCGGCTCCGGGGGTTTTCTCCCGGAGCGCAACCTAAAGGGGTAGTAGATAGGGAAGACGACCCGAGTGGTAGGTATTATGACATTATCGTTTATGACAAGCCGCTGACGGCGGAAGAAATAGAAGAATATGAACTTGACGAACTTAGAGGTGTGAATGATGAAGAAAATTAAGAAGTTTGTTAGTTGGCTTCTGAGCGGCAACTATGAAGCCAACGATTGCTTGAGAGCGGCATTGATGCTGTAAACTAAAAAACCTGACCTATCGGGTACACGGGGAGAAAGGACATAAGGGTATGATTTTTCCAAAATGGAACATTACCGAATTAAACGGGTATGAACCGCAGACAACATTCTGGATGGACTTCTGTATAGCAGACGGGTTCGGGATTGATGCAATTCAAGACGCTTTCAACAGGGCTTTTGACGAATGGAAAACTGATTATAAGTATCTTACAGAGTTGGTGCTTGTTTTGAATCACAAAATCTGGCAATGGTACGAAAAAGACCAAGAAAAAGCAACGCTCTATAACAAGCTGTGGGCTGAAGCAGACGAATATGCCTGTGATAACCTGAAAGACGAGGAATTCGGTTATTACTGGACGTGGACGGATTAAAAATTGCACTTTCATTTCATAGACATTAGAGGAAAGCTGTGTTATATTCGTAATGTCGAGGGCTGCTGAAAGGCGGCTCTCGCTTTATGATCATGCCGTGAGATCGCCACGAGATTTACACGAGATCGCTTTTTAAAACCGTCTGGTAATTGTATATTGAAAAATTCTTCTCGTTTAATCTCGCCAAAAAGAAGGTTTTTCCCGACTTCAAAACGAATAGCAACGAGAAGTTGTTAAGAAACTGGTTTTAGCTTGATGCTTGCACTAAAACAGGCAAAAAGTTATGAGAACCAGTTTTTTAAATTTATTCTCATTTCGCAGAGTAGAGAAGTAGTATCTCGCCACGGTCATAACGTGGAGATCATTGGTGCAATTCCAATCTCTGCAACCACGACAATCACGCAGTTCGACCTCTCTGCGTGTAGTCAAAGACAGGCAAGTGGAGCTTCTTCGGGAGCCGAGGGTGCGGATGCCGATGAGCTGAGGCGGGAGCTGACATCCAACAAAAGAGGTCAAATAAAGAAAAGAGGTCAAGAAATGAAAGAGTTCGTTACACTCGCTCTCAAGGATATTATCCCCTATGAGCGAAACCCGAGGAAGAACGATGCGGCTGTTGACGATGTTGCGGAAAGCATCCGTCAGGTAGGATACAAGCAGCATATCATCGTAGACGAGAACAACGTCATTCTCGCAGGGCATACACGATGGAAAGCCTTGCAGAAGCTGGGCTGGAAAGAAGCGGAAGTTCAGCGTGAGCTGAATATGACGGAACAGCAGAAACGGAAATACCGTCTGCTGGACAACAAAGTCGGCGAAAAATCGACATGGGATTATGAACTGCTTGATTGGGAGCTTGAAGACCTTGACTTTGAAGGGTATGACTTCGAATTCGACATTGGGAGTTCCGATTTCAATTTTGAAGATATGTTCACAGACACCCCAGAGAAAGAGAAGAAAAAGAAGACTGTTGTATGCCCTCATTGCGGAGAAGAGTTTGAGCTTGAATGAAAGTATATCTTGCTGGTGCTTCTTCGAGAAAATGGGTTTTGTATGAGAATTTACCTTGCTGGCGGCAATGGCAAGAACCAAATTCTTTCCAGAATGCTGTTAAAAGAGAGAGAGAGACGGTGACACCACCGGGGTAGAAAATGAAAATATATCTTGCCGGCGTAGCTCCGTGGAGTGGGGGCAAGACAAGTTATATGATGACTCCTACAAAAAAACGTTACCATATATTCTTGAATCCTTCTACTACGCCGACGGAGACACGGAACGATTAATTCCGTATATGGGAGATTTTTTGCTGGACAGTGGAGCGTTCACGTTCATGCAGAACAGCAAAAGCCATATAAATTGGAATGAGTACATTGAACGGTACGCAGACTTTATCAAACGGAACAAGGTAGAAAAGTTCTTTGAGCTTGATATTGATTCTGTCATTGGCTATAAAAAAGTTCTTGAGTACAGGAAAACGCTTGAGCGGCTGACAGGTAAGCAGTGCATCCCAGTATGGCACAAGTCAAGAGGTATAGAAGAATATCTCAAGATGTGCGAAATGTATGAATATGCGGCTATTGGCGGCATTGTGGCAAAAGAGATTAAGCCAGAGCAGTATTCAGTTTTCCCACGCATGATAAAAGAAGCAAAGGAAAGGAATTGCAGAATACACGGACTTGGGTTTACGAACTTAAAACTTCTACCAAAATGCCATTTTTATAGTGTAGACAGTACATCATGGACAACAGGAAACAGATTTGGCTATCTGTATAAGTTTGATGGGAAAACGATAATTCAAGTCAAACCGCCAAAAGGGCACAGAATAGCAAAACCAAAAGAAGCTGCATTAAACAACTTTAACGAATGGGTAAAATTTCAAGAATGGGCTGATACGCATTTATGATTGTATTTATTTCTTGTACAAAAAAGAAACAGAACTATCCGTGCAAAGCGAAAGAAATGTATACAGCTTCACAATGGTTTAGGGGGGGGTGGCAGTATGCTGAAAGCCTTAGACCAGAAAAGATATATATTCTGTCTGCAAAGTATGGTCTATTAGACCCTGACGAACAAATAGAGCCGTATGAAAAAACGCTGTCGAGCGCACGAGAGAACGAAATAAAAAAATGGTCAATTATGGTTTCAAAGCAAATAAAAAAAGCTGGCATTGACCGGAATGAGCAAGCCGTATTTTTATGCGGAAAGAATTACCGAAAGTATATCAAAAATTTATTCAAGAATCATACTGCTCCATGTGAGCATCTTGGCATCGGAGAACAGATGAAATTTTTTAAGAAGAACGTGAGGAAACCACAGTGAAAAAAAACAACAGTAATCTTATCATTATAATTGCTATGTTCGTAACTGCATTACTGACAGCAAACATTATTAGCAGTAACGGAATGATCCTGACGAATATCTACATCGGGAACATCCAGCTTCTTGCGCCTGCCGCTGTTTTGGCATATGCATTAACATTCCTTGCAACAGATGTGATTGGGCAGATATGGGGGAAGAAAGAAGCAAATTTTGCCGTGCTTGTCGGATTTTTTGCACAGATACTTTGTACGGCACTTATCTATCTAACACCCGTTGTATTCAAGCCTTGGTTTAATGGAAGTGATACATATGCAGCATTAAACAGCCTTGGCTGGTTTACAGCCGGAAGTCTGGTGGCTTATCTCTGCTCTCAGACTTGGGACGTGTATGTATTCCATCGCATCAAAGATTGGGCGAAAGGGAAGTTTGGAGAAGAAAAGTACAACAAGCAACGCTGGCTCTGGAACAACGGAAGCACAATGACAAGCCAGATAATTGATACTGTCATATTTATCGGCGTTGGCTTCGGCATTGGTTTAGGAATGCAAGGTACAGACCTGATAGGAACCATGATTGGGCAATATTGCGTAAAGTTCTGCCTTGCACTGCTTGATACTCCTTTCTTTTATATCATGACAAAAAAATAAAAGAGGTAATACAATGGCGGAGGGTAAATATAAAGACTGGGTCAGTTGCTGTTCTCAATACAGGATTGACAATAGCTCACATATATAGAATGAACATAATAATAAAACAAGAGAGGTTAAGAAATGCCGAGAGGGCAACACCCAAACAGTCGTAAAGCATTGGAAGAGCACAGAAAAGCGACACAGTTCAAATCTGGTGATAATACGGTGGAAAGGGTCGCCAAAGCAAACAAAACAAAAGCCATAAAGAGGACATTCAAAGAGGAGTTTCAGCTTGAGCTTCAGACGGTAATAAAAGATGTCAAAGGCAATGAAACCACTGTACAGAACGCTATAACAAAAGCTATGATAAAGAAAGCGTTGAAAGGCGATATACGAGCGGCAGAATATGTGCGTGATACATCTGGGCAAAAACCCACAGAAACAGTGGAAGTGCTTGCAGCAGATTATTCTGCGCTGGAAAAAATACGAGATGAGTTAAGGAAATGACGCTCAAGAACACAGCGGAATATCTGTTTACTCACCCTGCAACATTAGGTAAATATCTTGGTTATAACGACCTGACGGAGCTTCACGAAAGATGGATGCTCGAAATGCTAGGCAATACCGAAGACTTCACATTGCAAGCACATCGTGGCTCGTATAAAACAACATGTCTCTGTATAGTTATAGCCTTGCTGCTAATCGAGCAAAGAGAAAAAAACATCATATTCCTGAGAAAGACCGACACCGATGTCGTGGAAGTCGTAAAGAATGTAAAGCGGATCATCGGCTCGGATGTCTTTCAACAATGCTGCAAGGCCCTGACAGGTGTTCCGCTGACCTTAATTAAGGATTCTGGCACAGAGCTGACAACAAACGCATACTCTGCCCCAAGCGGTGCTCCTCAACTCCTTGGAATAGGTATTGGGGGATCGCTGACGGGCAAGCATGCCGATATTGTAATAACAGATGATATTGTCAATCTGAAAGACCGCAGAAGCAAAGCGGATCGAGAAACAACCAAGGCTGCATATATGGAGCTTCAGAATATAAAGAACAGAGACGGCAGGATAATCAACACGGGAACGCCGTGGCACCCAGAGGACGCTTTCACACTCATGCCAAACATACAACGGTATGACTGCTATTCAACAGGGCTCATAGATGAAAAACAACTGGCGGCATTGAAACAATCAATGACCGCTTCTTTGTTTGCGGCAAACTATGAGCTGAAACATATAGCGGATGAAGACGTTCTGTTTGATAATCCTGTATTGAATGCAGACCCAGCTATGGCGGAACAGGGGACATGCCATATTGATGCGGCGTACGGCGGAGATGACTATACCGCATTCACAATATGCAGAAAGTATGAAGGCAAATACTATGTATTCGGAAAGCTCTGGCATAAACATGTTGATGACTGTACAGAGGAAATCATCAGATGGCGAAAGGCCTTTAACGCTGGAAGAATTGCGATGGAAACAAACGGTGATAAGGGATACTTGGCAAAAGCCCTTAGATCAAAAGGCGAACGGACAAGTCCATACCCTGAAAAGATGAACAAGTTCCTCAAAATTACGTCCTACTTAAAAGGAGAATGGCAGAACGTGGTATTTGTGGCAGGAACAGATGATGCATATATAAATCAGATATGCGAATACAATGAGAATGCGGAGCATGATGACGCGCCGGACAGTCTGGCAAGTATGATTCGCATGTTATGGAGCAAAAAAGGTGACGATCAGAAGTACCAATCTTTATTTGGTTGAGGTGAGCAATGAAAACCTACCAAGACTTTCTCAAAGTACCAGACAATGACAATGAAAGAATGAAGTTCATCCGTGAAGTCATTACTCAGCACAAGAGCAGTGAAATCTATAAGAACGCTATTGTCGCGAATGAGTATGACAGACAGCAGAATACCACGATCATGAACTTCAAAAGGGCATTGTTTAACCTGCAAGGAAAGCCAGTTGACGATCTGTGGAGTGCCAATTACAAGCTTGCATCCAACTTCTTCAAGAGGTTTGTTACTCAGCAGAATCAGTATTTGCTGGGAAACGGCATAATCTGGGGCGAAGAAGAGACTGGCAACAAGCTGGGCAAAGACTTTGATACCAGAGTGCAGGAAGCAGGAAGAGCGGCGCTTGTTGGGGGATGTTCATTTGGATTCTGGAACCTCGATACGCTTGTGATATTCAAAGTCACTGAGTTTGCGCCTCTTTACGATGAAGAAAACGGCGCTCTGATGGCAGGAGTTCGGTTCTGGCAACTGGAATCTACAAAGCCGCTCAGAGCGACCTTTTATGAGCTGGACGGATATACGGACTATATCTGGGAAAAGTCTCAGGGCGAGATTCTCAAAGAAAAACGCCCATATATTCTGAAGACAAGAACAACGCAAGCAGACGGCACAGAAATCTATGACGGCGAGAACTACCCGACATTCCCGATTGTACCGTTTTGGGGCAATCCGCACCATCAAAGCGAAATTCTTGGCATTCGCTCAAAGATAGACGCTTACGACATCGTAGAATCCGGGTTCGCTGACGATCTAGATTCCGCTCAGGTTTACTGGATTCTGCACAATACAGGCGGCATGGATGACGCTGACCTTGCACAGTTTATTGAACGGCTCCACATTGTCCATGCAGCGTCTGTTGACGACTCAGCAGGAACGGGAGTAGATGCGCACACCGTAGACATTCCGCACGAAAGCCGGGAAAAGCTCTTAGACCGTATCGAAAAAGACCTGTATAAAGAATACATGGCACTGGATACGCAAAACATCCAGTCCGGGGCAGCAACGGCAACGGAAATCAAAGCGGCGTATGAGCCAATGAACAGCAAAGCGGATGAATATGAATATTGCGTTCGTGAGTTCCTTGACGGCGTTATGGCGGTGGCTGGGATTGATGATGTTCCATCTTTTGAGCGATCCAAGATTGTGAACACTCAGGAAGAAGTTCAGACCCTTATCCAGTCCGCACAGTATCTCACAGATGATTATATTACTCGAAAGCTCCTGACGCTGTTCGGCGATGTTGATTTGATCAATGATATGGTAGAAGAAAAAGATGCCGAAGATATTGTGAGAATTGGCGCAAATGCTACAGAAGAGGAAACCAATGTAAACACCCCGGAAGAACAGTAAAAAGCCAGCATGCGCCAATTCTCGTAGCGACAAAGGGTGAATTATGGCTGACATTGGTCACACGGAAACAGATAAGCTTCTGAAAGACTTGGAACAAAAGGTTGCGGAAGAATACAATACCGCCGTCAAGGAAATGCAAGCCAAGCTGGAAGACTATCTCCAAAAAGACGAAGCAAAGCGCAAGATACAGGAACAGCTTTTCAAAGAGGGCAAGATCACAAAAAAAGAGTATCACGACTGGTGCTACCGCCATGAAATGATGGGGAAACGGTGGCAAGATATGTTAGATGTTCTTGCCGAGGATATGCACCACACCAATGAAATTGCGCTTGGCATAGTAAAGGATAAAATGCCGGATGTCTATGCGCTGAATGCAAACTTCGCAACCTACCAAATAGAACATGATGCGAAAATAGACACGGGTTTCACACTTTATAACCACGACACGGCGAATTATCTTCTCGGAGACCAGAGACAGCTAATGCCTAAACCCAGCACTCGCAAGGCAATACAAATCGCTGCAAACAAAGACATGCAGTGGAATATGCAAAAGATTCAGTCCGCTGTTTTGCAAGGTGTTTTGCAAGGTGAAAGTCCGTATAAGGTTGCCGAGCGGCTGCGGAGTGTTGGTCAGATGAACTATAACGCATCTGTCCGCT
>CALEPT010000008.1 GCA_937910385.1 uncultured Ruminococcus sp. | reverse complement strand
AGCACAAGAAGCTCTGAACGAATATATTGATAATATCAATCAACTTATGGATTGGAAACCTGTCGTTGAAGTAACTCCTGCCGAGGAGTAAAGGAGGTAGTCATGGGCGTAAAACAATGGATTGCTAAACAGGGCGTAAAGGCAGGAAATCGTATTTCCAAACTGTCTACTCTAAGCCCATCGCAGATGGAGCATATCATCGACCTCAGAGATCAGTATTTCGGAGATATGGCGGAGCATAACCCCGGTCACAACTCTGAAAGACTTACAAGAGGTCTGCTTGCATCGAGCAGTATTGAGATCTTCAGCGCATACCTTCCCCAACTTCAGGAGCTTTATACCCCAGTTGATAAGTCAACGGCACTGCGTATAGTAAAAAGCGATGGCGATGAACTTATAGAGCAGTTTCCCGAATTTGATAAGGAACACAATATCCGTTTTATCAACATCTCAAAATGGGTAACAGACAAGCGTGAAAACAGCCTTGAAAAGCTGGTGAATGTTTACGCTGTACTGTCAAACGAGCAATGCAATATTGCTCTCATTTTCCACAGGACAAAGACAGAAACACAGGTTTATCTTGCAGTTGTGAATACGAAAAACGCAGGAGATAACTCCGATGCAGACGAATATATCAAGCGGCTTACAGACGCAGTCAGAGGTAATTTCCCCGGCTCTGTCTTTTCCGCAAAACCAGCGATGGGTTCTCCGAAATGCCTTGCTGAAATGGATAAGAAGTCTGTTGCAATCGCATCTAATATCCCGACCGAGAAATCTGAAAAGTTTATCAGCCAGACCATAGAAAAATTGCTTGACGGCGTGATTCCCGAAAGCGTCAAGGAAGAATATACGCTTATCCTGCTTGCGACACCGATTCGAGATGTGGAGACGAGGAAACTGCGCCTTTCGGAGCTTTACACAGGTTTAGCCCCCTACTCTGAGTGGCAGACCAATTTTACATACACTGAAACCATGGCAGAGGGTTCGTCTGCTACGCTTGGTGTGAATGTCGGTGCGAGTGCAGGCATTCAGAACGGACAGAATCAGTCAATACAGAACAGCATCGCTCAGCAAAACAGCGAAGCCAATCAAGTCGGACGGCAGGAAGGTAGACAGCAAAGTCAAGCTAATGCACAGAGTCAGAATAATACAACAGGACAAAACATAGCTGACGGAACAAACAGTGCCTCTACCTATACAACAACGGAAGGAGAAGTATATAACGCAACTCATACCGATTCCTCATCTATAACAGACACTATTGGAGGCTCGCTAAGTGCGAATTACAGCCAATCTGTTTCGGCTACAGCAGGAGTTCCCGGAATTGCAAGTGTTGGAACAGAGTCAACTTTTGGGGTAGGTGCATCGGTTGATCAACATCATGCTAAAGGTACTTCTATTGCTGATGCTATTTCACAGGGAACGAATAGCTCTGTATCAAACGCAACTATGAATGGAGTCAATCACACCTTAACACAGATAGCATCTCAGACAATCGGTAAAACCGTCACAGATACGATCGGCAGCTCAACATCGACCTCTATTGCTCAGACGCTGGGACGAGCTGTTACAAACACTCTTGGAAAGACGGCAGGAGTATTTTCGAGCTTTAATCTCGGCGGCAATGTCGGTGCGAGCTTTGCACGCTCTTCAAATGTGACTGCAACGATCGGCAAAGGCGAGGGCATCACACAGAACTTTACAAATCATACAGTCAAACACGCATTGGAACTGCTTGAACAGCAAATGGCTCGATTTGAGCAAAGCACGGCACTTGGAATGTGGGATTTTGCCGCTTATGTGATAAGCGAAGATGTGAACACAGCCAATAATGTAGCCCACTCCTATCTGGCACTTACCGAGGGCGAGTCTTCGTTCTTATCGCACTCTGCTGTCAATGTGTGGCGTGGAGATATTGAGGAAAACGGCGCTGCAAAAATGACCTGCTTTGTTAATACAAAACAAAATGATAAAAGTGGATTATTTTTTTTGATTC
>CALEPT010000007.1 GCA_937910385.1 uncultured Ruminococcus sp. | reverse complement strand
CGCTCCCCGCCTCGCTCACTCCGTGCGCTCGACAGTAATATTATCTTACCACTTTCTCTCCTCCTTGTCAAGTAGAAGAATCGCTAATTATTTAAAGGGATTTTGTTCATTTTCACTATAGAACTCAAAAAAACAAATAAAAAAGGCTGCCGCGTTAAGCAGCAGCCCATCAAGTTTGCAATAATTGAGAATTATTCCGCAGCTTCCGAATTTCCAGAATCGCCGGTATCAGCCGGCGGATCCACAGGAGTATCAGTACCCGGATCGTCAACAACAACAGGATCGGTTGTTCCCGGATCAACTATGGTACCCGGATCAGATGTTCCGGGGTCATCTACATTACCGGGGTCGTATGTTACAGGGTCTTCAGTTATCGGTTCTATATAAGTTGGGCTGCCATTATCTACAGGCTGAGTACTTGGCTCATCACCCGGAAGAGGATAATCATATTCATCATCCTCAGGTATCCAGCTTCCGTCCGAGGCAGATGTAGATGTGGTATCTGAATAATTTGATTCATAAGGATATGCGCCTGTAGCTATGTAATTACCGGAATAAAAGCCGTCTCCCGTCGTTACGGTTATGGTAAAATTGGTACGGCTAACTTTCGAAGTGGTGGTAGTCGTCGACGTCCTCGAAACAAGAACATCATCGGTAGTGATGGCCGTTGTAGTTACAGTATCTGACACCTCGCCGCTTTTCGCTACATTTTCTCTGCCTAAGCTCGCAATAACCTTTTCGGATGGTGTTATCGGGAACATTACAAAGAAAAACAGGATAAGCAACGTAAGAGCAACAAAGCTCACGCATGAAACGAGAGTAATTCTTGTTGATTTTTTAAGATTTGCAAAAAACTCCTTCATTCTGCACACTCTCCTTAATTACATATACTATATTTTATAGCATTTTCTGATAAATGTCAAGTGCTTTTTGTAATTTTGCAATATATATATGAAATTTAACAAGCCATATAGCAGAAAGCAGTCCTTTATTGCGGACTGCCAGCTTCCTTTATTCTCTTGATAGCGCTTTTTTCAAGGCGGGATACCTGCGCCTGAGATATGCCTATCTCTCCCGCCACTTCCATTTGAGTTTTTCCGCGCAAAAACCGCAGATACAATATATTGCGTTCACGCTCACCAAGCGCTTTTATGGCATCGCGTATAGAAAGCTCATTCATACAGCTCTCAACATCATTGCTGTCTCCTATCTGATCCATAATATATAGAGTATCATCAGAATCGGAATATACCGGCTCATAAAGAGACACCGGATCACTTATGCTCTCAAGTGCGATCACAACATCACAGCGCTTCTCCCCTATTTCTTGGGCGATCTCCTCAATACAAGGCTCGTGCTGCAGCTTGGCAGCAAGGCGTTCTCTTGCTTGTATCGCCCTGTATGCAAGATCACGCAGAGAACGGCTTACCTTTACCTGACTGTAATCTCTCAGGTGACGGCGGAGTTCCCCGCTTATCATGGGAACACAATACGTTGAAAACCGCACTTCTTTTGACAGATCAAAGTTATTTATCGCCTTGATAAGCCCTACAACTCCTATCTGGAACAGATCATCAACATCCTCCCCCCTGCCAGTAAATTTTTGTATAACGCTAAGCACAAGCCTGAGATTGCCCTTTATTAGTTCATCTTTTGCTTTTTTGCTTCCGGTCTCTCTTATCTCCTTTAGCAGATTTATTTTTTCCTCCTCTTTAAGTACCTTGAGCTCGGATGTATTTATACCCGAGATAACTACTTTATTATATGCCATAACAATATCCTCCCGCCGTACGGCAGTCATTTTACGAATATTATTATTGACAATTGTCTCCATAATAAACAGAGGAAAAATATGAGAAACTAACATTAATTAAAAAAGCTGCTCCTTCCGGAACAGCCTTTCTATGATATACACAGCTCATTTTACGTATCGTCTCGTTTTTCAAAATATTCCTCTCTGAATTTTGTAGGCGTCTTGCCAAATACGCTCTTGAACTGTCTGTTGAAATATGACGGATTATTATATCCCACAATTGAGCTTATGTCATTCACAGTAAGATCAGGGTTTTTTAGAAGATCCTTTGCCTTTTCAATCCGACTTGAAATGATATCCTTTGAGATACTTACGCCGAAAGTGTCATTATACAGATGCTGAAGACGCGAACGGCTCAGAGAAAGCTCAGCTGCCATATCGTCGACATTCCATTCTCTTGCCGGCCAGCGGTAAATACTCTCTCTGAGCCACAAAAGCTTTTCAAAATATTTGTTTTCAGTAACCGAGCCGCCGGAGCTGTAATTTTCTGCGCATTCATTAAGCTTAAAAAGCAGCAGGCGAAAATACAGATCGACAGATTCTTTTCTGTTTTTGTTCGCCGAATACTGCTCGTAACACATATTGCGTATGATACTCGACACCTGAGTGATATCAGCCACAGGAACTATCTTATTAAGAGGTATGGAAAGCTGCCTCATCAGTGCCTCCTCCTGCCCATCAGGACCAAAATGTATCCAGTCGTCTATATATTCAC
Organism: uncultured Ruminococcus sp.; assembly: GCA_937910385.1. Taxonomy (GTDB): domain Bacteria; phylum Bacillota; class Clostridia; order Oscillospirales; family Ruminococcaceae; genus Ruminococcus. The sequence continues at coordinate 8,320 of CALEPT010000007.1, read as the reverse complement.
AGTCATCAGCACGATAGTACTCAGCATACTCCGGCGTATATATTATAAATGAATTTGGGGGAACATGAATGTCTTCTCCGTCAATACGGAATACCGCTTTTGTTTTTACAGCAAGCAAAAGCCAGTCACCGGCGCCTTCCGGTCTATCTATAAAAAAACTCTTATCGTGCTTATGATTATATCCTATTTCATCCATACGCATAAGATATCACCTCCTCACTATACTATAATAACACAAAATCGCAGACAAAGCAACAAAAAATAATAATGTTTTCATGCCAGCCTAATTATATTAAGCACGTCCTGACAGCGATATAATTTTTGTGCTAAAATTCCAAATCGAGCACAATAGTGCTATAAAATCAGCACATTCGTTGATTGACTTTTGTGAACACAAAATGTATAATTTAAAAAGTGAAAACGAAATTGTATTTCCCCTTAAAAATCAAATTGAAGGAGTGTCGCTCAATGAAGATCAACAGGTTAATATCCGCCGCCGCAGCCGTCGTGGTATCTTCCGGAATGATAACAGTTTTTCCGGATATTACGCAAAAAGCTTATGCCGCTGAAATTGTCGGGAACGACTTTGAAGTGAATTACGGCGGCTGGTACGGAAATGCAGACTCTGTCATTCTCACTGCAGCAAGCGAATGCGGATATGAAAATTCAAGAGGTATGAACGTTACAGGAAGAGCTTCATGTTCAGATGGAGCTTCCTCTTCAAAGGGCTTATATCTCGAAGGCGGAGTTGAATATCATTATTGTGTTATGGTACGCAGCGAGGTCTCAGAGAATTTCCATCTCTCTCTTTTGTATATAGATAACGAGACCGAAAAGGAAACCACAGTAGAGCTTGCTGCAAAAAAGACCAAAGCCGGAGAGTGGACTGAACTCTCGGCAAGCTATAAAGCTCCTGCAAACACCTATGAATACAGACTTACGATCACCACAGACAGCACTAATGATTTTACCTTTGATAACGTAAAAATAACAGAAAAAAGAAAAAGCGGTACAGTCAGTGCGGCAACATCCGAAAAAGGTCTGAAGGACGAATTCGCCGCATACTTCAGAGTCGGCAACATCCTGAACAGTTCTACCGTTAAAAATTCGGCTATAACAGCTAATATCATCAAGGACTATAACAGCATCGAATGTGAGAACGAGACAAAGCCTGACTCTACTCTTGTACAGTCGCAGTGCAGCGGCACCAATATCGGCGTTTCACTGAGCAGCTGTGCAGCGATAATGGATTTCTGCACCGAAAACGGAATTGCCATGCGCGGACATACTCTTGTATGGCACAGTCAGACTCCCACTTGGTTTTTCAAAGAGAATTTTGATGCAAACGCTTCATGGGTCAGCAGCTCTACTATGGACACACGAATGGAAAGCTACATCAAGAATATGTTCTCTGCAATAGAAACTCAGTACCCCGACCTCGACCTATATGCCTATGATGTATGCAACGAGTGTGTCAGCGACGACTCCAACCGTACTGCAAATTACGGCGGCGCTCGCGAGGCAGGCGACGGAAAGACCGAAAGCGGCAAGTCCGCATGGGTGCAGATATACGGCGATAACAGCTTCGTCGAAAAGGCATTCACTTATGCAAGAAAATACGCCCCCAAGGGCTGCGATCTCTACTATAACGACTATAACGAATACTGGGACCACAAGCGCGACTGCATTTACAATATGTGTAAGTCGCTGTATGACAAGGGACTTCTCGACGGAGTTGGAATGCAGTCTCACGTTCCTGCCAACGCAACAGGCTTTGCGGGCACGGATTCCTACATTACAGCTATGCAGAAGTACCTTTCTATCGGCTGCGATGTTCAGATAACTGAGCTCGATATAAGCCTTGAAAATGGCAAGTACACTTTGCAGGAGCAGGCTGACAAGTATAAGGCTATCTTTCAGGCGGCTATAAACTGGAACACGAACCCGAGCTCTACGGGTCGTGTGACGGCTGTCTGCATATGGGGGCCCAACGATGCAAATTCATGGCTTGCCTCAGGCAGCAACGCTCTCCTTTATGACAGCAGCAATAATCCGAAGCTCGCTTATACTACTCTTACCTCAATGATCCCTGAGGAGCAATGGGGCGACGGCAGTTCGGTAAGCAGCACTATCGAGCCCGACCAGAACGGCTGGTACTTCCACAGCACTTTTGAGGGTGATACAGACAGCTGGGCAGGACGCGGTGCAGCAGATATCCTTACAAGCGGCAGAACTGCCTATGAAGGAAGTGAAGCGCTCCTCGTTGAAAACAGAACAGCAGCATGGAACGGTGCTTACCGCACCCTTAATTCAAGAGCATTCGTTCCCGGAAACGAGTACAGCTTCAGTGCAAATGTTACTTACTTCGACGGAGCTGCGACCGATACTTTCTACATGAAATTACAGTACACCGACGCGAGCGGCGAGCCTCAGTACTCTACGGTCGCAGAGGGTACGGGCGTAAAGGGCGAGTGGATACAGCTTGCAAATACAAATTACACGATCCCCTCCGACGCTTCTAATATGCAGCTCTATATCGAGACTGCCGAAACTACAAATAATTTCTACATAGACGAGGCTATCGGCGCTGTAGGCGGTACTGTAATATCCGGCGCAGGGCAGTCAGAAGAGATTATTCTTGGCGATGTAAATGACGACGGCAAAATCAATTCTCTTGATATGGCTCTTGCGAGAAAAGGTCTTTTAAGCGGATTCAGCAGCGCAAGACAAAAGCTCGCCGCAGATGTTGACCAGAGCGGTACTTATGAGATCAATGACGCTGTTCTGATACAAGAATTTATCCTTGCAAAGATAAAGGAATTCCCCGTTGCAGAAAAAGTGATAGATACAGCGGCTATGGAGCTTCTGTTCTCGACCGTCAATATAGCTTCAAGCTATAAAAAAGACGGCGAAAACAACCCGCTTTACACTCAGCGCTTCGGCGCAGACCCCGGTGTTATGGAGTATAACGGTCGAGTTTACGTCTACATGACAAACGACGTTATCGAATACGATTCAAGCGGAGCAGTTAACGAAAATACCTACGCACTTATAAATAAGATAAACTGCATTTCCTCGGACGATATGGTAAACTGGACCGATCATGGCGCTATCGAGGTAGCCGGTTCGAGCGGTGCCGCAACTTGGGCTACGTGCTCGTGGGCACCTTGTGCAGCTCATAAAACTATAAACGGAAAAGAAAAGTTTTTCCTTTACTTCTGCAACGGCGGAAACGGCGTAAGCGTACTGACCGCCGATTCTCCTACGGGTCCGTGGAGCGACCCGCTCGGTCACGCTCTTATAACAAGAGCTACCCCGAATTGCTCGGATATAACATGGCTTTTCGATCCGGCAGTATTCGTTGACGACGACGGAACAGGCTACCTCTGCTTCGGGGGCGGCGTTCCCGACGGAAAGACCGCAATGCCCGGAACTTCCAGAGTTGTTAAGCTCGGAGATGATATGATAAGCCTCGCAGGAACTCCTGCTACAATCGACGCTCCCTATCTCTTCGAGGATTCAGGTATAAACAAGATAGGAAACAAGTACTATTATACGTATTGCTCAAACTGGAATACAGGCGGAAACAGCTACGGTCTCACAAGCGGAGCTATTGAGTACATGGTCGCCGATTCGCCTCTCGGACCGTACACATACGGTGGAGAATTATTCAAGAATCAGGGAAATTTCTTCGGACTTTACGGCAATAATCACCACTCTATCGTTGAGCTTAACGGACAGCTTTATCTGTTCTATCACGCCCGTGCCGTAGAAGCAGCAATGGGTATAACCGGCAACTACAGAAGCCCTCAGGTCAATGCTATAACTACGAGCGGAACTTCACTAAACAGCGTTACGGGCACTATGTCAGGCATTTCTCAGCTCAAGACCCTCAGTCCTTACCAGACTGTTCAGGCAGAAACCATGTCCAACCAGTCAAAGGATATTACAGTTACAGGTCTTGGAGATTCTATTGTTACAGGAACTAAAGGCAGCTGGATAAAAGCAAGCGGAGTTAACTTTTCAAACGGAGCAACTACTATGACTGTAAAGGCTTCATCAAAGAACGGCGCAGTAATCAAAATATGCACAGACTCGGCAAATGGCAGTGCAATAACCTATGCTGAAATACCTGCCGGCGGTGTTATGAGCGAGATAACCGTTCCTGTTATCAATTCCGTAAGCGGCAGCAAGGATGTTTACTTTGTGTTCAGCGGAGACATCAGCTTCGACAGCTGGTCTTTCAACTGATTAAACCTTGTCCGCCTTCTGCACATCGGCGGCATAGTTTAATATATACTTGCCTCTATTGCAAAATGTACATTGTACATTTTGCAGGCTGCAAAGCCGCACAGCGGCTTTGAAAAGGCAGTATAAACAGAGCGCTCACGGCGCAAGCGCCGTCTGCCGTCATTGACGGCAGATTGCAAAATATCCTAATAGATATTTTGCAATAGCGTGGAGTATAATTCCCGATTTTGTTGTAAGGGACAAATCAACAAAACAGCCATATCCGTCCATGAGACAGATATGGCTGTTTTGTATATAAAAACATGACTGTTAACTCCCCATGTTTTCTGCAGTGCGTAAAATGATTGTTAAAAACTAACAGTTTTAAGTTAACTGTATTGTGCAGCTACACAAAGTTATAATATTACAATTTACCATAATAGCATATACGTTATTTTTAATGTATTCAAGGAGCAGAAGTTTAAAATTTATAGTTAGCCTCTTCATAATTAACGTGATAATGCGCGTAGAATAAGTTACCAGCTTTTTGTAATATCTCACAAATCCATTTGTGCCAAATGCCCTGTTATGTGCAAACGTACAAAAAAGAGTTGTTTATAAAATTTGAGAAAGACATTTCACATGATTTATGATATTATTATATTATAAAAAATACAGCAGGTATCCGGCTTAGCTGTTTTACAAAAAGGAGTTTTTATTATGGCTGAAAAGAAAGCTGCGATCATCAGCGGTTGTGATGCAAGCACGCTCAAATTTTTTGAAGACATGGATGAAGTAAACTTTAAAGAAGTGCAGCTCAATGACATCTCATCAGATTTCGACTGCGTACTCGTTCCGGAAGCGGCTGACGACGATAAGCTTGACGAAATTTTAAGAGAAATTAAAATCAAACTTCTTCCTGCCGCTGTAATCACCTTCAATAACGATCCCGATTATCTTGAACGTATCCTCGACTGCGGAGCAGATGATGTTATTGTCCTGCCAATGCCCGCAAAGCTTATCAAACACCGTATCCTCTCTCTCTGCAGCAATTCGGCATTTTCTGAAGATCCTGTAGATTTCCGCCTCTTCGATAATATTGCTGCTTCCAATACAGGCGGCGGTTCATTTATTATTCAGGAAAATGACTTCGCAAATATTTATCGCTTCGTTTTGCGCTTACTCGAGCGACTTGATAAAAAAGCTCAGCTTCTGATATTCAAGGTTGATTCCAGATTCAAAAGTTCTTTCATTGAACCGGAAATTATACATACTTTTTCGAATGTCGTTCAGACCTGTCTAAGAAGAGGCGATATATCGTCGCTTCACGGAAGGCAGGTGTTCGTTATTCTTATAGGTTCCGACGAAGAAGGAGGTCGCATAGTCGCAAAACGCCTTATTGAAACCTTTTATGCTCACTGTAATGATGACGCCTATGACATTACATATGAAATACGTGAAATAAACAATTAACGAAAGCTACTCCCCCCTCCTTTCTGATAATTAGGAGGGGATTTGCATTTTGTTTATATGCAAAAAAATTCGCGCCCCAGAAAAACTGAGGCGCGAAACTGCCAGCGGGGGCTCCCCGACTGTGTAAACCGTACAAAATTAATGACAGTGCCGTGAGTGAAAGCAGACGGTGCCTTCTGTAAAAGTAAGCGAGCCTGCGAGCGTCAACGTGGAAGCTCGCGGTGGCTCACTGCTGGTGCCGCTGACCGGACTTGAACCGGTACGCTTTAGGGGCGAGGGATTTTAAGTCCCTTGTGTCTGCCTATTCCACCACAGCGGCTTCACCAAATTATATATTATCATATTTTTTTAAGATTGTCAAGACTTTTGGAAGGCAAAACATTTCATCATTGTAGGATTACAATAGATGTGAGACAATTTACAAAAAAAGGTAGCGGAGCAGCATAAACCTGTGTTACAGTTAAGTTGCGAAAGATAAAAGCAACAGGAGGTCAAGCTGATCCGCTATGAATACTATAACACAGATTACTACTCGCCGTCAAGCCGTAATTAAATATGCAGAGAAAAAAGGTGTTACCGCCGCAGCAAGGCGATATAACGTAGGAAGAGCAACGATATATCGTTGGAAAGAACGTTATGACGGTACTTTACAGTCTCTTCAGGACCGCTCACATCGCCCTCACAGCCACCCTAATCAGCACACTGAAGAAGAAATAAAGCTGATAAAAGATATGCGAAAAAGAAACAAGCATACAGGTCTTGTGGTGTTCTGGGTAAAGCTAAAACAGAAAGGTTATACACGTTCTATCACAAGCTTATGGAGAATGCTCAGAAAACTTGAATTGCAGCCTGTTAAGCCTCCGAATCCCAAGTATATCCCAAAGCCGTATGAGAAGATGCAGTATCCCGGACAGCGAGTTCAGATAGATGTTAAATACGTTCCTGATGCCTGCATAGTTGGTGACGCTAAGTCCGAGGGGCGCAAGTTCTATCAATACACTGCCATAGATGAATACTCCCGTTTTCGCTATCTCGAAGCCTTTGAGGAGCACAGCTCATACAGCTCGGCAGTATTCCTCGAGCATATGCTCAAGGCGTTCAAGTTCAAAGTAGAGTGCTTCCAGACTGACAACGGACAGGAATTTACCAAGCGACTCAGCAGTTCAGATAAACCAACACCCACGCTGTTTGAGAAGCTTCTCAAACAGCGTGGCATAAAGCATAAACTCATCAAACCTTATACTCCTCGTCATAACGGCAAAGTTGAGCGTTCTCACCGCAAAGATAACGAGTATTTCTATGCCATACATAAATTCTATTCCTTCGATGACTTCAAAAAGCAATTAGCTGTTCACAGCAGAAAATACAACAATTTCCCTATGCGCCCACTCAACTGGAAGTCGCCTTCTGACTACATCAAGGCTTTCCTTAAGTCAGGTCAAGTTTTTTGATTTAATTTGTCTCATATCATTGACAAACCAACATTTGGAAGGCAAAACATTTCATCATCAAGTTTCAGCATCTCAGCTTTGAGTGTTTCTGTCTCAGCATCGGGAGTTTCCTCCTCACGCTTTGCGACCTCAAGGCTTTTCATTTTTCGCACATCGCAGCATACACAGGTTCTTCCACATCAGGCCGTTTCGTATTCAGAGTACGCTTATGACAGCCGCCCACCGAGTAAAAACCGTAGTCGATCAAGTAAGTCCAAGTCTTAGTCCTCGTCTTGTTGCGATGTGCATTGATCTGAATAGCTGAAAAGTCAATGAACTCTGAGATCATCTCCGTTCCCAGCCGCCGATGATGGCAGTATGGGAGCCTTGGTCTAACTCACTCTTTTGTAAGAACTTTTTTCTGCCAGCTTCTTTTTCCACATTCTGGGCATTTCATGTAACGTGTCGTATTCATATGCATTGCAAACGATGTTTTCAGAAAAGATGACGGCTTATAAATGTGCCCACATTCGGAACACTTGTAATATCCGGTTTTCACTTCAATGCCAAGACCTATAAGAGCTGCAACGACCACTATCACACAGCCGCCCACGATCAAAGCAATAGCAAGCGAATCACCCTCGCCGTTTTTCATGGCGATAATCATTCCTGCGATTATCATAACGAGGCTCGCAACTACACCGATCACTACGATATATACTTCAGTATGCAGAAGCCTTTTTGCATAGTTTTCATTCTCGGATTTTAAGCTCAGAATGAGCTCTTCGGATTTTGCATTGTAGTTTTCCATTGTGATATGTTCGCCCGACAGGAGCTCGTTGACATTGATTTTTAGAAACTCACACAACTCCAGCATAATCCCTGAATCCGGCATGGACTTTCCGGTCTCCCATTTTGATACTGCCCGGTCGCTTATACCGAGCTTCTCAGCAAGGCTCGCCTGAGTCAGGCCCTGTTCCTTCCTGCAGGATGCTATGAATTTTCCAATTTTGATTTGATCCATATCGGGCACCTCCTTTCATGACTCAAGCATAGCCGGTATCATCGTATTTTTACACGAACCGTAAGTTGATTTCCTGCAACTCTACCGCTGGTTGAGTCCGGTAAAATGCGCTCCCCGTTGCCGATGATGACAGTGTTGGAGCCCTTTTCCTGTCCTAAAGTGC
>CALEPT010000006.1 GCA_937910385.1 uncultured Ruminococcus sp. | reverse complement strand
AAATTATGGGCTCGGTAATTTTATGCCACGATTCCGCCAAAGGGGGCTCCCCTTGACCGTCCTTTTGGTATTATATAATGAGCTTAATTTGTCAATCTATCCTCCAGACATTTTCAGCATAATCTTCAATAGTTCTGTCCGAGCTGAATTTGCCGGCATTGCACATATTCAGCCACTGTCTTCGTGCAAATGAGAGTCTGTCGCTGCCGTAATCACGTATGCAGTGCAGCTTGGCTTCAACGTAGCTTTCAATGTCGCCGATCAGGTAATAATGGTCAGGATCATGCCAGCTTGCTCCATCGAGGAGGGAAGTATAAAGCTCGCGGAAGTCACCGCTGCCTCCGTCGGAAACAGTGCCGTCGATAAGCGATGAAACCACCTTCTTTATCCTCGGGTTTTCAGAAAATACCTTACGGCTGTCATAATCGGGGAGTATTTCTTCAAGCTCCTCGACCCGCGCGCCGAAGATATAGTTGTTATCCTCTCCAGCCTCCTGAACTATCTCGATGTTTGCTCCGTCATATGTTCCGAGAGTGACTGCTCCGTTGAGCATGAGCTTCATGTTGCCCGTGCCGGAAGCCTCTGTTCCTGCGGTCGATATCTGCTCGGAAACGTCAGCAGCCGCAACGAGCTTTTCCGCATATGAAACATTGTAATTCTGCACGAAAACGACCTTGATGAGCTCCCTTGTTTCGGGATCTGAGGAGACTATCCTGCCTATCTCGTTGATGTACTTGATGATAGCCTTTGCTCTCCTGTAACCGGGGGCGGACTTCGCGCCGAAAATGAACGTAGTCGGTGTAAAATCGGTAATAGTGCCGTCTTTGATACCGTAGTATATCCACAGTATCGAGAAGGCATTGAGCAGCTGACGTTTGTACTCGTGCAGGCGCTTTATCTGTATATCGAATACAGATCCGGGGGTGATATCAAATCCGTCGTGTTCCTTTACGAACTCCGCAAGCTGCGCCTTTTTACAATACTTTATATCAATGAATCGGCGGAGTACCGCCTCGTCGTCAGCAAATTTTTCAAGCTCATGAAGCTTATCCAGATCTGTTATCCATTCATCGCCGCCAAGCAGCTCGGTGATGAGCGCAGAGAGTTCCCTGTTGCACAGTGCGAGCCAGCGGCGTTGTGTAATGCCGTTTGTTTCGTTTAGGAAACGCTCGGGATACAGGCTGTACCAGTCTGCGAGCACACTGTCCTTGAGTATCTGCGTGTGTATCTGAGCGACACCGTTTATATGACCTGAAGCATAGCACGCCATGTCCGCCATGTGGACAAGCTCACCCTTGATTATCTTCATGCGGTCTATCTTGTCGCGCTGTACTCCCTTTGCGTACAGCTCTGCGATGAGCTCCTCATTGATCTGAATAATTATCTCATATATCCTCGGGAGGATCTCCTCGATGAGTCCCACCCACCACTTTTCAAGAGCCTCCTGCATTACGGTATGATTGGTATAGTTGAAGACTTTTCTGGCTATCTCAAGGGCTTTTGTAAATGTATAGCCCTCGTTGTCAACAAGCTGGCGGATAAGCTCGGGCACCGAGATCACCGGGTGGGTGTCGTTGAGCTGTATTGAAATATAGTCCGCGAGGGAATCGAGAGTACCGTGGCGAGCCTTGTGCTTTTTGAGAATGTCCGTCAATGACGCACAGCTAAAGAAGTACTGCTGCTTCAAGCGTAGCTTCTTGCCCTCGTTGGTGTCGTCATTCGGATAGAGCACACGCGAGATATCCTCGGCGAAAATTTTCTCCTTCGAGGCTTCGAGGTAGTCCTGATCGTTGAACGTCTTAAAGTCAAACTCCTTGACGGGTTCAGACTGCCAGAGCCGGAGTGTGCCGACATTCTCGGTCTTGCAGCCAAAGACGGGCATATCATAGGGAACTGCCTTAACGGTCTGACCGTTATACTTGATGAGAACAGTGTCCTCGTCACAGCGCACAGACCACGGGTCGCCGTATTTCGTCCAGTCGTCTATGTCCTCGCACTGGAAGCCGTCAACGATCGACTGCTTGAAAAGTCCGTACTTGTAGCGTATGCCGTAACCGTCGAGGGGGAGCGAGAGTGTTGCCGCGCTGTCAAGAAAGCATGCTGCAAGCCGTCCGAGGCCGCCGTTTCCGAGAGCAGCGTCCTCGATGACTTCAAGGTCGGCAAGGTCAAGACCGAGCTCTTTGAACGCAGATTCCACTTCGTCGTAAATGCCGAGGCAGAGGAGGTTGTTGAAAACCGCACGCCCCACGAGGAACTCCATTGAGAGATAAGCCGCGCGGCGCTTTGAAAGGTGCTCCTCACGGGCAGCGCTCCATTGCGCGGAATACAGCTCCATGACCGCCTCGCCGAGCGCATTGTGGAGCTGCTGCGGAGTTGCTGACTTTATATCCTTCGGGAGCTTTCCCGTGAATTTTTCGATGAATACATTTTTGTCCATATTATAATTTCCTTTACATGAAAATTGATTTGCTTAATAACGGGATTCTAAAGGGACATACGTCCCTTTAGCGGGAGTTTGAGGGCAGAACCCTCATTTTTGATCTATCAGAGATACCTTTATCTATTGTATAATCTGTTCAAACGGCGTATTTTTTTTGCCAGCTCGGAAGTGAAATCGCTTTCCCGAGTGCGGAACTGCCAGTTGCCGCCGAGGGTGGAGGGAGTGTTCATTCTGCCGTCGCCGTCACTGTCGAGAAAATCCTGTATCTGCGCTGCTGCGACCTGCGCGACGCTGCCCCATGCCGCTCTTACTATCGCCATTGGTATATCTTTTTTCTTCTTGACGTTGAGGTAGCTTTTGGCGAATTTCAGAGACTTCTTGTCGAGCGTGTCCACCCAGCCGATGAGGGTCTCGTTATCGTGAGTGCCCGTGTAGGCGAAGCAGTTAGTGTCCGCGAAGTTATGCGGCAGATGTTCGTTCTCGCCGTCCGAGAAGCCGAACTGAAGTACCTTCATTCCCGGATATCCGCATTTATCGAGCATTTCACGCACCTCGGGAGTGATGAAGCCTAAGTCCTCGGCGATTATATTCAGCCGGCCGAGCTTTTCCTCCGCAAGTCGGAACAGCTCATGGTTAGGACCTTTTTTCCACTCGCCGACAGTTGCGTCCTCGTTGCCGTAGGGGATAGTGTAGTAGCTCTCGAAGCCGCGGAAGTGATCTATACGCACGATGTCGTAGAGCTCCGAGGCGGTTCTTATACGGTCTATCCACCATTCATAGCCTGTCTTTTTGTGGTAGTCCCAGTCATAGAGGGGATTGCCCCAGAGCTGTCCCGTCGGGGAAAAATCATCAGGCGGACAGCCGGCTACAGCTATCGGGCGGCGCTTCTTGTCGAACACGAAAAGCTTGTGCTTTGACCACGCTTCAACGCTGTCAAGAGCGCAGTATATGGGGATATCACCAATTATCTCGATGCCGTTGTCGTTGGCGTATTTTTTCAGCGCAGTCCACTGACGGGTGAACTCGAACTGCATGAACTTGTAGAAGCCGAGCTCTTTTTTTAGCTCCTTTTTAGCGGCAGTTATCGCCTTTGGCTTGTGCATGGCAAGGTCGTTTTCCCATTCGTACCATGCCTTGCCGCCGTTCTTGGCTTTCAGTGCCATGAACAGTGCGTACTCATCGAGCCACGACTTGTTTTTGTCGCAGAATTTTTTATACTCGGGAAAGCGTATGGGCTTGAAGCGCGAGTACGCTATCCTCAGAACGTCAAAGCAGTTATTGTAGATAATGCTGTAATCTACGCGGTCCGGGTCGTTTCCCCAGTCGTATGAGGCGAACTCGTGGTGCTCGAGCAGACCGTCGCCCTCGAGTATCTCAAAGTCGATGAAGTAGGGGTTCCCTGCATTGACTGAGAATGACTGATACGGTGAATCTCCATAGCTTGTGGGAGAAAGCGGCAGTATCTGCCAGCATTTGGTCTCGCTCTTCACAAGGAAGTCCACGAAGTCAAAGGCGTGCTTTCCCATTTTGCCTATGCCGTATTCAGACGGCAGGCTCGAAATATGCATTAGTATGCAGCTTTTTCGCATTTTTAAAACTCCTTTATATTAGGTATCTGCGATCGACCTCAAACGGGACGCTGATCCATACCCCGTCAAAGGGATAAATCCCTTTGGGATCCTGTCATAGTATCATTTATGTATAAATAGAGGCAATTGCGGCGATAATATCATAAAAAGAAACAGAGGTAATAAAATGAAGCTTTCGCAGTATGTGTTTTCTTTTCTCATGGGGTACTTCATCTACAGCATGATAGAGATAATCAACCGCGGGTACACCCACTGGACGATGTCGCTGACGGGCGGCTTTATCCTCGCCGCGCTCTACGCAATAAACTGCCGAAAAGGCATGACGCTGATGAAAAGCAGCTTCTCAGGAGCTGTTTTGATCACAGCGGCAGAGCTGATAGTCGGTATATTTGATAATCTTATTATGCACTGGAATGTGTGGGATTACTCCGGTATGCCGTATAATTTCCTCGGGCAGATATGCTTGTTGTTTTCATGCTACTGGTTTTTGCTGTGCATTCCGGCATACTATCTCTGCCGTCTCATGCGCCGTCGCTTTGGTCAATAGCCCTCGCTCTTCAGTCTGCGGACGATATCAATGTAGAACTCCCTTACATCAAAGCCCTCGATGTTCTCTCTGAGAAGGTCGATGACATCTCCGTGGCTTATGCCGCGCTTTTTCGCGGAATTGATCAGCGTGTAGCTGCCGTGTCTTGCGGATTCTTCCCAGACGAGACCGTCATTTGCTCCGTTGAGCCTGTTTATCAGGCGAAAGCCGATATTCAGCGGAAAACCTGCCGAGCGCGGCGAGGTCATTACCGACATGAAGCTCCTGTACGAAACAAGCGGCGAGTCCGGCATTTCTGCGTCATAGCTTCTTGCTCGGATCGCACTCAGGTCGCAGACTCCCGCCATGAAATCCGGAGCGGTATCGCCGAGCTTCGAGAAAATTCTGTTATATATCCCCGCGATGAACTGCACAAATGAATCGGGCAGCTTTTCAAGCAGAAAGTCCACCATGTCGCAGCCCTTATGCGGCGTATTTATAGTGGTAAGGGTGGCGACGTGCTCGTCCATTCCGAGTCTGCTTATTGCATAGCGCGAGTCGAGTCCGCCCTTTGAGTGCGCGATGATGTTCACCTTGTCTGCACCCGTTTCAGCGAGTACACGCATGATAGTCTGTCTTAGTTCCTGTGCGCTGTCTGCAACTGAGCGCGAGGACTGCTGACCGCCGTAGTATACCACGGCGCCGTTTCTGATGAGCGATGCGGGAATGCGGCCCCAGTAGTTCATTATCTGCCAGTCGCGGAAGAATATTCCGTGCACGAGGATAACAGGGTACTTAGTCTTGCATATCTCACTTGACGCGCGAGCGTTTTCGAGCTCTATGCGGTCGGATTCCACGATATATTCGCGCTTCGCCGTCTTGTAAAGCCTGCGCAGCAGTATGATGTTAAGCGGCGGCAGCCACCAGAGAGTCAGCAGCAGCACGCGGTCAATGAGCTTTACCTGCCGCGATGCTACCGAGGCGTTCACTGTCCCCAGAAAGAGAATGACGATCACAGTAAGCAGTGACGCAACAGTGAGGACTATCTTCACAGCGAGCTCCGCTTCCGTGCAGAGCCACATTATTATTACTGCGGCAGTCAGTACGACCGTGAGAATGCCGCCCGCTTTCAGCATTACCCATCCTTTTTTCAACCTTTTAAGTCTGCGCAGCGTGCTATGATCCTTATTTACATTTATTTCCATATTCGTTTATACTCCGTGCTATTGTAAAAATCAACAGCTTTTTACAATTCACCGCCTTTGACGGCGGACGGCGTTTCACGCCGTAAGCGCTCCGTTTATACTGCCTCTTCAAAGCCGCAAAGCGGCTTTGTGG
>CALEPT010000005.1 GCA_937910385.1 uncultured Ruminococcus sp. | reverse complement strand
AGGGCTATGCACTTTTTCGAGCCCCTTTTATGCACTTTCTACTTGACAAACACAAGGCTGGTGCGCTCACCGATTTGAGGAGATAAACAGCGGAAAACGAATAATGCGTCCCGCTTACAAGTCTATATCAAAAGAAAAACAGTATGTCAACATAGATAATCGATGAAAAGAGGTAATCACAATGGAAAAAATAAGAATGACCACTCCGCTTGTTGAAATGGACGGCGACGAAATGACACGCATTATATGGAAGATGATAAAGGATATACTGCTCCTTCCGTATATCGACCTGAAAACTGAGTACTATGATCTGGGACTTGTCCACAGAAACGAAACTGATGACAAGGTAACGATCGAGTCGGCAGAGGCTACAAAGAAATACGGAGTTGCAGTAAAGTGTGCGACTATAACTCCGAATGCAGCGAGAATGACGGAATATGACCTTAAAGAGATGTGGAAATCGCCTAACGGAACAATAAGAGCTATCCTTGACGGTACGGTTTTCCGTGCGCCGATCATTGCAGACGGTATCACGCCCTATATCCCCACATGGACAAAGCCTATAACTATCGCCCGTCACGCTTACGGTGATGTATACAAGAATACTGAGCTGCAAGTGGAACAGGGCAGTCGTGCTGAGCTGAAGGTCACTGATAAAAACGGCAGTGAGACAACTGAACTTATATATGATTTTTCGGACAGTGCAGGTATCATACAAGGACTTCACAACAAGGATAAGTCTATTGAGGGATTTGCACGTTCCTGCTTCAATTATGCCCTTGATAGCAGACAGGATATATGGTTTGCCTCAAAAGATACTATTTCTAAAAAGTACGATCACAGGTTCAAGGATATATTTGCAAAGGTATTTGAGAAAGACTACAAGGACAGATTTGCCGCTGTCGGCATTGAGTATTTTTATACGCTGATCGATGATGCTGTGGCGAGAGTTATTCGCTCAAACGGCGGCTATATATGGGCTTGCAAGAACTATGACGGCGATGTTATGTCCGATATGGTGGCAACTGCATACGGCAGTCTTGCAATGATGACTTCTGTGCTTGTTTCGCCTGACGGAATATACGAATATGAGGCTGCTCACGGTACAGTACAGCGCCATTATTACAGATATTTCAAAGGCGAAAAGACCTCCACAAATCCTGTTGCGACCATTTATGCATGGACAGGAGCACTCCGTAAAAGGGGCGAGCTCGACAGTCTCCCAGAGCTTTGTTCGTTCGCAGACAAACTTGAAAAGGCTACGCTCAGAACTATCAGCGACGGAGTTATGACAGGTGACCTTGCTGCCATTTCTGCACTAAAAAACAAGAAGACGGTTGATACAGAGACTTTCCTTGAAGAGATAAACGCAAGACTCGTTAAATCATTATAAATACATGGAGCTGATGCAAATAGCAACAGCTCCATTTTATGAAAGGAATTATATATGATAGCACTGAACGACTACCTTTTTTCGGGCAATACTGTGCTGAAAATACTGCATCAGTATTCCTCTGATCTGAAAAGATCGGCAATTGAGAGCCGGAATCCGATCGACCTTGTACACTGTAATTTCCTGATACAGATAATTGAATTGCTTGAGCATAACGACTTTCTCACATCGCAGTCCAACAGGATAAAGGAGTTTTATAAATTCATGACTCAGAAATATCCGTTCCTCGCCTTCACGTTCAAGGGACGGATAAAGTCGCTGATAAGAGCGGAGGAAAAATTCAACGGGTACATTCTGGAATACATATACGATTATTACCAGAAGAATGGCAAATATCCTTCGGAGGCTGAGATCAAGAATAATCTCATCTGTTTCCGTGACCTTATTGCATACAGGATAGTTATTTCACTGCCTGTCTGCCATGTTACAGACGAGTCTAAGCTTGAGCAGCAGGAGATAGAGTACCTGTACGACATTGCAAATGCCATGCCCGAGTTCCTTGAGGAACGGGGATTTACAGCGGAGCTATCAGGCGTTCCCACTGAGAATAATTCCGAAAAGCTGAAAGAGTCCGTCCGTGCATATTATAAAGATCATGTGATAAGAAGCAGACCGTCAGGGTATCGTTCGCTGCATATCACGTTCTACGATAATCTTGCAAGGTGCTATACAGAAGTGCAGCTTCGGACTAAGGATATGGACGACCTTGCTGAGATCGGTGCAGCTAATCATTTCGGCTATGAGAAAATGCAGGAGGAAAGCCGCAGCCGCCGCGACATTATCCCTG
The DNA here is from genome assembly GCA_937910385.1 of uncultured Ruminococcus sp. Lineage (GTDB taxonomy): Bacteria > Bacillota > Clostridia > Oscillospirales > Ruminococcaceae > Ruminococcus. The sequence goes on along the minus strand of CALEPT010000005.1, from coordinate 14,717 downwards.
TGGGGGAGTGCATTTATTTTGATGAAGCATATGAGCGGCTGACAAAATTACAGGAGCTTGACCTGTCAATTATAAATGTCAATATGTTCAAGGCTATAAATAATCAGCTCATCAACGACGGCTGCGGACTGTTCCGCGGACGGCAGATCCTGCCTTTTGAGCACCTGTCCCGTTTTCAGAATGATCTTATAGATTAGCAGTGCCGCACAAACTCTTGAAAAATAAGTCTGCTGTTTTCATCGCGCTGATAGGCAAGCTCGGGATGCCACTGAACAGCCCATAAAAATCTGTGACCGGGTGCATAGACAGCTTCGACAAGTCCGTCAGGAGCAGATGCCATGCTCTTTAATTCAGGCGACAGCTTGCGGATCCCCTGATGATGATAGCTGTTGACCGGGATAAGCTCCTTTTTTAAAAGCGCGTACAGCGGGGAGTCCATTTCTATATTCACATCATGTATCGGAATGTCATAGGGCGGCTTTTGACAATGTATGACCTCATCGGAGAATTGCGACGGGATATCCTGCCATAGCGTACCGCCCATGGTTGCGTTGATAAACTGTATACCGCGGCATATCCCAAGAATAGGTTTATCCTGTTTCATCGCTTCATCGAGTATGAGCTTTTCCATATTATCTCGTTCAGGGCTGAGTTCTCCGCAGGCATAGTTCCTCTTATTATGATAAATTTCAGGAGAAACATCCTGCCCGCCTGTGAACAAAAATCCGTCACACATCTGCACTGCCGTTTCAGCGCTTTCAGTATCTGCTATAATGGGAAGTATTATCGGAAATGCTCCTGCTTCTATGAGTCCGTTCATGTATCCGGGGATCATCCAGTAGCTTTTTCTTCCATAGTCGATGAGCGGAATTACGCCTATTATCGGTATTTTACTCATTTATTTACCCTCCTGACAATAAAAAAAGAACGCTTACGGATATACCGCAGCGTCCTTGCTTTTATAGGAGTATTATAACGTATTTTTCTTTAAATGTCAAGCAATGTGCAGCAGCCTCTATGATGTACTCGCGAATATGTGCTTCAGCACAAAATCTGTGATCTGATCGATCTTTGAGATGATAGAAAATCACTGACCGTAATTCTCAAAAAGTTCTTGAATTTGTCAAAACGTCACATAAATCAAAAAACCGATTGACAGACAAACTTTACGTAGGGTATAATATAAACAGTTCCAAAGGAACTTCTCCTAAAGCGGACAATGAGGTCTCACGCCACCCATTGTCTGCTTTTTTATATATGTGAAAGGAGCGGTCTTGTGAGTGATCTTGAAAGAAATGATATAGAAATTATGCTTGATGATGTGGGCATGGTATATGATGGTGCTGACGGCAGAGAGGTACAAGCACTGACAAGTGTAACAATGGATATACATAAAGGAGAATTCATATCACTTCTCGGACCGTCAGGCTGCGGAAAAACAACGCTTCTGAGAATAATTGCCGATCTGCTCCAACCGACTTCCGGAAAGGTACTTGTCGGCGGTGAAACGCCAAAAAATGCACGGTTGAAACGCAGATACGGAATGGTATTCCAAAGTGCTGTACTTTATGATTGGAGAACAGTAGTCAAGAATATTGAGCTCCCGCTTGAAATAACTCATCAGTCCAAGAAAGAAAGACACGAAAGAGCTTTAAAAATGCTTGATCTTGTAGGCTTATCAGATTTTGCCGATCATTATCCGCGTCAGCTTTCCGGAGGTATGCAGCAAAGAGTAGGTATAGCAAGAGCACTCGCTCTGCAGCCTGAGATATTACTTATGGATGAACCGTTCTCAGCACTTGATGAATTCACAGGAGAAAAGCTGCATATTGATCTGTTGAAGATCTGGAGAAAAACAAACAAGACAATAATTTTTGTGACCCATAACATTCAGGAATCCGTTTTTCTTTCTGACAGAGTATGTGTACTTTCTCCACATCCCGGGCGCCTTTCTGCAGTTATAGATATAGACCTGCCGAGACCGAGAACAATGGATATCAGAGATACACCTGAATTCACAGCTTTTGTTTCAAAGGTGCGAAACAGCTTTGAAGGCGTATGACAGGCGGTGATAAAAATGAAAAAGATCAAGAGAATACTGACATCAAAAATTTTTGTAACATTGATCTGGATTGTTGCTTTGATAGTTGTATGGGAGCTGTTTGCATTTCATGTTGAACAGACAAAAAGAACACCTGAAAATATTCAGCCTCATCTCAGCGGGATCGTTGATTCGCTTACAAGCAGCAGAAAGATAAACGGAAGTCAGACTGCACTGCAAATGGTAATGGAAAATGCTAAAGCTACTCTGTCGAGAGCCGGTATAGGATATATTATAGGTATTGCTGCCGGATCTGTCCTTGCATTATTCATGAGCCTTTCAGGCGTTATTGAAAAGCTCGCATTTCCTTATCTTATGCTGATACAGCTGATACCTATATTGGGAATGGCACCTATAATCAACGCCATAACAGGAGATATTGCTAAGAGCCGTATCATTATAGCGGCAATACTTACGTTTTACCCTGTTGCGGCAAATACACTTGCCGGCTTCAAAGCAGTACAGAAAGAGAAGTATGAACTTATGTATTCCTATGCCGCTAATAAGTTTCAGCTATACACAAAGACGATGATCCCTGCGTGTATACCGTATTTCTTTACGGGCCTTAAAATATCTGCACCAATGGCTATAACAGCTTCGATATTAGTCGATACCCTTCAGGGCGGCATCGGACTTGGCTGCCTGCTTTCTCAGTCACTTAAAGGTGCGATGACAAGATATGTATTCTGGGATATAGTATTTTTCAGTGCAGTTATCGGAATTCTTAGCTTTTATCTTATGGGAGTATTAGAGACTATTCTCTGTCCCTATAAAAGAATAGGGAAAAAGGAGTGAGATAAATGCCGAAAAAGATCAATATGAAAACTGCCGCTGGATCGGTCATATATCCGACTTTATTCGGTGCAGCTGTTATCATATCATGGCAGACAGGATTTCTTCATAAGCTGCTGAAAACTGATGAATATGTATTGCCGTACCCTACAAAAATACTGCACATCATGCATGAGAACAGCGATAAGATAATGCTTAATGTACAAGCATCTGTAAAGGTCGCTCTTCTCGGACTTCTTTTAGGATCACTGATTGGATATTTTATTGCAATAATTGCAACAGTATTCCCCAAATATGGCAGCGGTGGTCTTACTATCGTTTCTGCATTCAACGCAATTCCTATAGTCGCACTCGCTCCGGTTTTCATTAACTGGACGAAAGATGTCAGCGAAGAAGCAGAAGTGCGCAGTATGGTCGCAAAGGTGCTGGTAGTCACTGTCACAAGCATGGCAGCAATGAGCGTCAATGCTTATCGCGGGCTCACGGAACTGCCGCCATTTTCAGATGATCTTATGAAAACCTATGCCGCAGGAAAGGTAACAGAATTCTTTAAACTTTGCCTTCCGAATAGTCTGCCATATATATTTACCGCACTTAGAGTAAGTGTTCCCGGCAGTGTCATAGGAGCTCTGGTAAGTGAATACTTTGCTGAATATATCATTGGAGTTGGCAGACAGATACGTGAAAATATTCTTATCGCACAATATGCAACTGCATGGGCATACATAATTACAGCCTGTATCATAGGTATAGCAATGTACATTGTACTTATGATCGTAGAGACCATAGCGCTTAGAAAGCGGAAATGATTCCGTTGAAATAATAAGGAGGAATAAATATGAGAAAGTTAAGAAACACGTTGGCGATCATTGCTGCAATGGCAATAGTGAGTACAGCATTTGCCGGCTGCGGCAGCTCAGAAAGCAATTCTTCAGGAGCTTCTGCTGATATAAGCTCGGCTGAAACTGACGGTGACAGGATAATTGCGGCGGCACAAGCCGGAAAAGTCGGTAACTGGGGACTCGGAAATGAATACGAGATCCTTGCTTTGCTCACGAAATACGGTCAGAAAACTGAATACCTTTCACAGTCATTCGATATGGACGGATTTGATGACGGCTCCATCACTCTCGCCTCGGCTATGACCTACAACGAGCTCGGACTTGTCAAAAACAGCTACGAGGGTGGCTATGGTTACGGCGACAATGTCGGCATCATTGACATGAATGATGAAGGCGTTGCTATGCTTGAGGACAATCTGTTCTGTACAAAGGAATTTGCTCAGAATAATCCCAATACCGTAAAGGCATTTATTTCGGCTTCAATGAAGGGCTGGGAATATGCCTGTCAGAATCCCGAAGAAGCTGCTCAGATAGTTTTTGAAGCAGGTTCTTCCGTTTCGTCTGAGCATCAGGCTTATATGGCATCTGAGGTAAAAAAGCTGGTCGAGACCGACACAGACGGAAATGCTGTTAATGAATACGGCAAAATGGACGAGGAGGCTATGCAGCAGACGCTTGATCTTGCAAAGCAGTATATTTCTCTCGATGACAGTTCTGCCGCTTCAAAGCTCCAGAATCTTACGCTTGATGATATCCGTGATACCTCCTACTGGACCGATGCGATCTCCGGGAACTTCGGAGCTCCGGAAAAAAGCAGTGTCTCCATTCAGCTGAAATGGCTTCCTCAGTGTCAGTTCATGGGTTACTATGTTGCAAAGGCCAAGGGATACTATGATGAAGTCGGTCTAAGCGTTGATATTGTTTCGGGAGGCGGAGATATAGGTGAAACAACAGCCGTCAACAACGGAACTGTTGATTTTGGCGTAACATGGGTATCAAACCTTATTTCGGCTAATTCAGGCGGTATGGATCTGCTTGAGATAGCTCAGGTGTATCAGAGATCCGGTCTTGTACTTGTTTATAAGAAATAAGAGGTGTGCGTTATGGATCTTATAATAAAAAATGGCACGATCATAAATGCAAATGAAACTATACGTGCTGATGTTGCTGTAAAGGACGGTAAGATCGTATCTATTGCTGAAAATATAAGCATAACAGATTGTGAAAATGTTATTGACGCCCGCGGAATGCTTGTACTTCCAGGAGCTATAGATGCACATACACATCTTGCAATGCCATTCGGAGGAACTATTTCATCGGACGACTATTTTGTAGGAACACGAGCAGCCGCTTGCGGCGGTACGACGACTGTATTCGATTTCGTATTGCAGGATTTCGGAGAAACAATGGTCGATGCTGTAAAACGTCGTGACGCACTATGTGCTCCTGTTGCTGCTGTGGACTATTCTTATCACGTTGCAGTAAAGGATGTGAGCGGAGAACTTCTGGATTCTATTGCAGAGTGTGTTGACTTTGGCGTTCCTTCCTTCAAGGTGTTCATGGTGTACGATTTCGGTGTTACTGATGGCGTGTTCTTTCAGGTGCTACAAAAGGCAAAGGAGTGCGGCGCTCTCATTGAGGTACACGCTGAAAATAATGAGCTTGTGAATATGCTGACTGAGAAATATCTCTCAGAAGGCAAAACAAGTGCGTGGTATCATTATATGTCGCGTCCCGAATTTGTTGAGGGAGAAGCTGATGAAAGAGCGATACAGTGGGCAAAAGCAAGCGGTGCACCGCTTTACATAGTGCATCTTGCCAATAAGCAGGGTGTTGAAGCTGTGACCAAGGCTAAGGATGAAGGGTATCCGATCTATGCTGAGACCTGTCCGCAGTACCTTGAATTCACAAGTGAGGTTTATAAGCGTGAGGACGGACGCAACTTCGTGTGCTCCCCTCCAATGAAAGGCGAAGCAAGTCGTCAGGCTTTATGGGCTGCTGTTAAGCGCGGTGATATCGACACTATAGCTACAGACCATTGTCCTTTTCAGTCTTCTGAAAAGGACTGGGGCAAGGACGACTTTTCAAAGATACCGAATGGCTGCGCAGGTATCGAAAATATGTATCCTTATATGCTTTCGGCAGCAAACGAAGGCAAGATATCATTTACAAAGGCTGTAGAGCTTTGCTCAGCAAATCCTGCTAAAATATTCGGCTGTAAGGATAAAGGAAGCATTTCAGTCGGTAAGGACGCTGATATCGTCATTTACGATCCGTCCGTTGATTTTACGATCACAAATGATAAAATGCACTCTGACTGTGATCACACTATCTGGGAGGGCATAACAGTTCACGGCTATCCCGTACAGACATACTCCAGAGGCAAACTTGTCTATGATAATGGTGAGTTCGTAGGAGAAAAGGGCTGGGGCAAATTTGTGAAATGCAGTCTTAAATAAGTAACAAAAGGGGGCTCTGATATGTTCAGGATAAACGAAGAGGCGGCACGCTGTCTGCTCTGTGCGGACGGAGCCTGCACAGAAGCCTGCATCCGCAGCTGTGATCCGGCGCGAGCAGTCAGAGCTGTCCGTTTTGAAAACACAGCTGCTGCCGGAGAGTTTATTGACAAAGCTGTCTGCCATGAATGCAGCGGTGAATGTGAAAATGCTTGTATCCATTATGATCATCCTATCCGTATCAGAGAGCTTGTAATGAAGCTCCCTGATGCGAAGAAGATCGAAGATACACCTGATCTTTCGATAGACTTCTGTGGGGTGCATTGTGAAAATCCATTCTTCCTTTCTTCATCAATAGTTGCAGGTGACTATGATATGTGCGCCCGTGCACTTGAAATGGGCTGGGGCGGAGTGGTTTTCAAAACTGTAGGATTTCTTATTCCGGAGGAAGTCTCTCCACGATTTGACGCTATCGGCAAAGAAGGCACGCCGTTCATCGGATTCAAAAATCTGGAGCAGATATCAGATCACTCGCTCGGCTACAATCTTGAGGTATTCCGACGGCTTAAAAAGAATTATCCAAATAAAATCCTTGTAGTCTCAATTATGGGACAGAATAATGCTGAATGGGTAAAACTTGCTCGGCTTGTCACTGAAGCGGGTGCTGATATTATTGAATGTAATTTCAGCTGTCCTCACATGAGCGGAGATGGACTCGGCTCAGATGTCGGGCAGAACCCGGAGCTTGTCAAACGTTACACAGAACTTGTCAGTTCTGCGACTAATGTACCTGTTCTTGCAAAAATGACTCCGAACATTGGCAATATTGAACTCCCCGCCATAGCTGCAGCAGAAGGCGGAGCAAGTGGTATTGCTGCTATAAATACGATAAAGAGTATTCTCGGTATAGACACTGATACTCTTGTAAGCTATCCGTCAATCAGTGGAAAATGTGCTGTATCAGGATATTCAGGCAAGGCTGTTAAGCCTATTGCTTTACGGTTTATCAGTGACCTTGCTCATTGTGAAAGACTTTCAGAAATGGAACTGAGCGGTATCGGAGGAATAGAGACATGGCATGATGCACTTGAATTTATTCTTCTCGGATGTAAAAATATACAGATAACAACTGCAGTGATGCAGTACGGTTACAGGATAATAGAGGACTTGATCTCCGGAACAAAGCATTATATGTCCTCACATGGAATAAAATGTATTTCTCAGCTTGTAGGTGCGGCAGTTAATAACATAATTCCGGCTGATGAGCTTGATCGCCGCACTATCATATATCCTGCTTTCGACAGAAAAAAGTGTATCGGCTGCGGAAGATGCTTTATCTCATGCAGCGACGGAGGACATCAGGCGATCGAGATAAAAGGCGGAAAAGCTGTTCTGCATGCAAGTAAATGTGTAGGCTGTCATCTGTGTATGCTGGTATGTCCTGTAAATGCGATATCGGATAGAAACAAAAGAATTCCAAAGAGGTGATCTGAATGGCAATTTCGCTTTCACAGCTTTGTGCAAATGCTGAAAAGGATCATGAGATGAAACTGATAGCAGGCAGTGCAGGACTTGAAAACACAGTTCGCTGGGTCCACATGGTCGAAGATAGCGAAGTTCCTGGATTTCTGCATGGAAACGAACTGATCTTTACTACAGGCATCGGTCATGTAGGCAATGAATGGCTTAAAGAATTTACCGTAAGCCTGAGAAAAAAAGGTGCAGTGGGACTTGTACTCAATATCGGTCCATATATCACTTCTGTACCCTCTCAAGTAATAGTATTCTGTGAACAGAATGGTTTCCCACTGTTTACGATCCCATGGGAAACAAGGATAATAGATATTTCATATGAATTCTGCCGCAGGATAATTGCAAATGAAAAACACGAAAGTACAGTGGCAGATGCATTTCGAGCTCTGATAAAGGATCCTGATTCTGCCGGTGAATTCAGCGAATTGCTTGAACGATCCGGCTTCAGAAGTGATAATCAGTTTACAGTGATCTCTTTAGAGATCATTAAAAACGGCAAGGCTGTCACTGAAAAGATAGTCCGTACATCTGATATGATGCTTTGGAGAGCTCTGAAACGTTCAAGATATCCGTCTTCACTGTTTATACAGGGAGGAGCTCTTATTGCTATCAAGCAGAATTGCTCTGATGAGGAGATCGATATTTTCTGCAATGCATTAAAACCAATAATCGATGGGATTCCCGGTGCTGATCCATATATCGGGGTATCTGACAAAGTTACCGGTCTCACCGGTATTTCTGAGGCATATTCACAGTCTAAAGCTGCTATCGGTACTGCGAGGATAAACAATAATAATGTAGAATTTTACCGTGATATAGGCGCTATGAAGCTGATATTCGGTATAAAGAACGTGAAAATACTCGAATCATTTGCAAAAGAAAATCTTGGTGTGCTTCACAGGTATGACGCTGAACACAGCTCCGAGCTTTGTAAACTGCTTCGGACTTATCTTGAACTCAACGGAAGTGTAAATGAAGTTGCTTCCGCTGCAGGTGTCCACCGAAACACAGTAAACTACAAGATAAAGTCGATACGTGATATCATAGGCCATGAACTTGATGATAAAATGAAAAATATGCTCATGCTTGCATACCTTATTGAAGATGTGCTTGATATAAATAACAATAATTACGGAGGTAATAAAAAATGAGCGGAGAAAGTATAAAATACAACCACTGCACATACAATCTTCAATCGTGGTCAAAACAAAAAGGACTCGACCCGATCCCGATCGAAAAAACTGACGGCATATATATGTGGGACTATGACGGGAATCGTTATACTGATATGTCCTCGCAGCTTGTCAACCTAAATGTTGGTCACGGCAACAGAGCGATAATCGATGCTATCAAGGAACAAGCAGAAAAATACTGCTATCTTTCGCCATCCTATGGCAGTGAACCGCGAGGAGAGCTTGCAAAGATGATAATTGAACTTATGCCTGACAATATGGGCAAAGTCTTTTTCACAAATGGCGGAGCTGACGCAAATGAAAATGCTGTAAAAATCGCAAGGATGTTCACAGGGCGTCAGAAGGTCTTTTCTCGTTACCGAAGTTATCACGGCTCAACATACGGTGCAGGAAATCTCACCGGTGAACCAAGACGCTATCCTCTTGAACCAGGAGCCCCCGGATTCGTGAAGTTCTTCGATCCATATATATATCGTGATAACCTACCCTTTAAAACTGAAAAAGAGGCCTCAGAATACTATGTTGCAAAGCTGCGTGAACAGGTGATTTATGAGGGCGCAGACAATGTTGCGGCGATCGTTATGGAGACAATAACAGGCTCAAACGGTGTTATTATCCCTCCGGACGGGTATTTACAGGGGGTCCGTTCAATATGTGATGAATTCGGTATCATGATGATATGTGACGAGGTCATGGCTGGTTTCGGACGTACAGGAAAGATGTTTGCATTTGAAAATTTCGGAGTAAAACCTGATATAGTCACCTTTGCAAAGGGTATTACCTGTGGATATGTTCAGCTTGGCGGTGTCGTTGTAAGCAAGGATATTGCAGCTTATTTTGACGATCACCTTTTGTCGTGCGGACTTACTTACAGCGGTCATCCGCTTGCCTGTGCGGCGGGAGTGGCTTGCCTTAATTTCTATAAAGATACCAATATCCTTGACAATGTAAACAGATCCGGTGCCGCACTTGCTGAGTGCCTTTATACTCTAAAGGAAAAACATAGCAGTGTTGGTGATGTAAGATGTATTGGTCTTTTTTCTGCAATAGAGCTTGTATGTGACAAGGAGAGCCGTGAGCCGCTCGTCCCATACGGAAAAGATCCTGATGGAAAAATGAAGAAGCTGATCGGTCTGCTCAAGGAGAAAGGGTTCATGACTTACTCTCATGAAAATATGATACTTATATCTCCTCCACTGATAATCACTCCTGAGCAGATCCGCGAGGAAATGGCCAAAGTCGACGAGGTGCTTTTCATTGCTGACGAAATGGCTGAAAAAGCATAAACGAAAGGACGTGTCTCATGGCTAAGAATCATTACAGCGATGTTTCTGAGTGTAAACTGTCAGAGTTCATTACCCCTGATATATTCAGGACAGTATTATATGAACAGCTTGATGTTCCAGGTGGTATAACAGAAGTTCCTGTTGAGATAACTCTGAAAAAAGATGCTGCCAAGAAACTGAGTTTCAAAATTCCGGCTGACGGGATACTGTATGGTTTCGCAAGAATAAGGTCTCTTGTACAGGAACGTTTTGGTGCAGAGACTGTTAAGGTCTACATCAATGACTGGGAAGTCAAGTTTGTGCTTGTATTTGAACTTGACACGAAGCAGGAAAAGGCTTTTTACATAACAGAGTCTGAGGTGATCGAGCTTCTTGAAAACTGCATACGTGTCCCACAGCAGCATAGTATCAAGAAAAAACATCGAAAGGAAGAATAATATGTATAAATGCAGCGAAAAAAGAATGGAAGATAAGATAACTACATTCAGCAAATACGGTGATGCAGGTCATGGAGGCATCACACGATATTCTCTGTCTCCTGAAGCGATAATGGCAAGAAATGAATTCCAGAAACGTATGGAAGCGATCGGTGCAGTTATCGAGATAGATGATGTTGCTAATATGTATGCAACTATCCCAGGCAGCGACCCAACTGCAAAGCGAATAGTTATGGCATCGCACTGTGACTCTGTAAAAAACGGCGGAAATTATGATGGTATTCTTGGAGTTATGAGCGCAATGGAGGTCTTGGAAACTGTAGTTTCCGAGAATATCCCGCATAAACATCCGTTGACTGCAATGATTTGGACAAATGAAGAAGGCTCGCTATATCCCCCTGCTATGATGTGTTCAGGAATTGTCTGCTATGATTACCTGCCTGACGATATCCGCAGCAAATTCAAGTATGAGGATATGATGAAGTCACAGAGCATTCTTGATCCGACAAAAACATTTGGAGATGCACTTGACAGATCGGGTTTCAAGGGAGATAAAAAGTATCGTCTCAGCCCTGATAATTACCTCTATATGTTTGAAACACATATTGAACAGGGTCCGATCCTTGAAGATGCAGGCAATGATATCGGAGTTGTGGACTGTGTACTTGGAATGTTCAACTATCGCCTGAGATTCTATGGACAAACGACACATGCCGGTACATTCCCCATGCCTAAGAGAAAGGACGCTTTTCTTGCTGCTGCTCAGGCTCTTGCCTATTTGCATGAGGAGATCGACAAACTTGGATATTCCGATCTTGTTTACACGACCGGTGAGGTGGTATGTCATCCCTGCGTACACACCTGTGTTCCTGATTTCTTTGACTTCTCATTTGATGCAAGGCACGAAAAATCAGAGGTGCTTGAGAAGGTACTTGCTATCGTAAAAAGCTGTGCAGACAGGATCTGGTCCGGCTGCACGTGTGAGGTCGTAAAAGCATGGAACAGAGATACCGTATACTGGGATAAAACTCTCGTCGGATATGTCAAAGAAGCTGCAGAGGAATGTGGTATCAGTCATCAGTATATCCATTCCGGCGCAGGACATGATGCACAGTTCGCTGCATATATGCTTCCGACGACCATGATATTTGTTCAGTCCAAGGACGGTCTTTCACACTGTGAGCCTGAGTTTTCATCTGTAGAGCATTGTACCGAAGGTGCAACGGTTATGCTCAATGCAGTGCTGAAGGCTGATAAGAACTGATGTTACATCTTATTATGCTGTTTCCCTGCCTAAAGGCGGGGAAATGTATGACTAAGGAGGTATAATAATGAGTGCAGGATTCAGAGTCCCGCGAAAGATCTACACGGGCGTTAACTGCCTTGAAAAGGCTGAAAGCGATTTATGTTCAATGGGCACAAAAGCTCTTATTGTAACTGGCAGACACGTTTCAAAGCTGAATTGTTTTGAGAGCGTTATTAAAATGCTCGAACGAAATGGGATAGGATATACTGTTTTTAACGGCATTACCGGCGAACCTGACGATAAAATGATTAACGCAGGTGTAAACATATACCGAAATGAGAAATGCGATCATATAATTGCAATAGGAGGTGGAAGTCCCATTGATTCTATGAAAGCTATTGCTGTGATTGCTGCAAACGGAGGGAGCATCTCAGATTACATGGGAGTAGAAATAGGAGGAAGAATGCCTCCTATGGCAGCAATTCCTACTACTGCCGGAACGGGCTCGGAGGCTACACAGTTTACAGTTATTACTGACAGCGCAGCTGGAATAAAAATGCTCCTGAAAGGAAACGTTCTTATTCCGGACATTGCCATAGTAGATCCGATCTTTACGCTCTCCTCGCCAAGATCAGTGACTGCCTCGACTGGGCTTGACGCACTAACCCACGCTATTGAGTCGTACACTTCGAGGAACGCTCAACCGCTTACCGATACATTAGCATTGGACGCAGTTAAGCGTATTTTCAGATATCTTCCTGCTGCTTATCAGAACGGCAGCGATCTGGAGGCAAGAGAGCAGATGTCTATAGCGGCACTCGAAGCAGGAATTGCTATAAATAATGCGTCAGTCACTATAGTTCATGGAATGAGCCGACCGATAGGAGCTCTTTTCCATGTCCCTCATGGACTTTCAAATGCCATGCTTCTTGAAAGATGTATGAATTATGCTCTGGACGGTGCCTTTGAAAAATTTGCGGAGCTTGGACGCACAGTTGGTGCTGCTGACAGATCCGATAGCGATGTTGAGGCCGCAAAGTCATTTATTTCAATCCTCAGGGAACTAATTAAAGTATGTGAAGTACCATCACTTGAAAAGCAGGGTATCAATAGATCTGAGTTTTTTTCATATATTGAAAAAATGACAGATGACGCAATTGCAAGCGGAAGTCCTGCTAATACGATCAAAGAGGTAAAAAGAACCGATATTATTGAAATATATATGTCACTTTGGGGATAATACTTTGAATGCTATGGAAATGACAGAAATAAAATCTTAATGTATGATCTCACGCGATTTCATAGACGGACTTGTTAATGAAGAGCAATATTCCATCACATCGGTTTGATCAAGAACTTTGTTAAAACAAAATGCGTACTAAATCCTAATCAGCTTCTGATACTCCTCCATCTCCAGCTCACCATCAGCAGCTTTAGTTCGCAGCTCAATAGCGTATTCACCCCACTCAGCGAACTGTGATTTGCTCATTTTCTTTTTCATATAGCGAGCGTAGTGCTGCTTGTAGCCGCGGTTATATATCTCCCACACCGGATCGTTCTTCAACTTATCTTTGAATGTATGGCTCATAGAAATATCGCGGCAGGTTTTGGGTGGATCACTGCTGATAAGGCGCTTGCAGTAATGAGAAAAAGTCGTATGCTTCATGATGAACCAGCGTCCGCAGTTCTTACAGCGGACTGGCATAAACTTTTCTTCGATGCACTTGAACAGTTCAAAATATAGAAAGGCTCCCAGCGATGTGAAACGATAAGTCTCACAGAGTATGGGACCTTTTTTCGTCTCGATAACTGTGTGTCCCATGCACATACTGCCGCTTGAAACAATGCTTGTATAACGCTGAAAAGTATCAATTACTTTTTGAGTTGTCGGGTAACTGTTGTGGTCACAAAGCTCGTCAACGAACGGCATAAAGATTTTCTTTACGCGAATAATGTCCTCGATAAAAGTTGAGAACTCGTTCGTCATCTGCTCGATACAAGTTGCGAAGTCAGCAGCGTCTTTTCTGTTCTCGTAGTTGCTGAAAACTTTCTTGCTGTCAAATTCGTAATCAGATAATGCTCGCAGTTCGTTCAAATCTTCTGTGATATACATTTCCTCATAGGACACAGGAGTGCTCTCTGCACTGACAAAGTGTTCATTGTAGTCATCGACTTCAAACTCAGAGTCCTCATAGAAAGGCTCGTCAAAGATGTCGTTGTAGTATGCGAACAGATTTCTCAGCAGACCGTGTCTGAAATGCTTTGTGTCATAGGGTGGAAGCGACTTCGCAATGTCCATGATGCTGTCGTATGTGAATTCTATTTCCTGTGCACACTTTCCTATGTCAGCAGGACAGAACAAGGAACTGATGTTCAGCTCAGACTTTGCACGTTCACATACGTCAAACAGTTCACCTAAGTCATAAAAATTCATTGAAAAATAGCGCAGAAGTATCTCTCCGAGCGGATAAACTCTGCCGTCGGAAAGATATATTTTTCTGTCATGGTAGTGTGCTTCTATCTCAAACATAATAACTCCTTTCAGAAATAGTGTTCTATTTCGTCAGAGTGCATAACACTGCGATTTGATTTGAAAACAGCTGTATAAATAGCCGAAAACTAAAAGTTTACAATTTGTTCATAAAAATAGATTATAGATTGAACTCGGTAGAGATAGTATACTATATCTATTGACTTTTGTCAAGAGAGCGTGTATACTGAACACAGTTAAGACGTCCGGACAACTCTTGACATCATTCGTTCAAAAGCTATTGTCAATTTGAAAGGAAGATGTAAATGAAAAACAATATCAACTGCACAGCGTACTCAAA
>CALEPT010000004.1 GCA_937910385.1 uncultured Ruminococcus sp. | reverse complement strand
CGCAGTTCGACGGCAACAGTATGATGTGCCGGAAGCTGGAGATGCTTCCGATTGAGTGTATCGTGCGTGGATATATTACCGGAAGCGGCTGGGCAAGCTATCAGAAGGATGGTACGGTCTGCGGAATTACCCTTCCGGAGGGGTTACAGGAATCGGATAAGCTTCCGGAGCCGATCTATACACCCAAAGCAGAGGACAATGACAAGGCACTGGAATTTGCCTCACTTTCCAGCATTCAGCCCGATGTGCAGCCGGTCGCACCCGATATTCCCGATAAGAAATCGCTTGGCGTGCTCTACGGCAGACTGATTAAGGAAAAGCCGGTGCCGGTTTCACAGGCAGTCAGCGCCGCGCAGAATACCTTTGAAAGCAGCGCAAAGAAATTTGCAATCGCAGTCGAGGTCTTCGGCAAGCCGGATTCCCGTCAGCTCAAAAACGGCAAAACGCTCCTGACATTTCCGGTCACGGACTACACCGGCAGCGTGCTGGTCAAGCTCTTTCTCGATGAGCAAAAGCTCAAGGACTTCCCCCTCGGTGACTGCAAAAAGGGTGCCAATCTGCTGATCTATGGCTCCGTCAGCTACGATGATTACGACCGCGATATTGTCATCAAGCCGACCGCGATCAACAGCTATACCCCGAACCGCCGCACCGATGATGCACCGATCAAGCGTGTGGAGCTGCACCTGCATACCAACATGTCCACCATGGACGCCCTGACCCCGGTAGGGGACCTGATTGATCGGGCGGTGAAGTGGGGGCATCCGGCCATCGCCGTGACGGACCATGGGGTGCTGCAGTCCTTTCCGGCGGCTTTCCGGGCCGCCAAGGGCAGGATCAAGCTGATTCCCGGCTGCGAAGGCTATCTGATCGACGATCCGGTGATCGTCCGCAATCCTGCCCATCGTCCCTTTGACGAGCCCATCGTCGTGCTCGACTTTGAGACGACAGGCCTGAACACAGGCACCTGCCGCGCCATTGAAATCGGTGCCGTGCGCCTGGTTCACGGCACCATCGAAGACAGTCTGTCCATCCTGATCAATCCACACATCCCGATACCCGCGAAGGTTTCCTCCCTGACGGGCATCACCGACAACATGCTCGCCGACAAGGAAGATGCGGCCGCCGTTTTTCCCAAGCTCCTATCCTTCATCGGGGATGCACCCATTGCAGCGCACAACGCGGCTTTTGACAGCGCGGTGATGCATGCGGAACTGCAGCGGCTGGGCCTGTCCTGGCAGGGGCCCATTCTGGACACTCTCGCCATGGCCCGCAAGCTCTATCCCGACATGAAGACCCACAAACTCGGCAGTCTGTGCCGACAGCTCGGGGTCAGCCTGAAAAATGCGCACCGTGCCGTCCATGACGCCACAGCCACAGCCCAGTGCCTGGCCAAGATGTATGAGGCCTGCGCAGAAAAGGGCATGCACCACCTTGACGAGCTGGACCCCGGGCTGCCGGGCGGTTCCATCGGCGAAAGCTATCACATCATCCTGCTGGCCAGAAACCAGACAGGGCTGGTCAATCTGAATCGACTGGTCTCCATTTCCCATCTGGAATACTTCCGCCGCCGCCCTCACATGCCGCGCAAGGAAATCGCAAAATACCGGGATGGGCTCATCATCGGCAGCGCCTGTGAAGCCGGGGAACTCTACCGGGCGATCCTCAAGCGGGATCCCTGGGAACAGATCCGGGAGATCGGTTCATTCTACGACTATCTCGAAATCCAGCCGGTGGGCAACAATGCGTTTCTGATCCGTGAGGGCCAGGTACCCGACGAGGATGCGCTCAGGGACCTGAACCGGGAAATCGTCCGACTCGGTGAAGAACTCGGCAAGCCCGTCGTAGCCACCGGCGACGTTCACTTTCTGGACCCTCACAATGCCATCAACCGGGCCATCATTCAGGCCGGCATGGGCTATGAGGACTGTGACAACCAGCCGCCCCTGTACTTTAAGACGACCGACGAAATGCTGGAAGAATTCAGCTATCTGGGGCCGGAAAAGTGTCATGAGGTCGTCATTGACAATCCCCGGCGCATTGCGGATATGGTCGAGCCTCTGCGGCTCTTCCCCAAGCATCCCAAGGATGAGGATACCTTCCAGCCTCTGTGGGAGGACGCCGCCGACAACATTCAGAACATGACCTGGTCCATGGCCAAGGAGCTATATGGCGATCCGCTGCCGGACATCGTGCTGAAACGTCTGGAGAAGGAGCTCAAATCCATTGTCGGATACGGCTACTGCACGCTCTATAAAATCGCAGAGAAGCTGGTCTCCAAGTCCCTCGAGGACGGCTATCTGGTGGGTTCGAGAGGTTCTGTCGGCTCTTCTCTGGTCGCGCGCATGTGCGGCATCACCGAGGTGAATGCCCTCCCGCCTCATTACAGGTGCATCTACTGTCATCACGGCTTCTTTGACGTGGACAAGAAGAAATACCACGTAGGCGTCGATCTCCCCGATCGCGATTGCCCCATCTGCGGCCGTCCCCTGGTCAAGGACGGTTTCGACATTCCCTTTGAAGTCTTTCTTGGCTTTGAAGGCGACAAGGTGCCTGATATTGACCTGAATTTCTCGGGCGAATACCAGTCGCACGCACATAGATATACCGAGCAGCTTTTCGGCAAATCCAATGTATTCAAGGCGGGAACTATCTCTGCCGTTGCCGACAAGACAGCTTACGGATACGTGAAAAAGTACTGCGAGGATAACGGCGTGACGCTGAATAATGCCGAAATGAACCGCCTTGCTATAGGCTGCACCGGTATCAAGAGAACTACCGGACAGCATCCCGGCGGAATGGTCGTTGTGCCGTCGGATTACGACGTTTATGACTTTACTCCCGTTCAGCACCCTGCAGATTCTGCGGATTCCGAGGTCATAACGACTCACTTTGACTTCAACTCGCTGCATGATACTATATTGAAGCTCGACGAGCTCGGTCACGTTGTGCCGACGCTCTACAAGCATCTTGAAGACTTAACGGGCATAAAGATAAAGGACGTTCCTACCTCCGACCCCGACGTTATAAAAATGTGCACCAACTGTGAGGTGCTCGGAGTGACCCCTGCGGACATTTACTGCAAGACGGGAAGTCTCGGTATACCCGAAATGGGTACGGGCTTCACGATACAGATGCTGCTTGACGCCAAGCCGACTAAGTTCAGCGACTTTTTGCAGATATCGGGTCTTTCCCACGGAACGGACGTATGGCTCGGTAACGCAAAGGATCTCATTGACAGCGGAACTTGTACAATTTCCGAGGTAATAGGAACGCGAGACAGTATCATGACTTATCTGCTTTACAAGGGCGTAGAGCCGAAAATGGCGTTCCAGATAATGGAGTGGACAAGAAAAGGAAAAGCGCCCAAGCAATTCACACCCGAGATAATACAAATGCTGCTCGACCACGATGTGCCGCAATGGTACATCGACAGCTGCCTTAAAATAAAGTATATGTTCCCGAAGGCTCACGCTGCGGCATACGTTATCGCTGCAATAAAGCTGGGCTGGTTCAAGCTGCACCGTCCGCTCGAGTATTATGCGACATATTTCTCTGTCAGAGGCGAGGACTTCGATGCAGAGCTTGCCGTCAGGGGTAAGAGTGCAGTCCGCGCGAGAATAGAGGAGATCGCCGCGCTCGGAAACGACCGCACTAAAAAGGAAAGTGACCTTTATGATATACTTCTGATAACGAATGAAATGCTCTCGCGCGGATATGAATTCCTGCCGATCGACCTCATGAAGTCACACGCGGTGGATTATCTTGTCGAGGACGGAAAGCTGAGAATACCGTTTTCGGCTATGTCCGGTGTAGGAGAGAATGCTGCTATGGGAATATACGAGGCTGCACAGAAGGGCGGATTTATTTCGGTAGAGGAGTTTCAGGAGATGAGCGGTGCGTCAAAAACCACAATAGATATGCTCAAAAGCATAGGAGCTTTTGGTGAATTACCCGATTCTGCACAGCTTTCGCTTTTTTGACTTGACTTTGTTGTAGTAATATGTTATCATATTATCATGTTAGCAGGCTAAAGCGAAGCTTACCCTGTTGTCTGCTAAGCCACAGCTATATTTTGAAAGGATAGATAGCTTATGAGAAATTACGACCTTATAACTCCCGAGGGCACTAAAGACCTGCTTTTCGGGGAATGCATAGTGAGACGTGATATAGAGAATACTCTTCTGAGCCTCTTCAAAAGCAGGGGATATTGCGAGATGATAACTCCGGGGCTGGAGTTCTTCGACGTTTTTAATCTCAATTCGCAATATTTTCCGCAGGAAAACCTCTATAAGCTGACCGACAGCAAGGGAAGACTTCTGGTAATGCGCCCTGACTCGACCATGCCAATCGCAAGGGTCGTAGCAACACGCCTCAGAGACGCAGTTCTGCCGCTGAAGCTGTGCTATGACCAGACAGTTTACCGCACCGAGCCCGCACTAAAGGGCAGGAGCGACGAAATAGTCCAGACAGGTATCGAGCTCATTGGTTCACAGCTTAAAATGGCAGACTTAGAGGTCATTTCTACCGCAGTAGACTCTCTCAGAGCATTCGGCATGGAATTCTCACTCGAGATAGGACACATCGGCATTTTCAAGGAGCTCGTCGGCAGGCTTGAAGCCTCCGATCGCGACAAGGAGCGCATACGCAAACTCATTGAGAATAAGAATTTCCCTGCGCTCAACGATATGCTCGATTCTCTGGGCGATAATCAGATAACCGCTGCGCTCAAAAAGCTCCCCTCGCTTTTCGGAGGAGAAGAGGTGTTTGAAAAGGCTGAAGCTCTCATGCATGACGAGAGCATCAAGCGTATTCTCGACGAGCTGAAAGACATTTACACCGACGCCTGCGAGATATGCGGAAACGACGGCTCTATCACCGTGGATCTCGGACTTGTCAACAAGACCGACTACTACACGGGGCTTATCATCAAGGGATATTTGCAAGGACACGGCGAGGAAGTCATCTCGGGCGGCCGCTACGACAAGCTCATATCCGAGTTTGGTTATGATATACCTGCTGTGGGCTTTGCGGTAAATGTAAACGGCATTGCAAAGGTCATCGAGAAAAAGGGAGTTCTTCCGGCAATTCCCAGACCGGACGTGATAGTCTATGCTGAGACGGGCTGCGAAGTAGCTGCACTCAAAGCTGCACAGGAGCTGCGCGAGCAGGGAATTATTGTTGAAAATGCACTGTTTGACGACCTCGAAAGCGTCAGGGAGTATGCAATGGAAAAGAAAATAGCAAAGGTAGTCGTCATAGATGATGAAGTTAAGGGAGGTCAGGAGGAATGAACAAGCCCATAAGAATTGCTCTTACAAAGGGCAGGCTCGAAAAAGACACAGTCGGACTTCTCGAAAAGCTCGGCTTTGACTGCACGGCAGTCCGCGATAAGGGCAGGAAGCTCATTCTCCCTGTACCCGACGCGAATTTAGAGGTAGTTCTTGCAAAGGCAAACGACGTTATCACATACGTGGAGCACGGAGTATGCGACCTCGGTGTGGTAGGCAAGGACACCATAATGGAAATGCACGGTAAATTTTACGAGCTTGTTGATCTCGGCTTCGGAAAGTGCAAATTCGCCCTCGCAACTAAAAAGGGTTACGACTTCTACAGCGGCTACGGTATCAAGACCATCGCCACGAAGTACCCCAACGTTTCAAGGCGCTTCTTTGAGAAAAAGGGTATGGACACTGAAATAATCAAGATAGAGGGCTCGGTCGAGCTTGCTCCGCTGCTTGAGCTTGCCGACGGTATAGTCGATATCGTCGAGACGGGAACAACTCTCAGAGAAAACGGACTTGAAGTGATCGAGGATGTAGCTCCTATCTCTGCGAGACTTATCGCCAACACCGTCAGTCTTAAAATGCGCCACGCGGAAATTGACGGACTTATCAAACTTATAGAGGAGAATCTGTGATGAAGAAGATATATGCAAACGGTATCGACGAGACCGCTTTTCTGAATGATCTTGAAAAGAGAAGCGGCGAGACCAATAAAAAGGTCACCGAGGTCGTTTCTGCGATAATAGAAAATGTAAAGGAAAACGGCGACAGCGCGGTCAAGGACTACACGCTGAAATTTGACGGAAGTCTGCCGCAGTACTATGAAGTTCCAAGGGACGTGATAAATGACGCTCTTACCGAGGCGGATCAGGATTTTGTGGACGCTCTGCTGAATGCTCAGGCTAATATTGCGGACTTCCACAGCCGTCAGGTCGAGCAGAGCTTCATCGCGCCAAAGGAGAACGGCGTTATCCTCGGACAGCGTATCCGCGGACTTGAAAGGGTAGGACTCTACGTCCCCGGAGGCACGGCTGCTTATCCGTCGAGTGTGCTCATGAATGCAGTTCCCGCTAAAATAGCAGGCGTAAAGGAGATAATCATGGTGACTCCGCCTCTGAAGGACGGCACTCCCAACAAGGATATCCTCGTTGCGGCAGCTATCTGCGGAGTGGACAGAGTTTTCCTCTCGGGCGGAGCTCAGGCTATTGCCGCTCTCGCATACGGTACGGAGGAGATACCAAAGTGCGACAAGATAGTAGGCCCCGGAAACATCTATGTCGCGACGGCAAAGAAGCTTCTCTACGGCGTTGTCGATATCGACATGATCGCAGGACCGAGCGAGATACTTGTCATCGCTGACGATACCGCAGACCCCAAATTTACTGCGGCAGATCTTATGTCTCAGGCAGAGCACGATGTTCTCGCCTCAGCGATAATGGTGACGACGAGCGAGAAGCTTGCTGATGAAACTATCGCTGAGATAGAGCGCCAGAAGCAGTACCTTTCGCGCAAGGACATAATCGAAAAGTCTATTGAGGACTACGGCGCGATAATCATTGCGGACAGCCGTGAAAAGTGTGTTGAGCTTGCCAACAGGATAGCTCCCGAGCACCTTGAGGTACTCATGGAAAACCCGTTCGAGCTTCTGGGAAGCCTTGACAATGCAGGCTCGATATTCCTCGGCAACTATGCTTCCGAGCCTCTCGGAGATTACTATGCGGGACCGAATCACGTTCTTCCCACGAGCGGAACTGCGCGCTTTTTCTCGCCGCTCGGCGTGGCAAGCTTCACCAAGCGAACAAGCTACACCTACTATACCGAGCAGGCTCTGCGCGAGGCAAAGGACGATATCGTTCTCATTGCCGAGCGTGAAGGGCTTACAGCTCACGCAAATGCGATAAAGGTAAGATTTGAAGATTGACGCAATGGGGCGGTTTTCACTACCGCCCTGTAGCTGTTTATTTTAGGAGTGATAAATATGAACAACAGCTGGGAGGAAAACGTCCGCAGGGTCGTTCCATACGTTCCCGGTGAGCAGCCAAAGGAAACGGACATAATCAAGCTTAATACGAATGAGAACCCTTATCCGCCGTCTCCTGCGGTACAGAAAATACTCGACGGCTTCGACATCTCGCGAATGAGACTTTATCCCACACCCGACGCTGAGATACTCGTGAATGCGATAGCGGAGCGGTACGCTCTTAAGCCTTCGCAGGTCTTTGTTGGAGTCGGCTCGGACGACGTTATCTCAATGGCGTTCCTGACCTTTTTCAATTCGGGAAAGCCGATATTTTTCCCCGATATCACGTACTCATTCTATGACGTGTGGGCTGACGTTTACCGAATACCCTACGAGACGAAGCCGCTGCGCCCCGACTTTACTATAGATCCTGAGGATTACAAAAAGCCGAACGGAGGTATTATCTTCCCGAATCCGAATGCTCCAACGGGAGTCCTCGAAAGTGTGGGCATGATAGAGGAGATAGTCCGCGCGAATCCCGATTCGGTCGTGATGATTGACGAGGCATATATCGACTTTGGCGGCGAGAGCTGCCTGCCGCTCATCGAAAAATATGACAATCTGCTCGTGATACAGACCTTTTCCAAGTCGCGCTCGATGGCGGGCATGAGGATAGGCTACGCAATGGGAAGCGAGAAGCTTATAAAATACATGAACGACGTAAAGTTCTCGATAAATTCGTACACGATGAACACTGTCACGCAGCTTTGCGGAGCTGCTGCTGTAAAGGACGAGGAGTACTTCCGCAGCACTGTTGATAAAATAGTAGAAATGAGAGAGATCACAAAGAATGTGTTGTCTGATATGGGCTTCACTTTCCCTGATTCAAAGAGCAACTTCATTTTTGCAAAGCCTCCGCATAAATCTGCGGAATACGTTTTCAACGAGCTTAAAAAGCGAGGTATATATGTGCGCTGGTGGAACAAGCCGATAATAAAGGACTACCTTCGCATAACAATAGGTACACCAAACGAAATGGACAAGCTCATAGCCGCGCTTTGTTGGGAGGGAATAATAAATGAATAAGGAAATAAGAAAGGGCAGTATTGTCCGAAAAACAAAAGAGACTGACATCTGCATAGAGGTAGCTCTTGACGGCAGAGGAAAAGCTGATATTGATACCGGAGTAGGCTTTTTTGACCATATGCTCACCGCACTGTCAGTTCACAGCGGCATAAGCATGAGCATTCATGTCAAGGGTGACCTCAACGTTGACTGTCACCATACAGTAGAGGATACAGGAATAGCGCTCGGAGCTGCTTTGGGACAGGCTCTCGGCGACAAATCGGGCATAGTCCGTTACGGAACCGCATATATACCTATGGACGAAAGTCTCGTTATGGCAAGCCTCGATCTCAGCAACAGACCGTTCCTTGTGTTCAACTGCGATTTTACAAATCAGAGCTGCGGCGACTATGACCTGTGCATGACGGAGGAGTTCTTCCGCGCATTTGCCTTTAATTCAGGCATGACACTGCACATAAGCCTCCTTTACGGCAGCAACGATCACCATAAGTGCGAGGCTGCCTTCAAGTCAGTGGCGCACGCTCTGAAAACGGCAGTCGCCCATAACACGGACGGTTCGACGCTCTCCACGAAAGGAGTTCTGTGATGATAGCTATTATTGACTACGGCGCGGGCAATATTTTCAGCGTGAAAAATGCGCTCGACCATCTCGGACTGGAGAGCGCACTTGTCTCGGACGAGAAGTCCGTAAGGGATGCGGACGCGGTCATATTGCCGGGAGTCGGAGCGTTTCCGTGGGCAATGGAAAAGCTTGCAGAGTCGGGGCTTGTTGATACGATAAAGGAGGAAGCCGCAAAAAAGCCGTTCCTCGGGATATGCCTCGGAATGCAGCTCATATTTTCTAAGGGATATGAGTTCGAGGAATGCGGCGGACTTGCACTCATCGACGGCGCGGTGCGGAAAATGGAGTCTCCCGATCTGATAATCCCGCACATGGGCTGGAATAAGCTTGAAAAGCTCAACGACTGCCCTCTGATGAATGAGATAGGCGACGATGAATATGTTTATTTCGTACACTCCTACAAGGCGGAGTGCGCGGACGAAAATATCTCCGCATATGTTGAGTACGGCGGCAGAGTGCCTGCCCTCGTATACGACGGAGGTTTCGTCTACGGAGCACAGTTTCACCCTGAAAAATCGGGAGATACGGGACTTCAAATACTAAGAAATTTCGGAGAGCTTATAAAATGAAAATAAGAATATCAGTAATAATCTTAATAACAGTCACAGCAATGACTTTAGCAGCAATTATCTCATCATGCGGAAAGGGCAGAAATTTCAAGGGCAACAGGGTCAACAATCCCGACTACTACTCCGCAGATTTCACGTATTTCAGCGGCGAGGACAGTCTTGTGCGCGATATGCAGGAGGGTGACAGCTTCACCGTAAATGCTGATATAACAAAGGGCAAGGTCGCGATAAGCATTGCGTTATCCGGCGAGGACACTGGCTATAAAATGAGTAATATTGAGAATATCAATGATTATGTCTATACAGCCGAGACCTCGGGCGAATATACGATAAAGATAAAGGCAAAGCGCGCGGCCGGCACGATAGAAATAAAGAGCAATTTCACTCTACCCGAGCAGATAACCGAGGAGGATATCATCAGCTCGGGCGCAGGAATAAGCTGCTATGATCTTGACACGGGAACTCAGCTTCACGCCATTCAGGATTATATCATGCCGTTTGAGGTCAATAACTACGATGACGCATATAAGGCGGTCGCCTCCTTCGCGGAGCTGCTCGGCGGCGAGGAGGTGATCTCCACGTTGGTACCCAATGGCACGGTCGGCATCCCGTTAAGTGGAACTACTGTCTATCAGTTCGACCGGTATTATAACGACGTACCGGTGTACGGCTCTATGGCCGCGCTGACCGTCTACAATGACGACAGGAACAAGATATATTTAATTGTCTCTTATAATTTTGCATCAGAGCTCGACCTCGATACAACACCTGAAATAGCTGAAAATGAGCTTTCCGAACTCATAAAGGAAAGGTACGGCTGCGAGATGATGACCGACCCCGAGCTCGTTATATACGAAGGCAGTCTGGCTTGGCGTATCCTGCTTGAAAACGAAGTTCCCGAAATGGTCATGCTCGACGCAAACAGCGGTTCGGAGCTTTATGCAGAGTAACCGGCGGATTGGTTCGGCGGAGCATGAACTGAAAATAATAATTATCAACGGAGGAAATTATGTCTGGAATAATACTTTACCAATCAAAATACGGAGCAGCAAAAAAATATGCACAGTGGCTTTCGGAAGAAACAGGCTTTGAAGTTATCGAAACTAAAAAGGCTGATATAAAAGAAGTTGCAAAGCATGATATCATTATCCTTGGCGGCGGAGTTTATGCATCGGTAATTGCCGGTATATCGTTCCTGAAAAAGAATATAAATGAACTTAAAGGCAAGAAGATATATGTTTATTGCTGCGGAGCTGCTCCGTATGATGATGAGATACTTGAAATGATAAATAAGAGAAATCTCAAGGATGACCTTGCTGATGTACCGTGTTTTTATTTTCAGGGAATGTGGGACCTTGAGGGCATGAGTTTTGCTGACAAGACAATGTGCAAGATGTACATAAAAATGCTGGACAAAAAGGATCCTTCGACTATAAGTGCATGGGAAAAGCCTTTCCTTGAAGCAAAGGATAAAAAGTGCGATTGGACCGATAAGAAGTATCTGGAGCCTATGCTTGACCTTATAAAAAAGGAGCAATGATATGATAATTTTACCTGCAATAGATATTAAGGACGGAAACTGTGTGCGCCTTTTCAAGGGAGACTTCTCCACGGTGGAAAAGGTCGCTTCGGACTACCTTGCGACCGCAAAAAGCTTCGAGGAGGCGGGCGCTGAGTGGATACACATGGTTGACCTCGACGGCGCTAAGGAGGGCCGCCCCGTCAATACCAAGATATACACCGACGTTGCCGAAAAGACCTCGTTAAAGGTCGAGCTCGGCGGCGGCATACGCAGTCTTGAGACTATCAGGGAGTATCTTGAAATGGGTATAACAAGGGTCATACTCGGCTCGGTTGCTCTCAAAAACCCCAAGCTCGTGAGCGATGCGGTGGAGCGTTTCGGCAGCGAGAAAATAGTTGTAGGGATAGACGCTGTAAACGGCATGGTCGCGACGGAGGGCTGGCTTGAAAGCTCCGACGTCCATTATATCGACCTCGCCAATAAGATGATAGAGGTAGGAGTTCACTGCTTCATTTTCACGGATATTTCCAAGGACGGCACACTCTCCGGCGTAAACCGCGAGCAGCTTGCCGCACTCAATGAAGCTGTGAAGGGGCGTGCGGACATCGTAGCTTCCGGCGGCGTCAAGACCATGGACGACATTATCGCCTGCAAGGAAATGGGGCTCTACGGCACTATCTGCGGAAAGTCCATTTACAAGGGCACTCTCGACCTGCGCGAGGCTGTTGAGTATGCTGGAAAATAGCCATGAACAGCACTTTTCTGTATGAAGGATACTCCGATGACAAGGAGTACAGATTCAGGGTATATCAGAAAAATAATTATTACGAAGTATCTGTTCAGGAAAAATGTGTGTATTCAGATGAATATATACCCGATGACACAGTATATTATTTTGATATTCCCGATTATAAGCATATTGCTGACACTTTAGAACGAGCTATTGATATCGGACATGAATGTATTAAAAATATGATAATGTAAGGAAACAGACTGCTCGGAAACGGAGGAAAACAATGCTTGCAAAAAGAATAATCCCGTGCCTTGACGTGCGCAACGGCAAGGTGGTAAAGGGCGTGAATTTTGAGGGAGTCCGCGATGTGGGTGACCCCATTGAGTGCGCGGAGGAGTACAACCGCCTGCGCGCCGACGAGATAGTTTTCTACGACATAACCGCGTCCTACGAGGGCAGGGGAGTCTTCCTTGACGTGGTGCGCGAGACCGCTAAAAAGGTGTTCGTACCGCTGACAGTCGGCGGAGGCATAAAGACCGTTGACGATATCCGCGAGACCCTGCGTGCCGGCGCTGATAAGGTATCGGTGAACTCTCAGGCGGTGCAGAATCCGCAGCTTATAAAGGACGGCGCGGACATCTTCGGCAGTCAGTGTATCTGTGTTGGTATCGACGCAAAAAAGGTCTCCGACGGCAAGTGGACTGTGTATATCAACGGCGGACGTGTTGACATGGGTCTCGACCTCATCGACTGGGTGCATACTATTGAGAAGCTCGGTGCAGGAGAGATATGTCTCAATTCCATAGATGCTGACGGCACAAAGGAAGGCTTTGATATCCCCATGCTGAAAGCGGTCTGCGACAATTGCTCGATACCCGTTATCGCCAGTGGCGGCGCGGGGAAGATAAATGATTTCTACGAGGTGTTCGAGAAAACCGGAGCTACTGCGGCTCTGGCGGCTTCGCTTTTCCACTTCCGTGAGCTGACAGTGCAGGAGGTCAAGACCTACTGCCGCGAGCGCGGAGTTACCATGAGGTGAAATATGGATAAGATATGGGAGGAGATGTATGCGGCGGCAAAGGCGGTATTCAATGCGCGTCGTATCTCCGAATACGTGACAGCGGGAGAGGTCTCTGCGACAGTCCGCTCGAAGTCGGGGCGCATTTACACGGGAGTCTGTATCGACACCTGTTCCACGCTCGGTATCTGCGCCGAGAGGAACGCCATTTTCAACATGGTAACGAATGGCGAGTATGAGATAGACCGCGTGCTCGCGATACTTCCCGACGGCAGCAGCGGAGCTCCGTGCGGAGCCTGCCGGGAGCTCATGGTGCAGCTCATGCCCGATAGCTACAAGAGCATCGAAATTATGTGCGACTGCGAAAGCAGCAGGACTGTCACACTCGGCGAGATAACTCCCGAGTGGTGGATATGAGGTAATATATGATAGAATACAGAGACACTCACGACTTTACGAGTGAGGAACTTGAAAGGCTGTTCCTTTCGGTTGACTGGTCATCGGGGCACTATCCCGAAAAGCTTGCGGCGGCGATGAAAGGCTTCTCCACGGTATACAGCGCGTGGGACGGCGATACGCTCGTCGGTATGATATGCGCAATGGACGATGGTGTGATGACAGCATACGTACACTATCTGCTCGTTGATCCCGACCACCACGGACAGACGATCGGGCGCACGCTCGTGGACATGATAAAGAAAAAGTATGCGGACTACCTGCGGCTGATCGTGATAGCCTATGACGCAGAGATGAAGTTCTATGAAAACTGCGGCTTCACAAAATCGGACGTAAGCTCGCCGATGTTCATAACGTCGCTGTGGACTTGAGGTGGCAAGATGCAGGAAATATTTCTGATAGTCGATATCCTGATATCAATAGGAGCGATTTTGAGCGGATATTATATGAAGTTTCGTGCGCCGGGCGATGAGAAAATGCAGTATGGTATCCGTACCGCGCACTCTAAAAAAAGCTATGATACATGGAGCTATGCCAATACGGTATGCGGTGGAGCATGGCTGAAGATCGGCTTTTGCGGATCTATGGCTGTCATCGCAGCAATGCTGCTGAGCGGGCAACTTAGCGATGCGGCGGCGGTGCTTTTATCCGTCGGGATACTTGCAGTCATAGTCATTGCACTGAGCTGCTCGGCGACGGCTGTTATAATGGGTCTTGTCAGCCGTTTTGATGATGATGGCAGACCAATTAACAAGGAGTGAAAAAATGGTAAAAATAGACTTGAATGACCTTGATAAATTCTTTGTAAAAAGCGAGCTTATACCCGCGATATGCTATGAGGTCAACACAAAAACGGTGTTAATGCTCGCGTACATGAACAAGGAAAGTCTGAAAAAGACCCTCGAAACGGGCTATACTTGGTTCTGGAGCCGTTCCCGTCAGGAGTACTGGAACAAGGGGGCGACGAGCGGACACGTTCAGAAGGTGGTTTCTATTTTCGGTGACTGCGACAACGACACGCTGCTCGTCAACGTTGAGCAGACGGGTGCAGCCTGCCATACGGGCAGTTACAGCTGCTTTTTCAATGAGATCTATAATAATGAGGAGAATGAATAATGACAGTTTACGAGGAAATTTTTGAAGTTATAAAGGAGCGCAAGAAGCAGTTCGAGAGCGGCACTGCTGCCGAGAACTCTTACACCTGCTACCTCTTTGAAAAGGGCGTTGACAAGATATGCAAGAAGGTTGGTGAGGAGGCTACCGAGACCGTTATTGCTGCGAAGAACAACAACAACGACGAGCTTAAAAACGAGATAAACGACCTTCTTTATCACATAATGGTGCTGTGCGCGAATCAGGGACTCGAATGGTCGGAGGTCGAGAAGGTGCTCGACGAGCGCAACGAAAAGATAGGAAATCTCAAGAAGTTCCACGAGGTAGACAAAAACACTTGATATACTTGCCTATATTGCAAAATGTACATTGTACATTTTGCAGGCTGCAAAGCAGCCACAAAGCCGC
>CALEPT010000003.1 GCA_937910385.1 uncultured Ruminococcus sp. | reverse complement strand
TCGCTTTGCATAAGTTTTCTTTTAAAAGTTTGTCTAACTTTTGGGGGTCAGTTCATTTATTTGTACGGCAGCTTTTTGTTTTTTATTGATGTATCAGGCAGCAGCTATGATATCACAGGCTGCTTTCGGCGATGACCTCTACCTCAGCAAGGACTCCCTTCGGCAATGTTTTTACTGCGACACAGCTGCGTGCCGGAAGCGAGGTAAAATATTTGCCGTATATCTCGTTGAACGACGCAAAGTCGTTCATATCCGCGAGAAAGCAGGTCGTCTTTACCGCCTTTTCAAAGGAAGAGCCTGCGGTCTCGAGGACTGCGCCGAGGTTCTTCATTATCTGCTCTGTCTGACCCTCGATAGTGGTCTCCTTTACCGTGTTAGTAACGGGATCAATAGCGATCTGGCCGCTCGTGTAGACCATTCCGTTTGAGACGATAGCCTGTGAATATGGTCCCACTGCAGCGGGAGCCTTTTCTGTGTGAATTTTTATCATTTCTGTCACTCCTTATACTATTTTGAAGCCCTCGTCCGCGAGAGCTTTTTTTATCTGCTCAATGTGCTCGTAGTTGCGTGTTTCAAGCACTATTCTCAGGTAACAGCCGTTCACGTCAGAGCCCTCGTTCGCACGCTCGTGGTGGATAGAGGTGACATTTCCTCCGAGCTCGGCGATTATCCTTGAAACGTCCATGAGCTGCCCCGGCTTGTCGATGAGCTCTATCATCATTGAGTAAGACCGCCCCGACATGAGAAGTCCGCGCTTGATGACCCGCGAAAGTATGGTAACGTCAATGTTTCCGCCCGAAAGCAGGCATACTGTCTTTTTGCCCTTTATGGGTACCTTGTTGAACATTGCCGCAGCTACGGGAACTGCTCCCGCGCCCTCAGTGACGAGCTTCTGCTGCTCCATAAGCGCAAGTATCGCGGCAGATATCTCGTCGTCCGTGACCGTTACAATGTCGTCAACGTACTTTGAAACGATGTCAAAGGTGTGCTCTCCCGGCTCCTTTACCGCAATGCCATCCGCAATGGTGGAAACGCCGCCGAGACACTCTATCTTTCCGTCCTTTACAGAGTTGTACATACTCGGAGCACCCGACGCCTGAACTCCGTAGACCTTTATATCAGGATTGAGGCTTTTTATCGCATAAGCCACACCTGAGATGAGTCCGCCGCCTCCGATGGGAACTATCACCGCTTCCATATCGGGCAGCTGTTCAAGGAGCTCGAGACCTATAGTACCCTGCCCCGCTATGACGTTCTCGTCATCAAACGGGTGGATAAAGGTGTAGCCGTGCTCGTCGCGCTGACGCAGCGCCTCGGCATAGGCGTCGTCATAAACGCCCTTAACGAGGCACACCTCCGCACCGTAGCTCTTTGTCGCCTCGACCTTTGAAATGGGAGCTCCGTCGGGCAGACATATTATGGACTTTATATTATTTTTCGCAGCGGCAAGCGCAACTCCCTGCGCATGATTTCCCGCAGAGCACGCAATGACTCCGCGCGCCTTCTCCTCATCGGAGAGCTGCGACATTTTATAGTAAGCTCCCCTCACCTTGAACGAGCCTGTTATCTGTAAATTTTCTGTCTTCAGCCAGATATCCGCCTCGGGATTTATTTTGGGAGCCTTGATTATATCTGTCTCGCGTATAACGGGCTTGAGAACATATCTCGCATGGTATATTTTATCAAGGGTAAGCAATTGAAAGCCTCCTTTAATTCTATATAAGAATTACGAATTATTGATGAGTGTATCTACGAACTGTTTTGCCGTTCTCGGCGAGCGTCCGTTGCCGGATGACAAGGCGAACTGCTCTGCTTTAAGGTCAAGCTCCGAATCGGGCAGCTCTATCCCGCGCGACCTCGCAAGCTCGCGTGCTATCGCTGTATAGGATTTTTTGTCGGGTCTGCCGAAGCTCACGCGCAGTCCGAATCTCGCCGACAGAGAAAGAGTCTCCTGCATCGTGTCATTGCGGTGGATATCGTCGCCCTCGCGCTCGGAGAAGCTCTCGCGCACAAGGTGACGGCGGTTGCTCGTGGCATATATGACCATGTTCGACGAGCGTGCCGAAGCAGATCCCTCCAAAACAGCCTTGAGCGCGCCGAAGCAGTCCTCACCCGCCGCAAATGAAAGATCGTCGATGAAAAGTATGAATTTCAGCGGGTTTTCGCTTATTTCGCCGATTATCCGCGGTATGTCCCGCAGCTGCTCCTTGGTTATCTCAATAAGACGCAGTCCGCGGTCTGAGTATTCGTTCACGATAGCCTTGACCGTTGAGGACTTACCCGTACCCGCGTCGCCGTAAAGCAGCGCGTTCTGCGCAGGCTTACCGTCAAGAAGTGCAAGCGTGTTGTCCACGACAGCCTTGCGCTCGCGCTCATATCCGTAAAGCTCCGAAAGCCGCTGCGGATCGGGATATCTAAGCGGAACTATCCTGCCGTCTCTGAGCGTGAACATACTGCTCTGAGCCCATTTTCCGTAGCCGAACTGCGATATGTTCGCCCTTCGCCGCTTATACTCGGCGAGGAAGTCTATGCTGCACACCCTCCACTGAGGGAGAAAGCCGCTGTAATCAAGCCCGTCCGTAAATGTCTCAGGGGAGAGCCGCGAAAGCTCCTGCAAAACGAGCAGCTCGTTCTCGGCAGCCTCCAGTATGTATTCATCTATATCCCCGCCGCGTGCTGTCCGGACTATGAATATGTTCTCGTCCTCCAAGACGGTCTTGAGTACATATTCGCTGAAATTGACCGTCTGCTCGTAGAGTGTGCCGACGAATCTGCCGTACTGCCCGATGATGCTGCTCGTCTCAGAGCCCTCTGCCGCCGCGATGAGCATACGCATTCCTGAAATGACAGGATCCTCCAAAACTCCCCTGAAAACAGCAACGGAGCCGAGCGCGAGGCTGAGCTTTTTAAGTTCTTGCTTCATTATAGGACCTCAGATATCTTTTCTGTCATTTCCGTGCAGGTAAGGGATATCCCCTCAGCGCTGCCCATGAGATCAGCGGTGCGCCAGCCTGCGTTGAGGACCTTATCGACTGCCGATTCTATGCAGTCTGCCTCCTCTGAGAGTCCGAACGAATAGCGAAGCATCATCGCTCCGGAAAGGATAGTAGCGATGGGGTTTGCCTTGTTCTGACCCGCAATATCGGGCGCACTGCCGTGGATAGGCTCGTACATTCCGCGCGTTGAAGCGCCGAGAGAAGCCGAAGCGAGCATTCCTATCGAGCCGGTTATCTGCGAAGCCTCGTCAGAGAGGATATCTCCGAACATATTCGAGGTCACGATAACGTCGAACTGTTGAGGGTCGCGCACGAGCTGCATGGCGGCATTGTCAACGAACATATCGGTGTACTGCACCTCGGGATACTCCTCGGAAAGAGCGTGCATAGTCTTTCTCCAGAGACGCGAGGATTCGAGCACGTTTGCCTTGTCGATACTGCAAAGGCACTTGCTGCGTTTCATTGCGGTCTCGAATGCGACTCTGCCGATACGCTCTATCTCGGTGACGCTGTAAGCCTCGGTATCGTATGCCTCCTGACCGTACCTTCCCTCACGGTAGCCGCGGTCGCCGAAGTAGATTCCGCCCGTGAGCTCGCGGACTATCATCAGGTCGAATCCCTTGCCGACTATCTCGTCCTTCAGCGGAGAAGCCGCTCTCAGCGCAGGATAGAGCTTTGCCGGACGAAGATTCGTATAAAGTCCGAGGGCAGAGCGGATACCGAGAAGCGCCTTTTCGGGACGCTTGTCGCCGGGCTGATCGTCCCATTTAGGACCGCCCACTGCTCCGAGCAGTACGCTGTCGGACGCAAGACAGCCGTCTACGGTTTCCTGCGGAAGCGGAACTCCCGCCGCGTCGATAGCGCAGCCGCCTATGAGGTAGGGAGTGAAGTTGAATTTGTGACCGAATTTGTCAGCAGTCTTTTCCAGTATCGCAACGGCACTGTCCACTATCTCAGGACCTATTCCGTCGCCTTTAAGCAATGCGATATTGTATTCCATATTTATCCTCCAAGCTTTTATAATTGCGAATCCCTGATCCCGAAATTCACTTTATCGCTCCGTCGGCGATAGACTGCATAAGTCCGCCGTTTTCGATTATTTTCTGAATGAACTCGGGGAATGGCGCAGTCTTATACTCCGCGCCCGTTGTAAGGTTGCGGATAACGCCGTTGTCGAGGTCTGCCTCGACCTTATCGCCCTCGGAGATGCCGTCAACAGCCTCAGGGCACTCCACGATAGCCAGTCCGATATTTATAGAGTTGCGGTAGAAGATACGGGCGAAGCTCTTGGCGATGACGAGTGAGACACCGCTTGCCTTGATAGCAATAGGAGCGTGCTCACGCGATGAGCCGCAGCCGAAATTCTGACCTGCCGTAATGATGTCGCCCTGCTGAACGCGCGAAACGAATGTCTTGTCGAGGTCTTCCATACAGTGAGAGGCAAGCTCGGCATGGTCGCTCGTATTGAGGTAGCGCGCCGGGATTATAACGTCCGTATCTACATTGTCGCCGTACTTTATTACATTTCCTGTGTATTTCATCTTACTTTACCTCCCACGGACTTGTTATTCTGCCTGTCAGTGCACTTGCAGCCGCTGTTGCGGGGCTTGCGAGGTACACCTCTGACTTCACATGACCCATACGCCCGACGAAGTTGCGGTTTGTAGTAGTGACTGCCCTTTCGCCCTCCGCGAGAATGCCCATATATCCGCCGAGGCACGGTCCGCAGGTCGGGGTGGAGACTACAGCTCCGCTCTCAATGAATATTTTCAACAGACCCTGCTCCATAGCGTCAAGATATATCTGCTGAGTAGCAGGAATGACGATAACACGTACATTTTTCGCACATTTTTTGCCCTTCATTATCTCCGCTGCGACCTGTAGATCCTCAAGCCTGCCATTGGTACATGAGCCGATGACTACCTGATCTATCTTAATGTTGCCGAACTCCGAGAAGGTCTTTGCGTTTTCGGGGAGATGTGGGAACGAAACGGTCGGTTCAATTGCAGAGAGGTCAATGTCGATCACCTCGTCGTACTGCGCGTCGGGGTCTGTCTTGTAAACGGTCGGTTCGGCGGCTCCGTGCTCCCTGATGTAGTCAAGGGTAATGTCATCCACCTCGAAGATACCGTTCTTCGCACCTGCCTCGATAGCCATGTTTGCAATGCAAAGGCGGTCAGCCATAGAGAGCGAGGAAAGTCCCTCGCCGGTAAATTCCATCGAACGGTAGAGAGCTCCGTCCACGCCTATTTTTCCGATGATGTGGAGGATAACGTCCTTGCCCGATACGTATTTGCGAAGCTTACCAGTAAGATTGAACTTTATCGCCGAGGGCACCTTGAACCACGCCTTGCCTATTGCCATGCCGCACGCCATATCGGTAGAGCCCACGCCGGTCGAAAACGCTCCGAGAGCACCATAGGTGCAGGTATGTGAGTCCGCACCGATAACAACATTCCCTGCAGTCACGAGACCTTTCTCGGGGAGAAGAGCGTGCTCTATGCCCATTTCTCCCACGTCATAGAAGTGCGTGACCTCCTTTTCACCGCAAAAATCGCGGCACATCTTGCACTGCTCCGCCGCCTTGATGTCCTTATTGGGGGCGAAGTGATCCATGACCATAGTTATCTTTTCTTTGTCAAACACGCTGTCCTTGTTAAGCTTTGCGAACTCTTTGATAGCCACGGGAGACGTGATATCGTTGCCGAGAACAAGATCAAGGTCGGCAAGGATAAGCTGCCCTGCCTGTACTGAATCAAGTCCTGCGTGAGCCGCAAGTATCTTCTGTGTCATTGTCATTGACATATCTATCAGCTTCTTTCTTTTAGAGGTTGGAGATCGGAGCGTAGAGCGCACAATGTGTACCCGAGCCGTTAGCCGATCGTGTCCGCCGACACGGACAGCGCACATATTCCGATTTATCTCACCATTTATTTCCTGTTAATGATAGCACCCTTATCCGCGGAGGACACCTGCTGGGCATAGCGTCTGAGGTAGCCTGTGATGTTCTCCTTGCGCTTTATTGGCATTGTCTTGCGGCGTTCCTCAAGCTCCTCGTCAGAGACCTCGAGAGTAATTGAGTAATTCGGGATATCAATGGATATGATATCGCCGTCCTTGACATAGGCGATATTTCCGCCGTTTACAGCCTCTGGTGAGACGTGACCGATAGCCGCACCGCGTGTAGCTCCCGAGAAGCGTCCGTCGGTAATAAGCGCCACCGTAGAGCCAAGCCCAGCGCCTTGTATCGCAGAGGTAGGCGAGAGCATTTCGCGCATTCCCGGACCTCCTGCGGGTCCCTCATAACGGATAACAACAACGTCACCCGCCTTGATACCGCCCTCGTAGATGACCTTGATAGCCTCCTCCTCGCTGTCGAAAACGCGCGCAGGTCCCTTGTGGACGAGCATTTCAGGAGCAACTGCGCTCCTCTTGACAACACAGCGGTCGGGGGCGAGATTTCCCTTCAGTACGGCGATACCGCCTGTTTCGCTGTAGGGGTTTTCAATGGGACGAATGGTTTCGGGATCCTTATTTATACAGCCTGCGATGTTCTCGCCGACGGTCTTGCCTGTACAGGTAAGGCAATCGGTATTGATAAGGTTTTTCCTGTTTAGCTCATTCAGCACTGCATACACACCGCCCGCCTCGTTGAGATCCTCCATGTAGGTGTGACCCGCAGGCGCAAGGTGGCAAAGATTGGGCGTTTTCGCGCTTATCTCGTTGGCAATGTCGAGATTTATATCAACTCCGCACTCGTTTGCGACAGCGGGCAGGTGGAGCATACTGTTGGTTGAACAGCCCAGAGCCATGTCCGCAGTGAGAGCGTTGTAAAAAGCCTTTTCGGTCATGATGTCAAGCGGACGGATATTCTTGCGATACAGCTCCATGACCTGCATTCCCGCTTCTTTTGCAAGCCTCAGACGGTCGGAGTAAACAGCGGGGATAGTGCCGTTGCCTTTTAAGCCCATACCGAGGACTTCGGTCAGACAGTTCATCGAGTTCGCCGTGTACATACCCGAGCACGAGCCGCACGTCGGACAGGCATGAGTCTCAAACTCCTCAACGTCCTCGGCGGACATTTTTCCTGCGGTGTAAGCACCTACAGCCTCGAACATCGAGGAAAGACTGGTCTTTTTGCCCTTGACGTGACCTGCGAGCATTGGACCTCCGCTAACGAATATGGTGGGGACGTTTATACGTGCCGCGGCCATGAGAAGTCCCGGAACGTTCTTATCGCAGTTAGGCACCATTACAAGTGCGTCGAAGTGGTGCGCAAGAGCCATACATTCAGTGGAGTCGGCGATAAGGTCGCGCGTCACGAGAGAGTATTTCATTCCCGTGTGACCCATTGCGATACCGTCGCAAACCGCGATGGCAGGGAACACAACGGGTGTTCCTCCACCCATAGCAACGCCGAGCTTTACAGCTTCGACTATCTTGTCTATGTTCATGTGTCCGGGGACTATCTCGTTGTATGAGGAAACTATGCCGACCAGCGGTCTGCGCATTTCCTCCTTAGTAAATCCGAGTGCATTGAAAAGGGAGCGCTGTGAAGCCTTTTCAACACCCTCGCAGAAATAATTTCCGCTCATTTTATTCACCTCATTCAGATGTTAGGTTGTAGGGAACGCCGTACTCGGCGTTCCGATGGTCGATATAATGACCCGCGGGCGCACAAAATGTGCCCCTGCGATTACTCAAATCCGTTATCTTCCGGATAATAGAAATACGGCGTACCTGCCTTTTTCAGAAATATCAGTCCGAGAAACAGGAACGGAATTCCCCACAGAAAGCTAATGCGTTCTCTTTTCACATTGACAAGCCTTATGCCGAGCTCATCGTACTGCGAATAGTCATGATAAGAATCAAGCTCCCAGACCTGTGTGATATTGTCCATATATTTGGCAAAGCCATCGCTGTATTTGTATGTGAAATATCCCGTGACATATTCTCCGGCGAAGAGGTCAGCCTCCTCCTGCGAACCTCTGACCACTGCAACCGGACAGTAAGTACCGTTAATAGCGATGATGTAGCAGTTGATATCGGTCATGAAGCCCAAATAGGTGTGGTAGCATATCTCAGTCTCGGTCTCCGCGCCCTTTAGAGCCCCTCTGAGTGGATCTGCGGACAGGAGCACGCTGTCGTTTTCGCTGACGCTGCCCTCAAAGGTGAGCCCTCGGGGGTCTATCCTCCACATTGTGCGGACTGCCCTGTGAATTCCCACGGCAAAAAGCACAAGAGCCGCCAGAAACAGCGCCGCCGCGATGTAATGCCGCCTGTTCGGAGAAAATTTTCTGATGTATGAATCCGCCATGCTGTTCTTTCCTGTTTTATATATTTATCCCCTCCCCATTTCAGGGGAGGGGCAGGGCTTATCAGTTGTTGATGAGCTTGTCCTCGTCGCTCCAGCTGTAGAGCTTTCTTATCTCTTCGCCGACCTTCTCGGCAGGGTGCTCGGAGGCAAGCTTTCTCATAGCCTTGAAATGTACCTGAGAGCCTGCGTCGGACATATCGAGGAGGAAGTCCTTTGCGAAAGTACCGTCCTGAATGTTCTTGAGTATCTGCTTCATTGCCTTCTTTGTTTCATCTGTGATGATCTTGGGACCTGTGATGTAATCGCCGTACTCAGCAGTATTGGAAATGGAGTATCTCATTCCTGCGAAGCCGCTCTGGTAGATGAGGTCAACGATGAGCTTCATCTCGTGGATACACTCAAAGTATGCATTTCTGGGATCGTAGCCTGCCTCAACGAGAGTCTCGAAGCCTGCCTGCATGAGTGCGCAAACTCCTCCGCAGAGAACAGCCTGTTCGCCGAAGAGGTCTGTCTCTGTCTCGGTGCGGAATGTAGTTTCAAGAACACCTGCACGGGCTCCGCCTATAGCGAGACCGTAAGCGAGAGCCATATCCTTAGCCTTGCCTGTTGCATCCTGGTGAACAGCTACGAGACACGGAACGCCCTTGCCTGCCTGATACTCACTTCTTACCGTGTGTCCGGGTCCCTTGGGAGCTATCATCGTAACGTCAACGTCAGCGGGGGGAACTATGCAGCCGAAGTGGATATTAAAGCCGTGAGCGAACATAAGCATATTGCCGGGCTTTAGATTAGGTTCGATGTCCTCCTTGTAGAGCTTTGCCTGCTTCTCATCGTTGATGAGGATCATGATAATATCAGCGCGCTTTGCAGCCTCAGCGGCAGTGAATACCTCGAAGCCCTGAGCAACAGCCTTTTCCCACGACTTAGAGCCCTCGTAAAGACCGATTATTACTCTGCCGTTATCGCCGAGCGACTCCTTTGCGTTGAGTGCGTGTGCGTGACCCTGGCTTCCGTAGCCGATAACGGCGATGGTCTTGCCGTAAAGAAGCGAAAGATCGCAGTCCTGTTCATAAAAAACCTTTGCAGTATTTGCCATTGTAATTACTCCTTTTCAAATAAATTTTGATTGATGTATTTTGAATCCGATAATACTATATATAGGGGGCGTCGCCCCTACAAATCGTTTCATCGGGTTCGCTTTAATTGCCTTTCGGCAATTACTTGACTGTTTTCAGGCAGTTCTCGCCGCGCTCAATCGCGACTATTCCCGTACGGCACATTTCCATAATGCCGTAGGGCTTGACGAGCTCTATGAATGCGTCTATCTTCGTGGTCTCGCCCGTCAGCTCACATACGAGCGCCGTTGCGGAGTAGTCCACTATCTTAGAGCGGAATATCTCGACTGCCGTCATTATGTCCTGCCTTACCTCCGCGCTGTTGCGCACCTTTATAAGAAGCAGCTCGCGGATAACGGTGTCCTTCCTGTCGAGCACCTCGACCTCCCTTACATCGTGGAGCTTTTTGAGCTGCTGCAAAATGCGCTCCTTGATGTCCTCATCACCGTGGAATGAAATAGTTATGCGCGAAAAGCCGCTCGACTCGGTCTCGCCCACCGTAAGGCTGTCGATATTGAAGCCGCGCCGCGTGAACATTCCCGAAACGCGCGAAAGCACACCCGCGATGTTAGATACGAGTACCGCTATTACATACTGATCCATTTCGCTCACCTCACTTTATCTCCGTGATTATGTCGTCTATCGAGCCTCCGGGCGGGAGCATCGGCAGAACGAACTCATCACAGTCCACAGCACAATCGATAACGAATGTACCGTTGTATGCAAACGCTTCCTTTGCCGCCGCTTCAAGCTCCTGTGCGAAGAAAACTCTTGCTCCCTTTGCGCCGAACGCCTCCGCAAGCTTCACAAAGTCGGTCTGACGGTTCAGGGTGGTGTTCGAGTAGTGCTTGTCGAAGAACAGAGTCTGCCACTGGCGCACCATTCCGAGCACGCCGTTGTTCATGATGACAACTACGAGCGGAGTTCCCTGAGATACCGAAGTCGCGAGCTCATTGAGGTTCATGCCGAAGCTGCCGTCTCCTGTGAAGAGGACTGCCCTTCTGCCCGCTGCAGCCGAAGCTCCTATCGCAGCACCCATGCCAAATCCCATTGTGCCGAGTCCGCCGCTCGTAATGAAGCTGCGCGGCTTTTTCAGCGGATAGCGCTGAGCTGCCCACATCTGATGCTGTCCGACGTCAGTAACGATAATATCGTCCGCGCCCGCATTCGCACTGATAATGTCAATTATCTCATAAGGCGAGAGCCTGTGATCCGCTGGGAGCCCCGCCTTGTCACACTGAGCGGCACAGTTCGCGCAGTTCTTTGCGTATGACGCCGCAAGAGCACTCTCTGTGCGCCGTTGTTCCTCCTCACGAAGCTCCTGTATGCGCGCGTTCCATTCAGGGCGAGTCTTTCCCCCGACCATAGCCGTGATGCGCTCAAGCGCATCCCTGATGTCGCCGCGTACCGCAAGCTGTGCGGGGATATTCTTCTGGAGCTCTGCTCCGTCTATATCTATGTGGATAATATTGAAATTCTTCGCAAAGCGCTGCTTGTTGCCCGTAGCTCTGTCGGAGAAGCGTGCTCCGAGGGCGATAACGAGGTCTGCCTCATCCTCCGCCATTGAGGAGGCATAGTGACCGTGCATTCCCTGCATTCCGAGAAAGCGTGGGTTATCGGTCGGAACTGCCGAGAGTCCCATAAGAGAGCAGCCCATAGGCGCGTCTATCCTGTTGGCAAAAGCGATAAGCTGCTCTGATGCCTTGCCCGTGATAACACCGCCGCCGAAGTAGATATAGGGTCTTTCAGCGTTCTCTATCATCTCCGCCGCCTGCTTGAGCTTGTCCTCGGGGGCAAAACACGTGGGGTATGGGATAACGGGCTGAGCGTTGGGGGTGAACTCACACAGCGCAGTCTGTACGTCCTTGGGGATATCAACAAGAACAGGTCCCGGACGATCGGATTTTGCTATCTTGAACGCCATGCGGAGTGTATCCGCGAGCTCGCTGATGTCCTTGACGATAAAATTATGCTTTGTGATGGGCATTGTAACA
The DNA here is from genome assembly GCA_937910385.1 of uncultured Ruminococcus sp. Classification (GTDB taxonomy): domain Bacteria; phylum Bacillota; class Clostridia; order Oscillospirales; family Ruminococcaceae; genus Ruminococcus. The sequence continues at coordinate 39,517 of CALEPT010000003.1, read as the reverse complement.
CCGACGATATCGACCTCCTGAAAGCTGTCTCTGCCGATCAGCGAGCACGGAACATTGCCCGTTATCGCGACCATAGGCGTAGAGTCGAGGAACGCCGTGGCGATACCCGTGACAAGATTCGTAGCGCCGGGACCCGAGGTGGCTATACAGACGCCGACCTTGCCCGTAGCTCTTGCGTAGCCGTCAGCTGCATGGGAGGCTCCCTGTTCGTGTGCTGTGAGGACATGAGTTATCCTGTCGCGGCACAAATAAAGCTCGTCAAAGAGGTTGATGACCTGCCCTCCGGGGTAGCCGAAAACGGTATCACAGCCCTGTTCGATAAGGGTCTCAACAACTATTTTTGCACCTGAAATTTTCATTTTAACTCCTCCTTTTTCAGGTGTTTTTCTCAGGTTTTAGGTGTAAAGCACCTCTAACCTCTAACTTCTTATTCTCTAATTCCTAATAAAGAAAACCTCCGACATTCTGCTGCCGGAGGTAAAGCTTCATTGCTCATGCGGAAAACCGCGCATAAATATCAAGCAAGAGCGCCATTCGGGCAGAATGAACCAAGACTGCGGTCAATGACGTTAATGACCGCGCCTATGATAATGACTATACCTGAAGAAATGTATAGTGATCTCATCATAATTCCGCTCCTTGCTGATAATATATAATATATTCTATCACTTAATGGAAATAAAATCAATAAGAAGCGGAACATTTCTATTTTATTTGTGGATTGTGTATGCTTTCAACCGACTGTTTTGTGGAATTTGACTCTCTCTGTAGGTATACACCCATGCGCGTGTAACTACACTCTCATGCCTCACAAGCTTACTTCAGCATATTGTTCACCGCGCTGACAAGCGCCTTTATCGATGACTTGATGATATCCGTGTCAATACCGGTTCCCCAGAAGCTCGTGCCGTTCTTGTCCAGTATCTCGACATACGAGACCGCCTTTGAAGCCGAGCCGACATCGAGAGCGTGCTCGGTGTAGGTGTTTATGCTGTATTCAAGTCCGGTACAAGAGCGGACAGCGTTGCTCACTGCGTCGAGACGGCCGTTGCCGCTGTTTGCCGCAAAGAGCTTCTTTTCATTGTATACAACATCTATCTTCGCCTCTATACCGTCGTTCTGGACGAAGTGTGCCGCAGTCACGTTCAGCGGCGACTCGATATCGACATAGTGCGTTCTGAATATCTCGTATACCTCGTCGGGAAGGAGCTCCTTGTGCTTGTGGTCGGAAACCCCCTTGACCAGATAGCCTACGCTCTCGCGCATTTTCTTGGGGAGGTCGTAGCCGAAGCGGGTCTCGAGGATATAACCTATGCCGCCCTTGCCCGACTGGCTGTTGATGCGGATAACATCCGCCTCATATTCTCTGCCGACATCTGTGGGGTCGATAGGCAGATAGGGCACTGTCCAATGCTGAGTGTGACCCTCCTCGCGCCACTTCATGCCCTTTGCGATAGCGTCCTGATGAGAGCCGCTGAACGCTGCAAATACGAGCTTGCCGCTGTAGGGCTGACGGTCATTGACGGTCATTCTCGTGACTCTTGTGTAGAGCTCGGTTATCGACGGTATATCGCCGAAATCAAGCTGCGGGTCAACTCCCTGAGAGTACATATTCAGAGCGAGTGTGATGATATCCACGTTACCCGTACGCTCTCCGTTTCCGAAGAGAGTTCCCTCAACGCGGTCGGCGCCTGCAAGGAGTCCCATTTCCGTATCCGCAACTGCACAGCCGCGGTCGTTGTGGGGGTGGAGCGAAACAACGACATTCTCGCGGTATTTCAGGTTCTCGCACATATACTCCACCTGATTTGCGTAGACGTGCGGCATTGAGAGCTGCACCGTAACAGGCAGGTTTATGATGACTTTGTCCTCAGGGGTCGGCTGCCATACGTCGAGCACGGCATTACATATTTCGAGGGCGAATTCGGGTTCTGTTCCCGTAAAACTCTCGGGCGAATACTCAAACTTGAAATTACTCTCATACCTCGCGCGGTACTCCTTGCAGAGCTTCGCTCCCGAAACAGCGATGTCGATTATCTCCTCCTTGGGCTTGCGGAACACCTGCTCGCGCTGTGCGAGCGAGGTAGAGTTGTAGAGGTGGACTATCGCGTTCTTACAGCCGCGAAGAGCCTCAAAGGTCTTTTCGATAATGTGCTCGCGCGACTGTGTGAGCACCTGTATCGTCACGTCGTCGGGAATGAGGTTTTCCTCGATCAGAGTGCGGCAGAAGTCGTACTCCGTCTCGGAGGCAGCGGGAAAGCCTATCTCTATCTCCTTGAAACCGATGTCCACGAGCTTCTTGAAAAATTCGAGCTTTTCGCCGAGGCTCATCGGGATAATGAGTGCCTGATTGCCGTCTCTCAGATCGACGCTGCACCACTGAGGCGCTTTGTCGATGTATGCCTTTTTAGTCCAGCTCATTGAGCTTTTTGGCGCTTCAAAAAATTGTCTTGTGTACTTACTTACGTTTTTCATAATGATTTCCTCCGTTTCCGTATTAATCCGAATTGCCTGCGGAGGAGCAATAAAAAAGTCTCCTCCATGCACTGCATGGAAGAGACGAAGATTCAATATAACTCCGTGGTACCACTCTTCTTGATGTATAAAAAATACACCCACTCATCTGCGTCGGATCAACGCATATCTCTGTAACGGGAGAGCCCGTTCAAGCCTAATCGTCCGCACACGGAGCTATGCAGACAATTACTGCCGCGCCCCATTGCGCTTGCTTTCAGCCGACTGCTCGGGGATGAGTTATGACCTGCACCTGTCTGCTGCCTTTCACCGACCGACAGCTCTCTGTGAAAACCTTTACAGGCTTTGTTTCCCTTCATCGCATTTGGTATTTTGTATTATAGCGCTTTTTTTTTGATTTGTCAAGGGGTTTTTGAAAAATTTTCAGAATTACATTTCAGGTTTCAGTATTAGGTTGAGACAACGGGCGTACTCCGTGCAGGTGACCGCCTCTTTATCAGGGATCTTGAAACAGCTTCCCCTGCTAAAGCAAAAAGGGCGCGAGCGCGCCCTTTTTATCAGTTATCTGCTTTCTCCGCCGCATTTTGTGCCAGCGTGTAGAGATCGTATTCAACGTCTCTGTCAAGATAATGGACAGTGAGCGTATCACCCGGTTTTACCGTCGTATAGCCTATATCGAACATATTTGCCGACTCGCCGCGGTCATCGAAGGGGAGCTTTACCTGCGGATATATCCACAGCTCGGAGTTGATAACTTCGGTTCCACTGCCTCCAAGGTCATAGCTGAGATTACTTTTATATTTATATCTTACGCATGAATACCCCGTATCAAAGCGCAGCCATACATTTATGAACGTATCCACGTCGTATTTCTTGCGCGTTACAAAGTCTGTGACGGTAGCAGTGCCTGTATCGCTGTATGTCACGGTAAAATCCACATTTTTCATCTTCGCAGGGACAACACCCCAGAAAACGAACAGGAATACCGCTCCGAGCACCGCCGCCGCTCCGACAAACGCCGCAAGAGTCTTCAGCGCAATGCGCTTTTTCGCCTTTTTCAGCGGCTTAACGTCCGTTTCGGGAACTTCTATTATATCTTCCTTTGTTATCATATTCTCATAGATCTTCCTGCACTCCGCACATTCTGCAAGGTGGCTTTCTATCTCCTCGTTGGTCTCCGGCGAGGTGAGTCCGTCGCAATAAAGCGGCAGGATATCCTTTATGACACTGCATTTCATAATATCTGCTCCTTTCTGAGTTTTTCTTTGGCACGGTAGAAGGTCACCCGTGCCCAGTTTTCGGTCTTTCCGAAAAGCTGTCCTATCTCGCGGAACGTGAGCTCTCCTGTTGCGCGCAGAAGGACTATCTCCTTTTCCTGCTCGGGGAGGGCGTGTATTTTCCGCATGAGGGCGAGCTTTTCGTCGTTTTTCTCAACGACCTCATCAGGACGGAGAGATGTGTCCTCCGCGCAGAGATCGGGCTCGGCAACAGGGTGCTTTGCACGCCGCCTGAGCTCGCTGTGCCAGATGTTCTTCGCAATGCCGCACAGCCACGTATATACAGAGCTTTCGCCCTTATATGACTTAACCGTGCGTATCGCCTGATAAAACGTCTCCTGAGTGAGCTCCTCAGCGGTATCAATATCACCGCAGAGTGTGTTGAGATAGAGAAAGACCTTCCTGCCATACTCCTCATAATATTTTTTCATGTCTGCGTTCGTAATACCGCCCCCTTCCTCATTGAAGCTTCTGTATATTAGTGTTATTTTGCCGCAGTTTGTTACATAAATCGGCAAAAAATTTCTGCTCACGCAAAAAACGTTTAATCATATCAGCTCTGAACAAGCATTTCGTATTGACATTTGAGGGTCGCGGTCGTATAATAATATTATTATGAAAAACTTCTTCAGATCTACTGCAGCCTTCTTCAAGGCTTTTCCCCATGTTATGATATTTGAGTTTCTCTTCAAGCTGCTGATGACCGCTGTAGGAGCTCCCGTTCTTGCTGTCGTTCTCAAATTCACAATGAAAGCCGCAGGATTGAGCTACCTTACAGACGAAAATCTGCTTGTCTACTTGAAAAAGCCGTTGACTCTGGTCGCTTTGCTGCTGATACTGTTCTGCTCTGCATTTTTCTCGTTTGTGGAGCTCTCTGCGCTTGCCGGCTGCTACGCCTGCTACATGGAGCATCAGCGAATGACTGTCGGCGGAATGTTCCGCACGGGTCTCAAAGCCTTTAAAAAGGCTTTTCACGGCTCCGGCATAGGAAATTTCACGCTGTTCATGCTTTTCATGCCGCTGGCACAGTTCACTCTTGCTTCCGGAGTCTTTCTCGCACCGCTCATGCCAATATTGCAGACGGTATTCCGGCAAATAAGCAGCAGCGCAGCAATAGTCTCATATATACTGCTGCAGATACTGTTCATTATCCTGATAGTAAGCAAGAGCTACAGCCTGCACTATCTGGTGCTCACCGACCGCCCATTTCCTGAGTGTATAAAACAGAGTAAAAAAACCGTAAGCGGTCAGAAGCTCAGAATGCTGATGTTTCTGCTTCTGTGGAGCCTTTTCATGCTCGCAGCCATAGCAGTCCTCACATTCGGCATAAGCTTTGTCGTAGTCCTCTTCATAAAGGGAGTAACTAATCCCGACGCAGCTTTCCGGAGCTCGCTAAAAGTGCTTGTGTATGCCGGCAGGATATTCACAGCGGTATCGGCATTTTTCTCAGCCTCTGCAATAATGTGCATGCTCACAGGGAAATTTCTTGCCGACACAGACGGCAAGGAAGTCTTTACTCTCCCCGAAGTTTCACGCAATAATACCAACAAAACCGTAACGGCGGTCGTTATCACATTACTTGCAGCAATAGCCGTCACCGCAAATATATCTTATATAAAAGCACTGCACAAAGGCAATATCAATCTGAATACGGGAATTCTTTCGCGCACTCAGGTGAGTGCTCACAGAGGATCATCAAAGGCGGCTCCCGAGAATACTATGTACGCATTTAAAGCCGCTCTCGACAGCGGTGCCGATTACATCGAGCTTGACGTCCAGCTCACTGCCGACGGGCAGCTCGTTGTCTGCCACGACGAAACAATAGACCGCACCACCGACGGCAAAGGCAAGGTAAGCGACTATACATATGAAGAGCTCCAGCAATTTTCAGCCGGTTCATGGTTCAGTAAAAGCGGAGAGTTCGACGACGCCCGTATTCCCCTTCTGACAGATGTCATTGATCTTGTAGGCGACGATATCCTCCTTAATATCGAGATAAAAAGTCATGGAAACGTTACAGAAACAGCCGCAGCCGCAGTGGATATCATAGAGGAATACGGTCTGCGCAGCTCATGCTATGTTACATCATTTTCATATCCCGCTCTGAGAACCGTGAAAAAGCTCGACCCAAAGATAAAAACAGCATTGATAGCAAATCTCGCAACCTCCACCTCTTATTCTCAGCTCAGTGACATTGACGCCGTAAGTATGAATTATATCTTCGTGAACCAGAGTGTTGTCAACACAGCTCATCTTAACGGAAAAAAGGTTTTCGTCTGGACAGTGGACAGCACATCAGATATGCAGAAGATGATAAGACTCGGTGTTGACAATATCATCACCAATCGCCCGGACAAAGCCGTCGAAATAGTATACTCACGCAATGTCGGCGATACCGTTCTTACCGTGCTTGAGCATATATTCGGAAATTAATAAAACAAAAGGGGCGCACACGGTGCGCTCCTTTTAATTATGAAATCAGTTATTCATTCCAAGCTCGATAGCCTTGAAGTTATTGGCGATAAGGTGCGCCTTTGAAGGCGGAACGACCTTTTCTATGCCCTTTTTCATCGTATCGAGGGTGAAGATGCCGGTCTCCTTGATAACTTTTCCGAGGAGAATAATGTTAGAGCCTCCCTTGAGCTCGTTATCGTCTGCAAGCTGCTGTGAGGGGATACCGAAGAACTCGATATCGGTCCTGTCGCTTGTGGACTCAATGAGCGTGTTATCAAAGAATACCTTTCCGCCGGGGCGGACGTCCTTAACGAACTTGTCAAACGAGGGCTGGTTCATCGCGATGAGTATATCCGGAGTGAGAACGAGCGGAGAGCCGATAGGCGCATCTGAGATGCATACGGAGCAGTTGCACGTGCCGCCTCTCATTTCGGGACCGTATGAGGGAAGCCATGAGAGCTCCTTATTGTCCATAAGTCCGCAGTAAGCGAGTATCTTTCCTGCAAACAGTATACCCTGTCCGCCGAAGCCTGCAAGAAGAATTTCGGTAGTTGCCATTACTCATTACCTCCTTCCGCGTTTGCAAACACTCCCTCGTCAACGTCCTTGTAAACGCCGAGCGGGTAGTAGGGTATCATTTCAGTCTGGAGGCGCTTGATAGCCTCTTCGGGAGTGAGTCCCCAGTTTGTCGGGCAAGTAGAGAGAACTTCAACGATAGAGAATCCCTTCTTAGCCTTCTGGTTCTCGAAAGCCTTGCGGATAGCCTTCTTTGCGGCTCTGATGTGAGGAACGCTGTCAACTGCAACGCGCTCCGCATAAGCTGTGCCGGTGAGAGTAGAGAGCATTTCGCATACTCTTACGGGATAGCCTGCAAGCTCGGGGCTGCGTCCGAATGGAGTCGTCTGAGTTACCTGTCCGGGCAGAGTAGTGGGAGCCATCTGACCTCCCGTCATGCCATAGATAGTGTTATTAATGAAGATAACGACGATATTTTCGCCTCTTGTAGCGGAGTGTACCGTTTCGGCAGTACCTATCGCTGCGAGGTCGCCGTCTCCCTGATATGTAAATACAAACTTATCGGGGTTAGTTCTCTTTACGCCCGTAGCAACAGCGGGAGCGCGTCCGTGAGCCGCCTCTATCATATCGCAGTTGAAGTAATCATATGCCATTACCGAGCAGCCAACGGGACATACACCTATAGTATCGCCCTCGATGCCCATTTCGTCGATGACCTCGCAGAGTATCCTGTGAACTATACCGTGAGTACAGCCCGGACAGTAGTGGGTAGGGATATCTATGAGAGCCTTTGGTCTTTCAAATACAACAGCCATTACAGAGCGCCTCCTATTCTTTTTATTTCCTCAAGCACCTCTGCGGGCGTGGGGATAACGCCGCCTGTTCTGCCAAAGAACTCAACAGGCTTTGAGCAGTTTATCGCAAGCTTGATATCGTCTACCATCTGACCCATCGACATCTCTACGCTCAAGAGAGTCTTTGCATTCTTTGCAGCCTCGTTTATCTCCTTTACGGGGAAAGGCCAGAGAGTCTTGGGACGGAACAGACCTGCCTTTATGCCCTGAGCTCTTGCATCGTTTACTGCGGACTTAACTACTCTTGCGGTAGCACCGAATGCACAGAGGAGAATATCGCAGTCCTCAGTGAGATAGAGCTCTGCGTCGGTCTCGGTCTCCTTGATGATATCGTATCTCTTGAAGCGGTCAACTATGGACTGCTGGAGCTCGTCGGGCTTTAAGTAGAGCGAGTTGATGATGTGGTGCTCTCGCTGATTCTTGTGACCGTTTGCAGCCCAGCCGCTCTTATCGTAGGCATCGGGATTTATTTCGGGGAACGAAACGGGCTCCATCATCTGACCGAGCAGTCCGTCCGCGAGTATCATTGCGGGCATACGATACTTGTCGGCGCGGTCGAATGCCTTTACAACAAAATCGACCATTTCCTGAACAGAAGCCGGAGCGTATACCAGAAGCTGGAAGTCGCCGTGACCGAGCGCCTTTGTAGCCTGCCAGTAGTCAGCCTGTGAGGGCTGGATACCGCCGAGTCCGGGACCACCTCTCTGAACATTTATGATAACTGCCGGAAGATCCGAGCCTGCGATGTAGGAAACGCCCTCGCTCTTGAGCGAAACTCCAGGAGAAGACGATGAGGTCATCGCGCGCACACCTGTCGAGGCTGCACCAAGCACCATATTTATAGCGGCTATTTCGGATTCTGCCTGAAGGAATACTCCGCCTGCCTTATTCATACGCTTTGCCATATAAGCGGCAAGCTCTGTCTGAGGTGTGATAGGGTAACCGAAGAAGCACTTACAGCCTGCGCGGATAGCCGCCTCGGCGAGAGCCTCGTTGCCCTTCATAAGATTTCTTTCCAAAGCTAAACAGCTCCTTTCACAATATGTAATTACTTTTCAATGATTATGGCGCAGTCGGGACACATAGTCGCGCACATAGCGCAGCTTATGCAGGCGTCCTGATCTGTACATTCCGCGTAGAAATATCCCTTCTTGTTGCGCTTTTCCTTCTGGAGAGCAACTATTTTCTTGGGACATACCGTTGTGCAGAGGCCACAGCCCTTGCAGCGCTCGGTAATGACAGTCATTTTTGTCATATATCAACACTCCTTTCGATAATGCTGTTTATATTTTATGTAGGGGCGCTCATTGGGCGCCCTACGTGGTATCATATTTCCCATATGGGCTTGACGTATATCTTAGCCGCAAATGCATCGGGAGCGTCGGTGAGCTCGGCGCAGCTCTCGGGATAGACAGTATATGCGAGCGGAAGTCCCGTCCTGCGGCAGATCTCCTCGGCAAAGCTCCGCGAGGAGTCAACGATATCGAGCGTGGTCTCGCGTCCGAGGTTGGTGTTGTTGACGATGCCAGTGTGCTTCATACGGGCGGCAGACTCTATCTCATAGATGAGAGCTATCGCCTCGTCCGCAGTAGATGTGAGGCTTCTGCGCTGGTTTATCACGCAGAGCATATCAATATCGTCGGAAAAGTCGGCAAGCGCCTCGGCGTAACGTCCGAGCGCGACCGCACCTGCGTCGTCACCGCCTACGTCGATTATCAGCCTGTCCTCGTTCATGGCAAGCTGCACTACATCGAACTGTATCGACGGGATATCGAGGTTGCTGTTTGCGAAGTCAGGTGCAATGAGTTTTATACCCTTTTCCTCAAAAAGCTGACGGAAATCGGCAGTACGGAAATATGGGTTCACTATGTCGAGATCGACGATAGCCGCCGAAGCTCCCTCCTGAGCGGCACGAACCGCAAGATTGACGGAGAAATTGGTCTTTCCGCTGCCGTAGTGACCCGTAACAATGGTAATTTTCTTCATATTGTCCTTTCGTCCGAGGTCTTTCTCGGAAAATACAACGTATTCAACTTATATTATACCACTTCACACTCGGAATTGCAATATCAATTAATTGTAAAAAATTATATATTTGTTTGCCGAGGATAACATAACGTATTTTCGGATTATTACATAAACACAGTGAAGGAATGATATTATCCTTCCTTCACTCTGAAACCTGTTGCCGAATTGTATTGACATTTCACGCGATATGCTGTAAAATAATATAGAACTATTATTTGAAACGAGGTTGCACATTATGCTGAAAAACAATGAAAAATCAATGGACAAGATAGTCGATCTCTGTAAATCAAAGGGATATGTATATCCCGGATCGGAAATTTACGGCGGTCTGGCAAATACATGGGACTACGGTCCGCTCGGCGTTCTGCTGAAAAATAATATCAAAAACGCATGGCTGAAAAAGTTCGTGCAGGAAAACAAGTACAATGTCGGACTTGACTCTGCTATCCTCATGAATCCCCAGACATGGGTAGCTTCGGGTCATATCGGCGGCTTCTCCGATCCCCTCATGGACTGCAAGGAGTGCAAGACACGTCACCGCGCTGACAACCTTATCGAGGACTTCGACGGCACCAACGTTGCAGGCTGGAGCAACGACCAGATGACTGCCTACATCAAGGAGCACAATATCGTTTGTCCTAACTGCGGAAAGGCTAATTTCACCGATATCCGCCAGTTCAACCTTATGTTCAAGACCTTTCAGGGCGTTACCGAGGATACAAAGTCCGAACTTTATCTGCGCCCCGAAACTGCACAGGGTATCTTCGTGAACTTCGCAAATATACAGCGTACAACCCGCAAAAAGGTTCCCTTCGGCGTTGCACAGGTAGGAAAATCATTCAGAAACGAGATAACTCCCGGAAACTTCATCTTCCGCGTGCGCGAGTTCGAGCAGATGGAGCTTGAATTCTTCTGCAAGCCCGGCACAGACCTCGAATGGTTCGATTACTGGAGAAGCTATTGCAAGAACTTCCTCCTCACCCTCGGTCTTAAGGAGGAGAACCTCCGCCTCAGAGATCACTCGGCAGAGGAGCTTTGCTTCTATTCAAAGGCAACTACCGACTTTGAATACCTCTTCCCGTTTGGCTGGGGCGAGCTGTGGGGAGTTGCCGACAGAACGGATTACGACCTTACACAGCACATCAATACCAGCGGAAAGTCCCTCGAATATTTCGACCCAGAGACCAACGAAAAGTACATTCCCTACGTTATCGAGCCCTCACTCGGCGTTGAGCGTCTCTTCCTTTCAATAGTCACTGAAGCTTATGATGAGGAGGAGCTTGTCTCCACCGATAAGAACGGCAACGAGAAGAAGGAGACCCGCACGGTAATGCGCCTCCACCCTGCACTTGCACCGTTCAAGTGCGCAGTCCTTCCCCTCGTGAAGAAGCTCACTCCCAAGGCTGAGGAGGTCTACGATATGCTCTCCAAGAGATTCATGGTGGACTTCGACGAAGCGGGTACCATAGGTAAGAGATACCGCCGTCAGGACGAAATAGGAACTCCGTTCTGCATCACCTACGACTTCGACACCCTTGAAAAGGATAACTGCGTGACCGTCCGCGACCGCGACACCATGCAGCAGGAAAGAGTCCCGATAGACGAGCTTATAGCTTACCTTGAGGCGAAAATCATACTTTGATCAGGAAAAAGGCGGGTCTTATGATCCGCCTTTTTATTTCAAACAGAAAAATGCTGCTGTACCAAAGTGCAGCAGCAATACTTTTAATGACTTATTCAGCGTCAGCGTTCTTTTCAACGTAATTCACGATATCGCCGACTGTCTTTATCTCCTCAACAGCCTCATCGGGGATAGAGATATCAAACTCGTCCTCGATAGTTGTGATAAGATCAACTATATCGAGTGAATCAGCGCCGAGATCGTCCTGAATATTAGCCTCAAGAGTTACCTCATCAGCCTCTACGCTGAGCTGTTCTGCAATAATATCCTTGAGCTTTTCAAAAATCATAGTTAATTCCTCCATTATAATAATTTGAGTCAAAACCGGTCATTCCGAGAAGTCACCGATCTTTCTAAACTTAGTATAGCGTTCTTTAAGCAAAACGTCAATATCTTTTTTGCATTTTTCCGGAATTTTCTGTGACAAATATTCTTTGATATTCTCTGAAATTTTGTCTAAATCGTTATGTGCGCCGCCAAGAGGTTCCTCGATTATCGCTTCTGCGACCCCAAGACGAACCATATCCTCGGCAGTTATCTTCATGATCTCGCACGCCTCCTGCTCTCTTGAAGCGTCCTTCCACAGAATACTCGCAAATCCTCTCGGAGAAAGCACCGAATACTGAGCGTTCTCAAGCATAGCAAGCTCGTCGCATACGCCGAGAGCAAGAGCTCCGCCGCTTCCGCCCTCACCGAGAACGATAGATATGATAGGAGTACGCAAAGTCATGAATTCGGCAATATTTTTGGCTATCGCTTCGCCCTGACCACGTTCCTCGGCAGCGACTCCGCAGAAAGCTCCGGGAGTATCTATGAAGCAGATAACAGGTCTGTGGAATTTTTCTGCCTGCTTTGCAAGGCGAAGAGCCTTTCTGTAGCCCTCGGGGTGAGGCATTGCGAAGTTGCACGCCTTATTTTCATTGATATCTCTGCCCTTTACTTCTGCGATCACAGTGACAGGTCTGCCGTCAAGCCGCGCTATACCGCCGACTATCGCCCTGTCATCACCATATAGGCGATCGCCGTGCATTTCATAGAATTCCGAGAATATCTGAGGGATATAGTCCTTGATTGTCGGTCTGCCTTTTGTGTGGACAAGCTGAAGTCTTTCCCACGCAGTTTTTTTCTCATCCATTTTCAGCCCTCCTTGACGGCGCCCCAGCCGTGAAGCTTGAGGAGGTGTGACAAAACGCTCCTCAGTTTTCTGCGCTCGGTTATCATATCTACGAAGCCATGCTCATGCATGAACTCAGCGAGCTGGAAATCCTCGGGAAGCCTCTGCTTTATAGTTCCCTCAATAACACGTCTGCCGGCGAATCCAATAAGAACCTTTGGCTCGGCGATTATTATATCTCCGAGAGAGGCAAAGCTTGCGGTAACTCCCCCTGTAGTGGGGTCGGTCATGACTGCGATATAAAGTCCGCCTGCGTCGCTGTGAAGCTTCACCGCGCCGGAGGTCTTTGCCATCTGCATAAGCGAAACTATGCCCTCCTGCATACGTGCTCCGCCGGAAGCCGTAAACATCACGACGGGGAGCTTATTCTCCGTGGCATATTCAAATGCACGCGCGATCTTTTCTCCCACAACGCTGCCCATGCTTCCCATCATATAACGCGAATCCATGATACCGATAACGGCGGGCGAGCCTTTAATAGTGGCTGTTCCGGTTATTACCGCATCATTGAGCCCGGTACTTTCACGCAGATCTTCCTGTTTATCGTCATAATCGGGAAAATCAAGCGGATTGCAGCTTATCATGCCGCTGTCGAGTTCTTTAAAGCTGTCCTTATCGACCGTAATAGAGAGCCTCTCCTGAGATGAGAGTCTTCCGTGGTAGTTACAGTTAGGGCATACTCTATGGAGCTCCTCATACTTTGAAAGAGCACACGTATCCTGACATCTCGGGCACTTGAACATCGGCGGTTTATAGTCGTCATCGCTGCCGTTAAAGCGTTTTTTCACAACGTCGAAGAAATTATCGAATCCCATACTGTCACCGCCTTATCTTTTTTTATTTTCCATGTATCTGTTCAGGAAGCCGTTATCGTAATCACCGCTCCTGAATTCGGGCTGTTTGATAATTTCAAGCTGGAAGTCGATATTTGTATCAACGCCCTCAACGATGAACTCTGAAAGAGCCCACCTCATCTTATTGATAGCATCTTCGCGGGTCGAGCCATGAGCGATCAGCTTACTTATCATCGAATCGTAATACGGAGTTATCGTATATCCCTGATAGACCGCTCCGTCTATCCTTATACCGGGACCTCCCGGCATATAAAGAGCGGTTATAGTTCCGGGCGAAGGACGGAATCCAAGCTCGGGAGTCTCCGCATTGATACGGCACTCTATCGCATGGCCTCTCATAACGACATCCTCCTGCTTTATGCCAAGCTCAAGTCCTGCCGCTATCTCTATCTGTGCCTTTACCAGATCAAATCCCGTAACCTCCTCAGTGATCGGGTGCTCTACCTGAATACGGGTATTCATCTCCATGAAGTAGAAATCCCTGTTTTCGTCCACAAGGAATTCGATAGTTCCGGCATTATAGTAACCGCTCTGCTTTGCAGCAGTCACAGCAGCCTTGCCCATTTTCGTTCTCAGCTCGTCATCAACGATGGGACTGGGGCACTCCTCAAGCACCTTCTGGTTTCTTCTCTGCATAGAGCAGTCACGCTCACAAAGATGAATGTAATTTCCCTGTTTATCGGCAATTATCTGTATCTCGACATGGTGGGGATTGACAAGCAGCTTCTCGATATAGACCGAATCGTCACCAAAGAAGCTTTTTGCCTCCTGCTTTGCTATCGTCATCTGTGCCTCAAGCTCCTCTGGCGAATCAACGCGCCTTATGCCGCGTCCGCCGCCTCCTGCGGAAGCCTTTACAAGCACAGGGTATCCTGCTTTTTCAGCGATCTCCCTTGCCTCCTCGAACGACCCTACAGCTCCCTCCGAGCCCGGAATTACGGGAACTCCTGCCGCTGCCATAGTTTTCTTTGCCTCGGCCTTGTCACCGAGCATCTCTATCGACCTGTAAGAAGGACCTATGAAGACAAGCCCGTTTTCCTCACAGAGTTTTGCAAACTCTGCATTCTCGGAAAGAAATCCGAATCCCGGGTGAACTGCGTCCGCTCCGGAATTCAGCGCCGCCTGTATTATAGCATTCATATTGAGATAGCTGTCCTTAGTTGCAGCAGGACCTATGCATATCGCCTCATCAGCTATTCGCGCATGAAGCGAATTCCTGTCCGCCGTCGAATACACAGCAACTCCGCGTATGCCGAGTTCCCGACAGGCTCTCAGTATTCTTACTGCTATCTCGCCTCTGTTGGCTATGAGAACTTTCTTAAACATTGATAATTATTCTCCTTAAAAGGAATATTATTCGGACTTTTCTCCGTCCGTCACCACAAATGTTATCTCGCAGGATACGGCTTTTTCACCGCCTACAGATGCGATAGCCTTACCCGTCCCTACAGGACCTCTCTGGCGTATGATCTCCACTTCAAGGTCGAGTACATCTCCGGGAACTACCTGTCTGCGGAACTTTGCCTTGTCTATGCCTCCGAAAAGACCTATCTTTCCCTTGAATTCAGGCTTTGAAAGCATACAAACAGCTCCCGCCTGCGCGAGCATCTCGACCATCAGCACCCCCGGCGTTACCGGATATCCCGGAAAATGTCCCTTGAACCAGAAGTCGTCCTCCTTGATATATTTCCTCGCGTGTACCTTCACGCCGACCTCCATATCAACTATCTCGTCGATCAGGAGAAACGGGTCGCGGTGGGGAATTATTTCCATTATCTGATCTCTGTTCATAAGTATATCTGCCATTTTGTTGACCTCCCAATTATATTTAAGTTATATTTTGATATGCTAAATCCTCAATTTCTGATTTCGCACTCCGAATTGATCTAAAGGCTCTCCATTTCGTCGTCTATGCCGTCAAATCGGTTGAAGTCATCATATGAGGTCACCTTTTGTCTGCCGTCATGGGAATATTTAACGATTATCGGAATGAAATCCGGATAGCCCTCCGAGGCTCTCAGCACACGCTGCTTCTTCTCTATCATGACTGCTGAAATAACGAGCATTATTGAAAACGGTGCGGTCGCCGGACTTACCATTACCGGCAGAAGTCCTGCTGCTATTGATACCGGCAAAATGTATCTTTCGGGGGCGAACACATATAGTATCAGCGCCAGCAGATGAAGCACAAGCACCACAAATGACAGCTCTCGATTTACCGTGTATGACTGACTCAGATATATGAGTCCGAGCAATACCGCAACAAATCCGCATATTGCCGCAAATACGATGCTAAGATCTACCGTTTGAGTGGGAGCTTCATTTCCGAGCAGAGTTCTGTTATGTCTGTGCTGCGACCACTCGAACGAAAATGCGGTCTTGAATACGTACCTCAACAGCAGGTAAAAGTATCCCAGCCCCGCGATTATTGCGGCTGCGGCATTGACTCTGCCGGTAGCACCGAATATCACGGGCTTCAGAAAAAGACATAACGCCATGAGAAACGCTATGATATTCACGGTCTTGTAAAAATCAACGAATTTCAGCCATTTGTCCTTTTTCATAAGACAGCCTGTCATTTCGAGATTGTACTGCCTTGCCTCCTCGGCAGCCTCGGCATTCGGGGCGATATATTCTCCCGAAGATATGACCTCAGGTGTGATGTATTTATAGCTCATTATTTTTCTCCAATATATTGCTTAAAGGGTCCAGAGATGGTATCTCAAGCTTGCCGTCCGCATTCAGCTCATTTGCTTTGAACTGATCGAAACTGAGCAGCTCGGTACCCGGCTCGTCAAATTTCTCGGTCTTTGTGGTGATCCTCAGCTGCACAAAATACGGATAGCCAACCTCATCTTTTAGCCTAACGTCTATCTTATTCATGATAAACAGCAGCGCGCAGATTGTCACCAGAAGTATCAAAGATGCTAAAATGCCGTAAATACTTTCCCGGTTGAGAAAAGTCACCGCCGAATACAGCATACATATACGCCAGTCGTACAGCTTTTTATACAGCACAAAAAAGCAGAAGCAAAAAATGTAAAGCGCGGCAATGGCGAAATTCAGCCAGAAAAACGCCGTCAGTACCGTTACTTGCGTAAGGTCCGAATCCCTGCCATACAACACTGTGAGCAGAGGTACGAGTATCAGCGATATGAGTACGACCGCCCATGATTGTATCCTGAAACGCCAATACAGGCGGTGCATATCGAACATATGCGTATTAAAAACCTGCGCCTCCTTGTACATATCGGCGGAGGTGACATTTATATATGCCTCATTGATATTTTCCTGAGTGATGTATCTGAGGTCGGAGAGTTTCATAGATATCCCTCTTTGATAACTTCTTACTTTATTATCATAATAGGCTGATCGTATTCTATAGCCTGACCGTCCGAAACGAGTATCTTCTCGACAACTCCGTCAAACTCCGACTGTATCTCGTTCATGAGCTTCATTGACTCGATTATCATTATGACGTCACCCTTCTTCACCTCATCGCCGACTCTTACAAACGGCGGCTTGTCGGGCGAGGGAGCTGCATAGAAAGTGCCCACGATAGGCGATTTCACGATATTTCCGCTAAGCTCGGGAGCTTTCTCCTCGACAGAAACGCTCTCTCCCGCTGTCGGCGGAGCTGTCGGAGCTGCGCCCGCAAACGGAGGCGGCATCATGGGCTGCATCGGAGGCGGCGGAGGGCACTTCTTTCCCTTTATCGTGATAGTCTTTCCGCCGTCAACGATAGTGACCTCGGAAAGCTCCTTGGAATTTATAATATCTGCAAGCCTTTCAATGGTCGCGATATCGACCATTCCGAATATCTCACTCATACCATGTCCTCCTTATTTATCGACCCTTTTGAAGCAGAGGGTCGCGTTATGCCCGCCGAAGCCGAGTGAATTTGACAGTGCTGCACGGATCTCCTGCTCAACGTTTCCGCTGCCGCAGTAATCGAGGTCGCACTCCTCGTCGGGGGTCTTGTAGCCGACAGTTGCGTGGATAAAGCCCTCCTGTATCGACTTCGCACAAACGACCGCTTCAACAGCGCCCGCCGCTCCGAGCAGATGTCCTATCATGGACTTGGTGGAATTTATCTTAACTTTGTAGGCGTGCTCACCAAGAGCGAGCTTTATCGCGGCAGTCTCGTACTTGTCATTGAGACCCGTAGACGTGCCATGCGCGTTGATGTAGTCGATGTCCTCGGGCTTGAGACCCGCCTCCTCAATAGCGAGTGACATTCCCTTGCCCGCAGCCTCGCCGCTCGGCATGGGAGAGGTCATATGGTAGCCGTCGCAGGTCGCACCGTAGCCTGCTATCTCAGCGTATATCTTAGCTCCGCGAGCCTTTGCGTGCTCATATTCTTCAAGGACGAGGACTGCGCTGCCCTCTCCGAGAACGAAACCGCTGCGCTCCTTGTCGAACGGGATAGAAGCTTTTTCGAGCTCGCTGCACTTTGTAAGTGCCTTCATATTTGCAAAGCCGCCGTATGTGAACTCAACGCTCGTGCTCTCGGTACCTCCCGCAAGCGCGGCGTCGAGGTAGCCGTCCTTTATCTTGCGGAACGCCTCGCCGATAGAATGAGTTCCCGAGGCACAGGCTGTCGTAACGTCGAAGTTAGCGCCGCGGAAGCCTGTTTTCATCGAGATAGTTCCCGCAGCCATATTGCTTATCATCATTGGGATATAGAACGCAGAAATGCGCCCCGGTCCTTTTTCAAGATACTTGCTATGCTCCGCAAGAGTTAGGTCGATACCGCCGATACCCGAGCCGACGATAACGCCCTTTCTGTACTGATCGAGGTCGGAGAAGTCCGTACCCGCATCGGTAAGAGCCTCATGCGCGGCAGCAACAGCGTACTTCGTGAACGTATCCATACGCTTTGCCTCTTTCTTATCGAAGCAGCCGTCAACGTCGTAGTAAGCAGACTCGTCAAAGTCGCGGACTATTCCCGCAATTTTCACACCCGTACGTTCCGTATCGAATTTATCTATAAAGGAGTAGCCTATTCTGTTTTCCTTAATGCCCTCCCAGAATTTATCAACGCCTGTACCGAGGGGAGTAACGGCTCCCATACCGGTAATAACAACTCTTCTGCTCATAATTTACCCTTTCAGTTTTATTCAAAATTTATAATTCATAATGCATAATTTTGGTATTCGCTTCGCTCAAAAATCTAAAAGAGCGCCAGTTGAATAGTTCTTAATTATGACGTATTCATTTGTAAAAGTACAAATCACTTTTACATTGACAGTCCGCCCGATATCTCGATGACCTGTCCCGTAACGTAAGAAGCATTATCGGAGACAAGGAACGAAACGACCGAGGCTATCTCCTCGGGCTCACCGTAACGGCGCAGCGCAACAGCCTCTATCATTTTGGCTTTCAGCTCATCTGAAAGAACGTCCGTCATGGGTGTGCGTATAAGCCCCGGAGCAACAGCGTTGCAAGTGATATTGCGCGAACCGAACTCCTTTGCGGTGGTTTTTGTCATTCCTATTATTGCCGCTTTGGAAGCTGAATAATTCATCTGTCCGGCATTGCCGTAAAGTCCCGCAACTGAAGAGACATTGACGATACGTCCGTGCCTCTGCTTCATCATAACGGCGCAGACGTGCTTTGTCATGTTGTAAACGCTCTTCTGGTTGACCGCGATGACCGCGTCGTATTCGTCCTCACCCATTCTCGCGAGGAGCTTATCCTTCGTGATACCTGCGTTGTTTACAAGAGCGTCGATAGTGCCGAAGTCCGCCTTTACCTGCTTTACCATAGCCTCGCACTGGTCGAACTTCGATACGTCCGCCGCATAGCACTCAGCCCTTACGCCGAATGCCCGGCATTCCTCCGCCACGGAAAGAGCCTTTTCCTTGTCGCCGTCGCTCGGATAGTGGTTGATGACCACATCGAAGCCGTCCCGGGCGAGTCTTTTTGCGATACACGCACCGATTCCCTGCGACGCACCTGTTATTATTGCCGTTGCCATATTTGTTACCTCCGTTTTGTTTTTTCGGAGCTTTGCCCCGAACCTCGCCAGAGGCTCTGCCTCTGGACTCCGCCAAAGGGAGGTACCTCCCTTTGGGATCCCATTCTCCGCTGCCACTCGCAAAGCTCGTTCACTCTGTACATAATTGGCAGTCTCTCTCCGCTGAAGAGAGTAAATATTTATTCGTTCGTAATGACATAATAGCCTGTTATTTTACTTGTTCAGCAGCATCGAAGCGCCGTCCATAATCTCCTTTACGATATCCGCACAGGGCTTGATCTCGTTGACCATGCCTGCGATAGCTCCGCACAGGAACGAGCCGCTCTCGACGTTTCCATCAACGACCGCGCGTCTGAGAGCTCCGACTGTGAGGTTCTCGAATTCCTCGGGAGAGAGCGTGCCGTCCTTTTCGCCGTTTGCAAGCTGCTTTGCGAACTTGGTCTTTACACCCCTGCACGGGTGACCTGTATAACGCCCCGTAACTATGCTGTCGGTATCCTTAGCCTTGAGAACGAGCTCCTTGAATGTCGGGTGTATCTGAGCTTCCTCGGAAGCAAGGAATCGCGTACCTATCTGAACTCCCTCAGCACCGAGCATGAACGCCGCCGCAATTCCTCTGCCGTCAGCAACACCTCCGGCAGCTATAACGGGTATCTCCAGAGCGTCAACGACCTGGGGAACAAGACACATCGTGGTGTTCTCACCGATATGTCCTCCTGACTCGGTACCCTCCGCGACTACTGCGTCCGCGCCAGCCTTTTCCATTCTCTTTGCAAGTGCAACCGACGGTATAACAGGAATCACCTTTATACCGGCTTCCTTCCAGGCGGGAATGAACTTCGCAGGGTTTCCCGCACCCGTGGTAACGACCTTAACACCCTCGTCGATGACGAGCTGTGCGAGGTCATCGGCATTCGGGCTCATCAGCATGATATTCACGCCGAAAGGCTTATCGGTCTTTTCCTTGCACAGACGTATCTGCTCGCGGAGGTAGTCGATAGGAGCATTTCCGCCTGCGATGAGTCCGACTCCGCCGGCATTTGAAACTGCGGAAGCGAGAGTATGCTCTGCTACCCATGCCATTCCGCCCTGTATCAGCGGATATTCACAGCCCAAAAGCTCAGTTATTCTTGTTTCCATAGCTAATTCTCCTCAATTAAAATTCTTATGGCACGTCCGCACGGCGGACTACTTTGCTAATAGCTAAAATTCTAATATTATTCCTCCGTATGTAAGACCCGCACCGAAGCCGATGAGCGCAAGCTTCTGTCCGCGGACTATCCTGCCGTCTGCGGCCGCCTCGTTCAGCGTAAGCGGTATCGAAACACTTGATGTATTTCCGTAGTGGTCGAGGGTCACGATAAATTTCTCCATAGGTGCGCCGAGCTTCTTCGCGGCGGTCTCGATTATGCGTATATTTGCCTGATGCGGTATGAACCAATCTATCTCGTCCTTTGTGATACCGCATTTTGCAGCTGCGAGCTCGAACGACTTCGGCAGTGCATGCGTCGCGAACTTATAGACCTCCTTGCCGTTCTGATAGAGTTTGTGCAGCGGCATATCGGGGAATTCATCAACAAAATCGCTATCCTGCTTCACCTCGGGAGCTGCCTTCAATGCCCTTGCACAAAGGTAGCCCGCACCGCTTCCGTCGGAGGCAAGATGAGAAGCGTAGAGCTTGTCGCTGCGCTCTACCACAGCGGCGGCAGCTCCGTCGCCAAAGAGTATGCAGCTTGATCTGTCCTCAAAATCAAGAAAGCGCGAAAGAGACTCATTTGCCGCAACGAGCACATATTTCAGTGAATCGTCCGTTCTCAGAAAGCGCTCTGCGATATCGAGCGCGTACACGAATCCCGAGCAAGCCGCATTTATATCGAATGCGGCAGCATTTACTGCACCTGTCTTATGCTGAATAACACTCGCCATGCTCGGCGTGTGGAAGTCCGAGGTGGCGGTGCATGATATAACGAGACCTATATCCTCGGGCGATATCCCCGCCTGCTCTACAGCCTTGAGAGCCGCCTGTGTTCCCATGTACCACGTAGGCTCCCAGCCTGCCATGCGGCGCTCTATGATACCAGTCCTCGTGCGTATCCACTCATCATTTGTATCGACAAATCGTGTAAAATCATTGTTTGTCAGTTTCTGTTCGGGAACGTAGCTGCCCAGTCCCAGAATACTTATGCCCATCAAAAAGTCTCCTTAAAAAAATTGATTATCGGAATAAAGGTGGTAAAGTGCGGCATTAAAGTAATAAAAGCAGAAATTTTCTCTGCGATTCATTGCTTTTTGCAGCATTATATGTTATAATAAAAATGATCAATAATCAGCTGTTTGCTCCTAAGCAATGACTGACCACTGACTAACAGCCAAACAGCTCCATACATTATATTGTAAATCATTTTGGTTTTTTTTGCAATGATATTTCGGGACTTTAATGAATGAAAAACAAAATATCGTCTATTCTCACAAAATAGTCGGTTAAATTTCAGTGGTTTTCACCAATTGTTTGTGTATAACATACAGAAAGGAAGTTACATATTATGACAATTTCACTATTTTCAGGACAGGGTTCGCAATATCCCGGTATGGGCAGGGATATCGCAGAAAGCTCTCCTGAACTGATGAGTATTCTCGAAACAGGATCTTCCGTTATCGGCAGGGATCTGAAAAGCATATGCTTCGACAGTGCTCCCGAGGAACTCGCAAGAACTATAAACGCTCAGCCCGCTATAATGGCAATTTCACTGATGTGTTTCAACGCCGCAGTAAACCGCGGTTACAAAACCGATGGAGCTGCCGGTCATTCTTTGGGCGAATACGCTGCAATGGCAGTATCCGGAATGATCTCGACCGAAGACGCATTCCGCCTGATAAAAGCTCGTTCAGAGGCTATGGACGAGGCTGCGCGTGAAAACAAGGGCGCAATGGCTGCGGTAATGAAGATAGACCCTTCCGTAGTAGAGGAAGTCTGCAATAACGCCAAGGATTACGCTGCCGCAGTCAACTTCAACTCCCCGCAGCAGACTGTTATCGCCGGAACTCCCGAAGGTATCGCAGAGGTAAGCGCGGTCTTTGCCAACATGAAGGCAAAGGTGATCCCCCTGAATGTCGCAGGCGCATTCCACTCAAAGCTCATGCAGTCTGCCGCTGATAAGTTCTACGAAACGGCAAAGAATATAGAGTTTCACACTCCTCAGATAAAGTACTACTCAAACGTTACGGGCGGCGAACTCACCGACTTCTCGGATATGCCGTCACTGCTCGCAAAGCACATTGTCTCGCCTGTCCGCTTTACCTCCGAGCTCGAAGCGATGAAGGCTGCGGGAGCTGATAGATTTGCGGAGTTTGGTCCCGGGAGAACTCTCACAAGTCTCGTAAAAAGAACGCTGAAGGACGTTTCCGCATTCAGCATTGAAAACCTCGAAACTCTGGAAGGAGCCGATATTTATGAGTAAATTTGCACTTATAGGTCACCCTCTCGGGCACTCCATGTCACCGCTCATTCACGAGAAGCTTTTCGCGCTAAGCGGAATGACCGATGCGGAGTACAGTCTCATCGACATAGCTCCCGAGGAGCTTGCGCAGAAACGTCCGCTCCTTGAAGAACTCGGCGGACTAAACGTCACCATTCCCCACAAGCAGGCGGTGATATCGCTCATAGACGAGCTCGGCGAGAGCGCACAGCGTTACAATTCCGTAAACTGCATAAAGAACGACGGCGGCAGGCTCGTCGGCTACAACACCGACTGCGACGGTTTCCTGCGCTCGGCGGAGCTCCTGCCGATCAGCGGCAATGTTGCGATACTCGGCTGCGGCGGAGTCGGCAGAATGATAGCCATTGAAACAGCTTTGCACGGCGGAGAGATAACACTTGCGGTCATCCCGCAGGATCTGAAAAATGCGCAGCTGCTCATGGCTGAGATACTTGCAAAATGCAGCGGAGCTTCCGTTAAAATTGCAGATATAGCGACGCTCGACGGCAGCTTTGACCTGCTGATAAACGCCACTCCCGTAGGTATGTTCCCCAAGACCGACGCCTGCGCAGTCAGTGACAGCGTTATCGAGAATAGCCTCACGGTGTTCGACGTAATATACAACCCGACGGAGACTCTGCTGATGAAAAAGGCGCGCGCGCTCGGAAAGACTGCGGTCGGCGGAGCGGCAATGCTCGTGTATCAGGCAGTAAAGGCTCACGAGATATGGTACGGCGGCAAGTTCTCAACAGAGGATGTATCGAAGATAATCCTCGATGTTGAAAACGCCGTGAATGGCAGCTAAGCTTCATAAGATATGCAGGGCAATGCCCGCACCGCCCGTGCTTCCGGATCACCGGCAAGGGCTTATACCGGCATCCGCCCCTACACCCCAACAAATACAACAGGAGAATTTAACATGACTATATTCCTATGCGGCTTTATGGGCTGCGGAAAATCCACCGTCGGCAAGCTCGCGGCGAAAAAGCTCGGCTGCGGCTTCTGCGATACCGACGACCTCATCGTAAGGATAGAGGAACTGTCCATTCCCGAAATTTTTGAGCAGAAGGGCGAGCCGTACTTCCGCAAAGTAGAGGCCGAGATAGTGAAGTCCCTCTGCGGCAAGACCGTTGTCGCAGCCTGTGGAGGCGGAGCCATGCTCAACCCGGATACTGCAAAAGCCGCGGCAGACTCGGGCGCTGCGATAGTCTACCTCGACGTGCCCTTTGAGGACTGCTACGAGCGTATAAAGGACGATACCAACCGCCCGATAGTCGTAAGCTCCACCAAAGAGCAGCTTGAGGAGCTCTATAACGCTCGCCGCAGCGTTTATCAGGCGCACTCCACGATAACCATTGATTGCAGCGGAAGTCCCGTTGAAAACGCGGACAGAATAGCCGCCGCGCTCAGAAAGTGAGCTCTGCCATGCTTATTTACAATGCGGAAATACATACAATGGACTCGCCCGGAGTCATCGAAAAAGGCTGGATAGAGATTCAGGACGGGAAAATAACCGACATCGGCAGCGGGATCCCGAACCTTATCCCCGAAGATAATATCGACGCGCAGGGCGGACTGCTCCTTCCCGGCTTTATTGACGCACACACCCACCTCGGTATTATCGAGGACGGACTTGACTTCGAGGGCGATGACTGCAATGAATCCACTGACCCCTTCACACCTCAGATGAGAGCAATAGACGGTATAAATCCGTTCGACCGCTGCTTTGAGGAGGCTCGCATGAGGGGCATAACGGCGGTCGCCTCCTCTCCGGGAAGCGCCAACGCCTGCGGCGGCGAGATATGCGCCATAAAGACTGACGGCAGGCGCATAGACGATATGCTCATCAGGACCTGCGGAATAAAGTTCGCAATGGGCGAAAATCCTAAAAACGTCTATAACGGCAAGGACGAGGCTCCCATAACGCGCATGGCTATCACCGCCACTATCCGCGAGGGACTTTACAAAGCCCGCCGCTACGTTCACGATATGGACAGCTACTACTCCGACAGCGAGAATTACGACCCGCCCGAGTACGACATCAAGTGCGAGGCGCTCATGCCGCTGCTTGACCGCAAAGTAAAGGCGTTTTTCCATTGTCACCGCGCCGACGATATCTGTACGGCAATGCGCATAGCAAAGGAATTTTCTCTCGACCCCGTTATTATCCACGGAACCGAGGGCTACAAAATAGCCGATATCCTCGCGGCGGAAAATGTCCCCGTTATATGCGGACCGCTTATCTGCGACCGCTGCAAGCCCGAGATGAAAGGCTTAGAGCTCGAAAACGCCGCTGTTTTGAGCAAAAACCGCGTAAAGCTTGCTATATGCACCGACCACACCGTTATCCCGATACAGTACCTTCCGCTCTCAGCACAGGCTGCGGTAAAGGGAGGTCTTGCACAGGACGAGGCTCTGCGCGCCGTTACCATAGCTCCTGCAGAGATCCTCGGTATAGACGATGCTACAGGCTCTGTCACGATTGGCAAGGACGCAGACCTCCAGATATACAAAAAAGGTGAAAATCCCCTCGACCTTATGACAGAACCGCAGCTTGTAATGATAAACGGAAGGATATGCCGAAAGGAGATGTAAGTATGAAAAAATTTGTCTCCCTGCTCTGTGCAGCGGCTATTACCGCTGTAGGAGCGCCCCCAGCCGCTTATGCAGATGAAGATAACGGCGGCTTCAGCTTCACCTATGAGCTGACCGAGAACGAAACTGCTGCTATCATCGGAAGCTCGGGAAGCGATGAGATACTCACTATACCCTCAGAGCTTGACGGATATACCGTAACGGCTATAGGCGCGTCTGTATTTACGGGCATCAGCGAGCTCAACACAGTCATTATACCGGATACTGTAGTTTCAATAGGTGAGCTGTCGTTTTCAGCTTGTCCGCAGCTCAGCTCGTTCATAGTTGACGGCAATAACCCTGCTTTTCATTCTATAGGAGGAAGCTTGTGCTCTGAAAACGAACTGGTGATCTATGCCGGCGAAAACGAAGCAGTCATTCCCGATACTACCAAGATAATACGCAGGGGAGCCTTTCTCGGCAAGACAGAGCTTACCTCCGTGGAGCTCCCCGACAGTGTGACCTATATCGGAGATCACGCCTTTTCCGGCTGTACATCGCTGAAAGAAATAACTGTCCCTGACAGCGTTGAAGCGATCGGCAGAGGCTGCTTTATGAGCTGCACCTCACTCGGCAAAGCCGATCTCGGCTCAGGGCTGGACGAGATACCGGCAGACTGCTTCTATTCCTGCCCCTATCTGCACACTATCTCTATTCCCGAGAGCGTATCGGCTATAGGCAGCGAATCTTTCTACGGCTGCCTTAACCTCACGGGGCTGTATATCCCCGAGTCAGTCGAAGCCATAGCCGATAACGCTGTCGGCAGACATTACGACCTGAGAAGCGCAGGTGTGGAGAATATCCCCGATTTCCGCATTACAGGCGAAACAGGCACCGCTGCGGAGGAATACGCCGCAAGATACGGACTATTGTTTACGGAAGGCGAGATCCCTGTGGGAGACACGGACGGAAACTATGTCATCGACGCAAGAGACGCTTCGATGATACTTACCGAGTATTCCCACGTTTCTACCGGAAGATCGGAAGATTTCACCGGCTGGCAGATGCGCGCCTCTGATTACACCCTTGATGGTATCATAGACGGACGCGATGCTTCTGCGGTCCTTACGGAATATGCACGTCAGGCTGCGCAAAAGATCTACTCTGCCTGAGCCTATTGCTTTTTTCGCCAAAACGAGACACGAATCCACACGAAAATTCTATGTTCGTCTTTGACGCAGAGTATTGACATAAAGCGCAAAAAATAGTATCATTAAAGTTAATAACATTTGCGAAGGAGGATTTTTCTATGTTGACCGACATGAACAGCAAATTCACAAAAGAAGGTCTTACGTTTGACGACGTTCTGCTTATTCCGGCAGAATCCGACGTTACGCCAAACATGATAGACCTCAAAACCAAGCTCACCTCAACGATCACTCTTAACACCCCCGTTATGACCGCTGCAATGGATACTGTCACTGATTCGCGCATGGCTATCGCTATCGCCCGTGAAGGCGGTATAGGCATTATCCACAAGAATATGTCAATCGAACAGCAGGCTGATGAGGTAGACAAGGTCAAAAGAAGCGAAAACGGCGTTATCGTAGATCCCTTCTCACTTACCGAAGATCACATCGTTGCAGATGCGGACGAGCTCATGGGAAAATACAAGATATCCGGCGTGCCGATAGTTGACGGTAAAGGCAAGCTCGTGGGCATCATCACAAACAGAGATATGCGCTTCCTCACAGACTTCAATGCAAAAATTTCTGAGGTAATGACAAAGAACGACCTCATCACCGCTCCCGTAGGAACTACTCTCGCACAGGCTCAGGAGACCCTCCGCAAGCATAAGATAGAAAAGCTCCCCATAGTAGACGACGAGGGCTATTTAAAGGGACTAATCACCATAAAGGACATCGAAAAATCCGTACAGTATCCCAATTCCGCACGTGATTCCAGAGGCAGACTCCTCTGCGGCGCAGGAATAGGCGTTACCGCAAACGTTCTCGAAAGAGCAAAGGCTCTCATCGAAGCTCAGGTCGACGTGCTTGTGCTCGACTCTTCACACGGGCACAGTGCAAACGTCATCAAGTGCCTGAAAATGCTCAAAGAGGCTTATCCCGATGTTCCCGTTATTGCCGGAAATATCGCTACAGCAGAAGCTGCAGAGGCACTTATCGCAGCAGGTGCAGACTGCCTCAAGGTCGGCATAGGACCCGGTTCGATATGCACGACAAGAGTCGTTGCGGGCTGCGGAGTTCCCCAGATAACAGCTGTATATGATGTTGCCTGTGTGGCGCAGAAGTACAATATTCCCGTTATCGCAGACGGCGGCATAAAATATTCCGGCGACATCGTAAAGGCTCTTGCAGCAGGCGCCAACGTTGTCATGCTTGGCTCTCTTCTCGCGGGCTGCGCGGAAGCTCCCGGTGAAACCGAGATATATCAGGGACGTCAGTTCAAGGTGTACCGAGGAATGGGAAGCCTCGGCGCTATGGCGGCAGGTTCCAAGGACAGATATTTCCAGGAGGGCGCTAAAAAGCTCGTTCCTGAGGGCGTTGAGGGACGAGTTCCCTTCAAGGGCGCAGTTGCAGACACTATCTTCCAGCTTGTGGGCGGTATTCGCTCAGGTATGGGACTTTGCGGCTGCAAGGATATCCCCACTCTCCATGAAAAGGCTCAGTTCGTAAGAATAACCGGAGCAGGTCTTAAAGAGAGCCACCCTCACGATATATATATCACTAAGGAAGCTCCCAACTATTCAACTCAGATATAAACGAAAACCTCCCACCTTGATGGTGGGAGGTCATTTTTATATTCTTTTCAGTATCTTCGATCACACCGGAAGTGTTATGATCTTAAGCGTATACTGCTGTACATAGAGAGCGTCCATAGAGGTAACGCCGTCGCGGTCAGCGTTGCAATCCGCATTCTTGTAGCCAAGCTCCGTGATGTGATCCTTGTCAGAGCCGTTCACACCATATTTATCAGGATTAGCGAGCGACTGAAGGATCAGAACCGCATCTGCAACATTTACGATATCATCGCAGTTGGCATTTCCGTAATCTATACCGTCATCGCCGCCCGCGGTCGTTGTTGATGTAGTCGTGGTAGTGGTTGTGGTAGTTGTTGTGGTCGTTGTCTTTACGTCAACGACATCATAGTAAATGAGGTTTATCTTGGATATTACCGAGCTGTTATCGGACCACCAGATGTGTACAGTAACAGTATCATTCTGAGCAGAAACTCCGGAGAGGCTCTCGCTTGTAGTATAAGTACCGCCGCTGCTCATCGAATAATTGTAAGAGCCGAACTGCTTGTAATTTCCTGTGGTATCCGTATAATCAATTGCTCCGTTACCGCTTCCGCCGGAATTAGCCGAAACGACTATCTCTATCTCATCGGCGCCATTGAGCTGTACCTGCACCTCTGTCTGTCCGCTTGCGATATTTACCTCTTCAACTCTCTTTGAGGTAACGACTGTTGTAGTAGTTGTAGTAGCAGCGGTTGTAGTGGTCGTTGTAGGAAGATTGGGATCCTGAGTCGTTGTAGTTGTAGTAATAACTACGGAAGATTCCTTAACGCCGGGAATAGAAGATGTAGCTACGACCGAGCCGGTCTGATATTTCTTATAAAGACCTGCCGCAGCTCCCACGAGAGCAGCATTGTAGTCGAGAGTTACCTCGTTTGCCGTATAGTCCTGAACGGAATCCGTGTATGAGCCGCTTGAATTAACGGGACCGCCCACAAGAGCGCCTACAAGAACATGACCGTTGCTGCTGTAGCCGGTATTGCTGCCCATTTCATCAAAGCTGTTGTAGCCCGAGGCTGCTCTGTGATGAGGATACTTAGCGGAATTGTCCGCGAGACCTACAACAAAGCAGGTAGCGGAAGCACTTCCTACACCCTTGTTTCCGAGGATATAGTCCATCTGACCCTTAGACCAGCTGTAGTAGTCCTTTGCGCCGTACTTAGATGCAACGAGAGCCGTAAACTGCTGAGCTGTGTTGTATCTTGCACTGCCCCACTGCATTTCAAAATAGTAATCGCTTGAACCACCGCCATGACCGTCGATGTAAGTTGTTACCTTGCTCCAGTCGCTCGACGAGCCTGTTATCTCAGCCTGTAGGATAGCCGCGCCCATGCTGACATTGTTCCAGTTGAGAGTTGAATAAACGCCCCACTGGCAGCCTGCCTGACCCGACTTGCCCTTTCCGTTTGAGTTCATAAAGGTATTGAGGAAAGTCTTGTAGGTACTGTCATTTGTCGCAAGATAGAGCCAGCCTGCTGCAAATGCCTGATTGTCGTAATAGTCCCACGAATCATAGAACGATCCCACACCGTCAGTCGCACACGAATTGTATTTTGTTGAAAACTCAAACAAAGCCTTGGCATAGGTGAGGTCTTCGGCATTGCCAAAGTTCACGTAATGAGCCGCAAGAGCCGCTGCATACGCTGCCGCGATATCGCTTGCACCGTTTGAGGTAGAGAATGTCGTTCTGCTTGAAGATCCCTGTATTTCAGGAGCGCACCATTCGGCATGATCGGCATTTCCGTCACCTATCTGGTAAACAAAATTTGTGACGCTGCCGCCGCTGAGAGTGGTGCTGTCTCTGAAGAATTTAGCGAAGTAATCGCCTATGACCTTCAGATGAGCCGTCTGACCCGTGGAATCATAAGCCTCGGGGAACTCGTAATATCCCCAGTCAAGAACTGCCGCCGAATAACCCGCAGGAAGACCGAACTTAACGTGGTCGCCTGCGTCATGGAAGCCTCCCTTTACAGCGTCGCTCGTATGGCAGTCGCCGCGCCATGTGAGCTGAGATGTCTCGCTCACCTCATCTCCGCACATATTCGCATCATAGAAATAGAGAGAGTATTGCAGGAGCTTTGCATAATCGTCGCCCGCACCTGCTGCGGAGACCGTAAGAGAGGGAGTTACCGCTGTTGAAAGCGGAGCGGCAAGGGCGCTTATTGCGACAACGCCGCTGAGTATAGCCGATTTGAGCTTATTCATCATATGCATTATATCACGCTTCTTTCAATTGTAATTTACCTATAATATGTTTTCTATAAGCCTGCTCCGGATCGGAGGCAGGTTCTAAGCTAATTATACATTTTTTAGATAAAGAATTAGTTACATTTTGGTAACTGTATAGTTACAATATGGTAAAACACAAGGCAATATCTTCAATTTCAGCACATTGCAAAAAAAGTGTGTTTGCTGATTGTGCATATTCACAACAACTTTTCGTATACATATAGTATATTGAGCTCAAAGAACTTCACTGCGTAAACAGCTCCTCAAAGTTATATAAATATCAATAAGAATATCCCACCATATAGGTGGGATATTCTGTATCATTATTCAACAGGAAGTGTTATCATACGGAGAGTGTATTGCTGAATGTAAAGAGCGTCCATTGATGTAACGCCGTCCCGGCTCGAATTGCAGTCCGCATTCTCATATCCCAGTTCCGTGATATGATTTGTATCGGATCCGTCAACACCGAATTTATCCGGATTAGCAAGTGATTGAAGGATCAGAACTGCGTCCGCTACATCAACGTTATTATCGCAGTTGGCGTCGCCGTAGATAATTTCGGCATTTACGACTGTTATGTCATAAGAGAACTCAACTCCGATTAAGGTGTGAATATAAGGTCCGGAACTGTTTTCATATGCTTCATAATCAAGCGAAACGCTTACAGTATAGTCGCCCGCAGGCAGAGTTGGAAGCTGATTGCCCGAATATGTGTTGCCTTCCGCGTCTGTCAGTGTAGCATCACTCGGATAAAGTATCAGCTCAAGAGGTTCAGTGCCGTCAGATTCAAGTATTCCACCGGTATTGTAGCCCTCATATCTTGTCTTTACCGTATAACTTACCGAGACCCCACTCAGGTCAAGCTCTTCGCCCTGCGAGTATATAGTTTTGGTTGGGTAGGAAACGACCTCGTTGAAGTAATATTCAGGTACTCCGGTCCATGTGACTATCTCGGTAGTGGTAGTTTCGGTAGTAGTAGTGGTAGTCGTCGTCGTTGTCGTCGTTGTCGTCGTTGTCGTTGTATCCTCCGGGATCTCTCCGTTTGCAACGGCTATCTCCTCGGGATATACGGTGAGCTCGTCGCCTATCTCGGCAACTACTGCGCCCGTGCCAAAGTACGAGTACAGACCTACAGCTGCTCCGACGAGACCGACCTGATAATCGAGAGCCACCTCATTCGACGTAGCGTCCTTAGCATTGAGCTTCTGGAAGGTCGAGAAATCAGTGCTTGTCGGACCTCCGCAAAGAGCTCCGTAGAGAACATGGCTCGTGGAAACATTGGCGTAATTTCCGTCCCAGCTGTTCCACTGGCTCCATGAATCATCGACATAGAGTCCCGAAGCCGCACGGTGGTGAGGCGAGGTAGCCGAAACGTCGTTATATCCTACAACAAGGCAAACATTGGCATTATTGTCGCCGAGTATCATATTCATCTGCTTCTGACACCACTCGGAGAAGTCGGCGCCGGACTCGCTGCTGTGCTTTGTTGCAACAAGCGCACAGGTCTGCATCAGAGTGTTGTGACGTGCACTGCCCCAGCTGTTCATAACGTAGAACTGGTTCTGATTAGCATTGACAACCCCCTTGATGTAATTAACAGGAGCGCTCCAGCTGCCTGTTATCTCGGCATTTATAAGAGCGGAAGCGAGCCATACACCGCCGTAGTAATAATCGTTGGTCCAGTCATTAGTAGAGCTCGTGTCCTTGCTGCCGGCGGTAAGGTAGGACTGCTCATCTGTAGCGAGATACAACCAGTTAGCAGCCCAAGCGATGTCGTCCTCAGCGCTCTTGTCGGAATAGGTCATCTGATCGTAGGTTATAGTGCGATATTTAGCCGCAAAATCGTAGAGCGCAATAGCGTATTTGAGGTCGTCCTCGCTGCCGAAGTTTATATAATTCTGCGCGAGAGACGCCGCATACTGTGCAGCAACATCACTTGCTCCGCTCGAGGTAGAATAAAACTCTCCCGAGCCTCTCGAAGGCATCAGCTCGGGGGCGCGCCATTTTCCGTGATCCGTACCATCGTCGCCGACCTCATATATTAAGTTAGTAACGCTTCCGTCAGAGCCGAGCGTTGTGCTCGCCTTCATAAAGCTCGCAAACTCATCAGTAATGTCCTTGAGGTGAGCGGTAGTTCCTGTCGAATCGAACTGATCTTTATATTCGTAGTACATCCATCCGAGTGTAGAAGCGGAAAACCCCTCGGTCAGTCCGCATAAGATACCGTCGCCGGCATCATGGAAACCGCCGAGCTTGTATGCATCGCCTGTGTGGCAGTCATCTCTCCATGAGAAGTGGGACTTTTCGCCTACGCCGTCTCCACAGTAGTTGGCGTCGAAGAAATACAGCGAGTATTGCAGCAGCCTTGCATAGTTGTCGAGGTCGAGACTGCTGTCGGCAGCGGTCACCACAGAGGGTACGACAGCCGACGAGGCAGAAACTGCAGCCATTACAACAGAGGTAGCTGCGGCTGCGATCTTTGCCATTAAATTGTGTTTTTTTGACATAATTGAACTCCTTTCATAAATGTAATGATATACTCCGCTCTGTTACAAAATATCCATTAAGATATTTTGCGATCCGCCGTAAGCGCTCCGTTTATACTGTCTCTTCAAAGCCGCAAAATGTACAATATACATTTTGCAATAGAGGCAAGTATATAAAAACAGGGGAGCCGGCGGACTCCCCTATGAAAGATGATCTTAGTCGATAGCGTCCTTAACGTCGTCGATGATATCCTCAACAGCGTCCTTAACGTCTTCAGCCTTATCCTCAAGCTCTTCTGCAGCGTCCTCAACCTTATCAGCGAGTCCTTCAGCAGCCTCCTGAACAGTGCTATCTGTTATCTCGAAGTCGATATTCTCATCGTTGTCATAAACATCGTAATCATCATAATCATCGTCATCATAGTCGGAGTCTGATTTTTTATCTTTGATAGCCTGAGCTGCAACGTATCCGACTGCTGCTGCTGCGCCGGCAGCTAAAATGCCCAATAAAAACTTATTCATTTTAAATTCCTCATTTCTCCGCAAGTTAAATTACTTTACCGAACCGCTTGCGATCGGATAACGATAACCTGAAATCATTATATCATACTCTTTCTGAAATTTCAACCGTTTACATATTATTTGTTAAAAACATCAAAATTGAGAGGGCAGTTATTGGTGCAGTTTCACAACGAAGTATTCTTTTCCCTAACCAGACCTGCACTGATCCGACAGAAACCGCTGCTTCCGCCTCTTCTTTGTCGAATCCGCCCTCACTTCCGACGACGAGTCCGACAGATCTTACTCCAGAAAAGCCTACCTCTCCGAAGGAGCATCCACCTTCCTCCTCATAGAGCAGTATCGTGCGATCGAGCTCGCTCATCATGCCGAGTGCAGTCTTGTATGAGACAAGGGGCGATACCTCGGGAATTATGCCCCTTCCCGATTGCTTTGCCGCCTCGGCAGCTATCTTGTTGAGCCGCGGGAGTTTCTTCGCAAAATCGTGCTCGTCAGGCCGCGAAATGCACCTTCTCGTCAGCACAGGAACTATTCTTGATACCCCCAGCTCCACGCTTTTCTGTATTATGTATTCGAGCTTATCAAGCTTCGGAACCGCCTGAAACAGCGTAACTTCGACATCTGGTTCTGCCGCGCACAGTTCCTTTCCGATGAGAGAAAGGTACACCGTATCGCTCGTTATCTGTGATATCACACAGTTATAGTCAACACCTCGGCAGCAGACTGTCAAAGGCTCTCCCGGCTTCATTCTCAGTGAACGTCCGATGTGCTGGGCATCGCTGCCGGTAAGGGTAATGTTGGTTTCGTCTATCTCATTTGTAAAAAATCTTGGCATTTTTTCACCTCTCACATCACACACTTAAAGCTTGCGGACAACCTTGGAGGTCGCCTCTACCATTATACTATAGTTGTATTAAAATTGCAAGACAGCGCATTTTGTACAATTCTTACAAAATCAACGTGATTTAGCTGTGCAGGTATACAAAAGAAAATTTCTTTGCTTGACAATTTAAAACTGCTTTGATATAATATAAAAGCTGTCCGTCGGGGGACGAGCCCCGAAATACAAGTTCGAGGCGTAGCTCAGTTTGGTAGAGTGCTTGGTTTGGGACCAAGATGCCGCAGGTTCGAGTCCTGTCGCCTCGACCATGCGCGGGATCCGCGCTGACAGGTCGTGCCGAACGTTGATGTATCTGCAGTTTTTACGCAATATCGGCACAAAAAGACAATATTTGAGGATTTTTTGATTTTTTTCAAAAAAAGCTTGACAAGCTTCAAATCATGTGGTATAATATTCAAAGTGTTAGCGCTGGTGTAGCTCAGTTGGTAGAGCAGCTGATTTGTAATCAGCAGGTCGGGGGTTCGAGTCCGTCCACCAGCTCCATTTTCTTTTAACTTCTATATCTAATATTTAACATCTAACTTCTAACATCTAATGGGAGAGTTCCCGAGTGGCCAAAGGGGGCAGACTGTAAATCTGTTGCTTTTCAGCTTCGATGGTTCGAATCCATCCTCTCCCACCAGAAAAACCCCGATGATCGGGGTATATTCTTTTCAAAGACCTTGCATTTTCCTGCAAGGACTTTTTTATGCCCGAAAAAAAAGAGGTTTTGCACGGAAATGCAGGCATATTGTGCAGAAATATATCGAGATTGCGAGGAATCTGCATGATAAAGCAAAGGCAATGCCGATCCGCATTCCGGCAAACGCTAAAAGTTAATGCAGCAACGCACAGAGAGCGCACCGAAGATAAACAGCAGATTTTTTCGCAAGATCTCTGTGCAAGATCACATCAAGAACGGGACGTACTTGGCGCCGTCCCCTGTAATACAGAGGAGAGATAAATATGATAAGAAATGACCTTAGAAACATCGCCATAATCGCCCACGTCGATCATGGCAAGACCACGCTCGTGGATGAAATGCTTAAGCAGAGCGGCGTTTTCCGCGAAAATCAGGCTGTTGCCGAGAGAGTCATGGACTCAAACGACCTCGAACGCGAGCGCGGCATCACTATCCTCGCGAAGAACACCTCCGTTATGTATAATGACATAAAGATCAACATTATTGACACTCCCGGTCACGCCGATTTCGGCGGAGAGGTAGAACGAGTTCTCGAAATGGTTGACGGAGTTCTGCTGCTCGTTGACGCGGCGGAGGGACCCATGCCCCAGACCCGCTTCGTGCTCTCAAAGGCGCTCGAAATGGGTCATAAGATAATTGTCGTGGTAAACAAGATCGACCGTCCCGATGCGCGTCTTGACGAGATAGGCGACGAGGTGCTTGAGCTCCTGCTCGACCTCGACGCGAGCGAGGAGCAGCTTGAATCCCCCATACTTTTCTGCTCGGGCAGAAGCGGTACAGCCTCTCTCAGCCAGTATGAAGCAGGAACCGACTTGAAGCCCCTCTTTGACACGATAATCGACTATATCGACCCTCCGCGCGGAGAGGAAAACGATCCGCTGCAAATGCTCATTTCCTCTATCGACTATAACGAGTATGTAGGACGTATCGGCATAGGTCGTATCGTACGCGGAAGCATAAAGGTAAATCAGCAGGTGACTGTCTGTGATTACACCGGCTCGCGAAACAATTACAACGCTAAGATAGTTTCGCTCCTACAGATACAGGGCTTGCAGAGAGTTTCTGCTCAGGAAGCCACAGTCGGTGATATCGTATGGATATCAGGTATAGAAAATATAACTATCGGAGATACTATCTGTGCGACGGACGCGCCCGATCCGCTTCCGTTTGTAAAGATAAGCGAACCGACCGTCGAGATGACCTTCTCGGTAAACGACAGTCCCTTTGCAGGCAGAGAGGGAAAGTTCGTTACCTCCCGCCAGCTTCGCGACAGACTTTTCCGCGAGCTTTTGAAGGACGTTTCGCTCCGCGTTGAGGAGACCGACAGTACCGATTCCTTCCGCGTCGCAGGCAGAGGTGAAATGCACCTTTCCATCCTCATCGAAAATATGCGCCGCGAGGGCTATGAGCTTGCAGTCTCCACGCCCCGTGTGCTTTATAAACAGGACGAGGAAACAGGCAGGAAGCTCGAACCTATCGAGCGCCTTGTAATTGATGTTCCCGAGGACAGTGTTGGCTCCGTTATGGAGAAAATGGGCAGCCGAAAGGGCGAGCTCGTCGCAATGCACCCGCAGGGCAGCCGAATGAGAATAGAGTTCCTCGTTCCCGCAAGAGGTCTTTTCGGCTACAAGAGCGAGTTCCTCACCGATACAAAGGGCGAAGGCATAATGAGCCACGTTTTTGACGGATATCAGCCGTATAAGGGCGACATCGACCGCAGGAACACAGGCTCGCTCGTGTCGTTCGAGACAGGCGAGGCAGTCACCTACGGACTCTACAACGCTCAGGAGCGCGGTCAGCTCTTTATCACCGCAGGAACTCCCGTTTATGAGGGAATGATAGTCGGCGCTTCTCCCAAGACCGATGACCTCGTGGTAAATGTCTGCAAGAAGAAGCACCTCACAAACACCCGTGCAAGCGGAAGCGATGACGCGCTCCGCCTTGTACCGCCGAGAGTGCTCAGCCTTGAGGATTGCCTCGAATTTCTTGCCGACGACGAGCTCTTAGAGGTAACTCCCGAATCCCTGAGAATAAGAAAGCAGACTCTCAGCAACACTCAGCGTGCAAAAAACCGAGCAAACGGCAAAGTCTGAAAATAAATTTTCTCAGGTTTTACACATTCTTAACATAAGACCCGCAAATCACGGAGGTATCATATGAAAGAAAAGGTATTTCTTCTGCTTACTGCCGCAATGCTTGCCGTATCATCGTCAGGCT
The DNA here is from genome assembly GCA_937910385.1 of uncultured Ruminococcus sp. Lineage (GTDB taxonomy): Bacteria > Bacillota > Clostridia > Oscillospirales > Ruminococcaceae > Ruminococcus. The sequence goes on along the minus strand of CALEPT010000003.1, from coordinate 2,319 downwards.
GCTCAAAGAGCTCCGGCAGCAAGGAATCTGTCGAGGAGACCACCGAGCTCGAAACCTACGCGCCTCTTGCCACCGTAAGAGAGCGCAATATAGTTGAGCTCGAAAACTTCAACTATGAGATATACGACGGCAGAGTCATGATAACCAAATATAAAGGCAGCGAGGCAAATGTTATCGTCCCCGACGAAATAGAGGGTCAGGCAGTGACCGAGATAGGCTTTTACGCATTTGAAGCGGATTACGGACTTGAAACCGTAACGCTTCCCGATACGATAACAGCAATACGCGAATGCGCCTTTACAGACTGCTCATCGCTTTGGTCAATAAACCTCCCCGACGGTCTTACGACTATAGAAAAGGGAGCTTTCACCGCCTGCACGAGCCTTACATCGCTTACGCTCCCCTCGTCCGTTACAGAGGTGCAGGAGGACGCATTTGTTGCCTGCGAGGGGCTGACATCAATGACCATATTCAACCCCGATCTTGAATACAGAGAATGGGGACTCGAGGATATACCCGACCTCATCATATTTGCTCCGAACAATTCAACTGTCTCGGAATGGGCTCAGAAGGTCGGCAGATATGTGGACATGGAGGAGGGCTGATCCGTATCCGTCCATTATCAAACCTATGATCATCGGGACGTTACAGACATCGTCCCTTACTTTCAGGAGTAGCGTTATGAAGATAAACAAACTTACAGCTATCACCGCTGCTGCTCTTATGATGTGCAGCTCTGCCGCCTCATGCAGCGATAAGAAAACAGACACCGGCTCCGCTTCCTCAGTATCCGAGGGCAGCCCGACAGAATCGCTCTCCGCTCCGGAGAATACTATCGACGAGTCGATAAGCGGTGATAATTATGACTCAGATGCATATTACGAAAAAATACTTGAAAGACTCAGTGACGATGAAGCGTCAGACGAGCCTTTTGAATTCGGTCAGCTCAGCGATATAGTTACTCCCGGCGAGACCGATCCCGACGCAGAGCTCGGCTCATATTATATCAGCTCAGACGGTGTAATGCTCTATTATGAACAGGAAGAGTTTCCAACGGAGCTCATTCTTACACTTAAAGAGTACTTTCAGGCATTCTCACACTCGGATTACACAAGCTATACCCGCTGCATATATCCAAGCTACATCGACGAGATGAACACTTATCTTAACAATGATTTCGGCTATGACCTCAAGACCTCGTTTGCCACCCAATGCTCCTCGCTCGCGGATAACACCTTCGGAGATTATATCGTTACAAGGCTCAAGATCGAGCCCGCCCCTCAGTATGTGGAGGGCGTTGACAATATCCAGTCATACTTTGAACTGCTTAACAACTCGTTCAATAAGGATTATTACAGCGAGGTCATTGCAGAGGCAGATAATATGTACGACGCTGTTTTCTATATAATGGCTCAGGACGCATACAGCGAGGAAACCCTGCTGATCAGCGAATATGAGGTAGTATTTGCCGAAAAGGACGGAAGGTTTTACCTTTTCGGATAACGGAGGGATAAAAATGAAAAATATCATCACAAAAGCAGCTTCACTTCTCATTGCGGCAGCTCTCGCAGCTCCGCTTGCCGCTTGCTCCGACAAGGACAGCTCGTCGGGATCAGCAGGCAGTATACATTCTGATGAGGGAAATATTGCCGGAAGTGTTCTTGACGACGACGTAAATGTCGCACAGGAGGACCTGCCATACGGCGCGACGATAATGCAGCTCACTCCCGAGAACGACGGCGTTCCGGTAATAACGGAATTCGACTACAGATTCCTTTCCAATGAGGAAGGCAAAAAGACAGCAGAGTATCTCTCTTCGCTCGCTCTCAAGGACGTTTCTCTGCTTGAAGGCTCAACATATCCACCATCGCTCAGCACACGCCTTTCCCGTGAGGGCTCGCTCACATCTCAGGAGTTCCTCAACGAGGAATACGAGCTCATCACTTCTTACACCGGCGGAGATTTTGAGTTCACTTACTATCTCATCAACAATGTCCTGACCGAGGCTGATACAGATTTTTCATCATATGATAAATTAGTGCTTGATTCAGATCCCAACGCAGAAATAACCGACAGGAAATACGTTGAGATAGAATGTCTCTACTCGCTCACCTCAAGCGACGGAAGCTACTCTCTTACAAACAGGATAGGAAGCGATATCGCACTTTACGTCTATACGATAGACGGAGGCGTTTACGTACTCACATAAGATCGGCTTTCAATAAAAAGGCAACGGTATTTTGACCGTTGCCTTTTATATATTTGCCTCTATTGCAAAATGTACATTGTACATTTTGCAGGCTGCAAAATGTACAATGT
>CALEPT010000002.1 GCA_937910385.1 uncultured Ruminococcus sp. | reverse complement strand
TATTATGATTTTTATTTAATAAATAAATATTGTAAAGATAATGAAAGCAAAATAGATTTTAATCATGATTTAATAAAAGTATTAAATGAAAAAAGTAACAATATTTTTAAATTTAAGAAGGTATATTCACATATATCAAATAAAATTAATAAAATATTATTAGAAACAAAAATTAATGAGGGAGAGAATTCGATTTTGATTTTTAGATTAATAGAACATCTCATTTTATTTACCTCTTTATCTGACAAAGAAATTTCAAAAGAACAAATCTCTAAAATGAATGATGTATTTTCTTTAGATCTAAATATACAACAAGATAATAAAAGAATTATTTATTTAAAAAATTTAGAAAATAAATTATTTAATCTACAACTAAATTATAATATGAAAGAAGTAACTTTATTGGATATACTAAATATAACCATAGATTTATCTTTACTTAGAAAAGATTTATCATTTAATATAGAAAAAATAATTATATATTTTCCTGGTAATATCAATAATAAAGAAATAATGATTAATAAAATATTATCCAAAGATACTCCTATTAATATCAATTTCAAGTATTTCATAAAAAATTATTTTAATAAATTTTATATAACAAATATTGAATTGCATCTAAAAAATAAAATAATTATTAACTTACTTAACAAAGATAAAAAAGATATAATTTTATATAAACAAGAAAAAAACAAAAAAAACATTGATAATATTATTAATTTTGATTTTATTAATGATAATAAAAATATTAAAAATAAAATAATTTTGGGTAAAAATGAAAACCATTTAATGAATATTAAATATAATATAAAAAGTGATAATAAGGATTTAATAATAAAAAAAATTAAAATAATCGTTCAATTATTAAAAGACGAAAAAAAAGTCGAAATAAAAAATTATGAATATAAAATCTTAGAAGGAACTCAAGGTTATCTTATAAATGAAAAAAATGAATTAATTTATGAAAATGTTAATACTATTTTGGATGAAAATTTGCCACAAGTTGAATATATTTTAAAAATAAAAGAAACAGGTAATTTTGTTTTAAATTATAAATTCAATTTCACTTTAATAAACAAAAATTGTCCAAATGAATTTTGTATTTTAGACTGTAATAAAAATATTGAAATAAAAAGCATAGAACCTTTTATATTTACTAATGAATTGAAATCCCCTTTATATTTCATTAATCAGAAAACACAATTAAAAACATATTGCTTTGAAAATTCTTCCATAACCATTTCTCTAAATTTTATATTATCTAAACAATTTTCTACTACATTTGAAGAATATTTCTGGTTGCTAAAATAAATAAGATTAGTAATAATATTAAATTACCTCCAAAGAAAAATCAAACAAATTCAAACAAATTCAAACATCCGTATTTCGTTAATATTTCGTTAATGCCTACCGAATTGGTAGGGGCTGGAAACATCGTATTTACGAACTTTTTACAAGACCGTCGCTCCCTGCCGTGTGCAAATTTTGGATTTCAAACGCCCTATTAACCCCTGCGGGAATATATCATTTATTTCGCTGCGAAAATATGTGAATAATCACGCAGGTACGCTGTTTATACGGTGCGAGAATTTGCCGGATTTCGTTAATTTTTACGCTGTTTTGTTTGATTTCCGCCCCTGTTTTTTCAAAGAAAATCAAAGAAATCAAACGAATTCAAACACTGTGACTATCTGAAAGGATGATGCCTATGTGCTGAAAATAACGCAGAATCGTAGAAAAGCAAATGTCGTATAACATGACGGCAGAAAGGAGTATCTATGGCAAAAGACGGAACCAACAGAGGCGGCGCACGCACGGGCGCTGGCAGAAAGAAAAAGCCCCTCGCTGAAAAATTGCAGGAGGGCAAAACAGCAACCGCAATTTCGCTGCCGGAAAAGGATGCGTTTGATGCGCCGGAAATTGAAAAGATCAAAGCGTTTCTTTCCGAAGATCAGCGCATGGGAGAGCTGTACGGCAAAGAGATTTTCGAGCAGATGGTCACATGGCTGCGGGAGCGAAACTGTGCGCACCTCATCAGCCCGCACCTTCTGGAGCAGTACAGCATGGCGATGGCACGCTGGATTCAGCTTGAAAATGTAACAAACGAGTACGGTTTTGTGTCCAAGCACCCGACCACAGGCGCGATGATCGGAAGCCCATTTGTGTCGATGGCGCAGGGCTATCTCAAACAGGCGAATATGCTGTTTCAGCAGATTTTTTCCATCGTAGCGGCGAACAGCACCGAGGTTATCACCGGAAATCCGCAGGATGAAATGATGGAGCATCTGCTGAAAATCTGAATGCTATGTACGCAACTATGTATACGGTTATGTACGCAATTATGTACTTTTCAAGTGATGCTTGACAAGTGCAGATGTAGAAAACAAGGAGTGTGATGCAGTGGCAGTGACAAAAAAATATGTATATCACCCGACAAGTTTTATGCTCCCGACCTCGCATTATGATAAAGAACGCGCCGATCATGCCGTGAACTTCATTCAGTGTCTGCGGCATACGAAAGGCGCGTTTTATAATCAGCCGTTCAAGCTGCTGGACTGGCAGGAGACCGTCATCCGCGACCTGTTCGGCATCATCAAAGAGGACGGTACAAGGCAGTTTAAGCAGACGATTATTTTCATTCCAAAGAAAAATGGGAAGCAACTCGCACTGGATACACCAATACCGACACCGCAAGGCTTCACCGCTATGGGAGATCTTAAAGTTGGAGACACTGTTTTCGATGAGAATGGAGTACCTTGCCATGTGGTGGCCAAGAGCAAAGTGGATGATACGGAGCAGGCTTATAAGCTGACATTCCGGGACGGCACATCCATTATTGCCGGAACAAGGCATCTGTGGGATTGCGATGATCTTACGAGATACAAACATCCCCGAGTCACATTATCCACAAAGGAAATCTACGAAAAGCAGTGTAGAATGAAGCAAAACCGCTCTGCAATCCGAATCCAAGTGGCAAAGCCTCTACAGACCGAGGATATGAATCTCCCTGTTGACCCATACCTCTACGGCTATTGGCTTGGTAATGGGTCAGCAACTGAACCAAGAATCACCGTGAGAACCTCTGATGTTGAAGATATCAAATCCAACATTCCCTATGAACTGCATAACATTTTCCCGCAAAAATGCGGCGGCAGTTCATGTCTGTATTATCGGGAACTCAAACCGATCTTGGTTGATCATTTTCGGGAGAAAGCAATTCGTCCAGAGTATCTACGCGCCTCTGAATTACAACGCTGGGCTCTGCTCCAAGGTCTGATGGATTCCGATGGCTCAATCAGCGGAGCGAAAGGGCAAAGCACGTACTCAACCACAATTCGGTCTCTGGCAGAATCAGTAAGAGAACTACTGTGGTCCCTTGGAATCAAGAATGCAGTAAAAGCAGAGCCTTCAACTCGAAACGGATGGCCTACGGGTGAAATCCTTTATATCATCCGTTTTACAACCTTCACCGATCAACCGACAGCAAAGCTTATCCGCAAAGCTGTGTGGAGCCGTGTCAGGAACGGGGATAGTCGGTCAAACTACCATTACCTGAAATCGATTGTACCAATAGATCACCCAGTCAAGATGCAGTGCATTCAGGTGGATAGCCCCAGCCATTTGTATCTTGCAGGACCGTCAATGGTTCCGACACATAATAGCGAGCTTGCCGCAGCAGTTGCATTGTATCTGCTCTGTGCGGACGGTGAACAGCGTGCGGAGATCTACGGCGCGGCAGCGGACAGGCAGATGGCTTCACTGGTCTATTCTGTTGCGGCGGATATGATCCGTTTATCTCCGGCGCTCCGGAAACGCTGTAAGATTCTGGACTCCCGCAAGCGCATTGTCTACGAGCCGACAAACAGCTTTTATCAGGTACTGAGTTCCGAGGCGGACAGAGCGCACGGCGTTTCGGCACACGGCGTGATCGTGGATGAAATTCATGTCCAGAAAAATCCCGACCTCTACAATGTGCTGACAAAAGGCTCCGGCGATGCCAGACGGCAGCCGCTGCAATTCATTATCAGTACTGCCGGGGACAACATTCACAGCATCGGCTATGAGCTGTTCCAGAAAGCAAAAGACCTGCTGGACGGGCGTAAAACCGATCCTACCATTTATCCGGTGATCTATGCCGCCGATCCGGAGGACGACTGGACAAAACCATCCACATGGCGCAAAGCAAATCCGTCCCTCGGCATCACATTTTCAGAGGACAAGCTGCGTGAAGCCTGTGAGTCAGCAAAACAAAATCCGTCCGAGGAAAATGTGTTCAAGCAATTGCGTCTGAACATCTGGACAAAACAGGCGGTGCGATGGATGCCGATGGAGCAATGGGATAAATGTGCATTTCCTGTGGATGCAGAAAAGCTGAAAGGCAGACCGTGTTATGCGGGGCTGGACTTATCATCTACGCAAGATTTGACTGCGCTCGTGCTGGTATTCCCGCCATACGGCGATGATGAAAAGTACAGCATTCTGCCGTTTGCATGGGTGCCGGAAGAAACAATCGAAATCCGCAGCCGGAAAGATCATGTGAATTACCCGCTTTGGGAGAAGCAGGGATTCGTTCTCAGCACCGAGGGCAATGTCGTGGACTATGAAGCCATCGAGCAGAAAATCTGGGAGCTTGCGGAGGTGTATCAGATCAGGGAATTGGCGTTTGATCCGTGGAACAGTCAGATGCTTGTGAACCGTCTGATGAACGAGGGTATGACCGTTGTGAGCTTCCGTCAGGGCTTTGCAAGCATGAGTCCGCCGACCAAAGAACTGATGAAAATGACACTGGAACAAAAATTAGCGCACGGCGGACATCCGGTTCTGCGGTGGTGCCTGGACAATATTGTCATACAGACCGATCCGGCAGGCAACATCAAAATTTCAAAAGCAAAGGCGCAGGAAAAGGTTGACCTTGCGGTCGCGCTGGTTATGGCACTGGACAGAGCCGTGCGGAATGATGTATCCTCCGGTGAATCAATTTATGAGACCAGAGGACTGCTGTTTGTGTGAGAACATTGGGGGTGATACCGATGATACACTAACTGCGTTCACATCATGTGAACATCATAAAATGAAATTCAAAATAGACGGGAGATAATACAATGAATATCTTGCAGAGCATTTTCAAACGCAAAAGCAGCGACCGTGCAGCAGGTTCGGGCTACCGATTTTTCTTCGGGCAGTCTGCGTCAGGTACGCACGTTAACGAGCGCACGGCAATGCAGATGACTGCGGTCTATGCCTGTGTGCGTGTGCTTGCGGAATCCGTGGCAAGTCTGCCGCTTCATCTGTATCGGCGCGGGATAGCCGGAAATCGGGAAAAGGCGGAGGAACATCCGCTGTTTTTTCTGCTGCATGACGAGCCGAATCCCGAAATGACAAGCTATGTGTTCCGCGAAACGCTTATGACACATCTGTTGCTGTTCGGCAATGCCTATGCGCAGATTCTGCGGAACGGCAAGGGTGAGGTGCTGGGGCTGTATCCGCTGATGCCAAATCGGATGCGTGTGGAGCGCGATGACGGCGGCAGACTGTTTTATCGGTATTACCGCTTTGACCGTGAGCCGCCGAATCAGGAGCAGAGCCATGTTATTCTCATGCCGCAGGATGTGCTGCACATTCCGGGACTCAGTTATGACGGTCTGGTCGGTTTCAGCCCGATTGCCGCTTGCAGAAATGCAGTCGGCGCAGGGCTTGCTGCAGAGACCTATTCCGGCAGATTCTTCGCCAACGGTGCAGCACCTTCGGGCGTGCTACAGCATCCGGGTCTTATCAAAAATCCAGAGCGACTGCGCGATTCTTGGAACGCGGCATACGGCGGTGCAGGCAATGCCGGGAAGGTAGCAATTCTGGAAGAGGGCATGACGTTCACACCGGTATCCATTTCGCCGCAGGATGCACAGCTTCTTGAAACGCGCAAATTTACCGTCGAAGAAATATGCCGTATCTTCCGTGTGCCGCCGCATCTGGTGCAGAATCTCGACCGTGCGACCTTCAACAACATCGAACAGATGAGCATTGATTTTGTCATGTACAGCCTGATGCCTTGGCTGGTTAGATGGGAGCAGTCGATGGCGAAGGTGCTGCTGTCTCACGATGACAAGCGAAAATATGAGATTCGGTTCAATGCTGACGGCTTTTTGCGCGGCTCTCACAAGGAACGCTATGAGGCATATGCGGTCGGCATCAACAACGGCTTTCTCTGCCCGAATGATGTGCGCCGGTTGGAAAATATGGATGTCATTCCGGACGGAGATATTTTCATGGTGCAGGGCGCGATGATGCCGCTGGATATGGTCGGTGCGGCGTATGCCAGAAAGGAGAATGTGAATGAATAAAAAACACTTCTGGAACTGGTCGCAGAATGGGGATGAAAATATCCTGCATCTGAACGGTACAATTGCCGAGGAAAGCTGGTTTGAGGACGATATCACGCCCGCGCTGTTCAGGGCAGAACTGAAAAAATGCAGTGCGCCGATTACCGTGTATATCAACTCGCCCGGCGGCGACTGCGTGGCTGCGGCACAGATCTACACGATGCTGATGGACTATCCGCATGATGTGACAGTCAAGATTGACGGTATTGCAGCATCGGCTGCATCCGTGATCGCAATGGCGGGTACAAAGGTGCTGATGAGTCCGGTGTCGATGCTGATGATCCACAACCCCGCAACTGTTGCAATGGGCGATCACACCGACATGGAAAAGGCTATCGTAATGCTCGATTCTGTGAAAGAAAGTATCATCAACGCCTATACAATCAAGACCGGAATCAGCCGGAAAGAACTGTCTGCGATGATGGATTCCGAAACGTGGATGGATGCAAATAAAGCTGTTGAACTCGGCTTTGCAGACGGCATTCTGGAACGTGAAACACAGAGAATGAGTGCAAATACTTCCTCTGTGCTGTTCTCGCAGCGGAAAGCGGATGCTGCACTTGTGAACAGAATGATGCGTGATGCCGTTCCTGTTCAGCCGTTCTATGACAGACTTGCAAAGCTGAAGTAATATCCCCCGATAAAAGCAGCAGATGCTGTTTTTATAACACTCGCAGGCTCTCCGTATCACGGAGGGCTATTTTTCATGCGCTGCAAAAATCTTTCCATTGCAGCGCCGTCATGTGCGCCCGACACTTTTCGGGCAGAAACGGAGAAAACTATGAAAAACTTCACAAACTTCACCATCAACGAACTGCGTGAGAACCGTGCAAAGAGCTGGGAGGCTGCAAAGGCATTTCTGGATTCTCACCGCACCGACAACGGCACGCTGTCTGCGGAGGACAGCGCAGTCTACGACCGCATGGAGGCGGAGATCATCGCACTCGGCAAGGAGATCGAGCGTATGGAGCGCAGTGCCGCGCTTGAAGCGGAGCTTTCCCGTCCGGTCGGTTCGCCGCTGACGAATATCCCCGGCAGCGCAATGGACACCAAGACCGGCCGAGCGTCCGATGCGTACAAGCACAGCTTTCTGACCGCGCTCCGCAGCAACTTCCGTCAGGTGAGCAATGTGCTGACCGAGGGCACGGACACCTCCGGCGGCTACCTTGTGCCGGATGAGTATGACGAGCGCCTGATCGAAAAGCTGGATGCGGAGAATGTCATGCGCAGCCTCGGCACGGTCATTCAGACCTCCGGTGAGCGCAAGATCAATGTCGCAGCGTCCAAGCCTGCCGCATCTTGGATCGAGGAGGGCGGCGAGCTGGTGTTCTCTGATCCGCAGTTCAGCCAGATCATCCTTGATGCGTACAAGCTGTCGGTCGCTGTGAAGGTATCCGAGGAGCTTCTTGCCGATAACGCCTACGATCTGGAGGGCTGGCTTATTAATTCCTTCTCCCGCGCACTTGCCAACAGCGAGGAGGAGGCAATGGTCATCGGTGACGGCGTGAGCAAGCCGACCGGTATTCTGACCAGCGGTGAGGTCGGTATCACGACTGCGGGGAACAAGATCGAGGCAGACGAAATCATCGACCTGATCTACAAGCTGAAGCGTCCGTACCGCACCAATGCCGTGTTCCTGACTGCGGATTCCACGCTTGCCGCTATTCGCAAGATGAAGGACAGCACCGGGCAGTATCTGTGGCAGCCTGCACTGACAGCCGGTGAGCCTGACCGTCTGCTCGGCTATCCCGTGTACACCTCTGCGTTCGTTCCGACTGTTGCTGCCGGTCAGCCTGTGCTTGCATTCGGCGATATGAGCTACTACAACATCGGTGATCGCGGCGTGCGCTCTTTTGCGGCACTGCACGAGCTGTATGCCGGTGTTGGGCAGGTCGCATTTGTCTGTAAGGAGCGTGTGGACGGCAAGCTGGTGCTGCCCGAAGCCGTGCAGATCATGAAGATGAAGGGCGCTGCCAATAACGGCTGATGATATGTTTTTTTGCAGGAAGAAGGTGATGCCTATGATTGTATAAATCCTGCGCCGTTTGGCGCAGTTTCTGTCGCATATTGTACACAAGAATGCACTGGAATACCGCAGTATATTCTGCAAATCCCACGCTTGATATAAACGGCACTCTGATTTATAATGTGTACAACGGAACGGGCAATCCGAGCCGAATATGCGAAAGTGAGGATGTATCAATGACGAACAGATTATGGCATGAGGGAGCAATTCTTGTTCCGACTCAGGACAGCAAAACCATCGTTCACTACTGGGCAAAGGTCTATGACGAGGACAGCCCTTTTGGTATTTCAGGCGGTCGTATCAGCAAATTGATGCTCAAAGCAAACGGCGAGATCATCTACAATTATGATCGTGGTGAGGATATTTTCCCTCAGACCGAAGCAGCAGAAATTGCGCTTGCCATTCTGATGAAAGAGTACAGTTAAGCGGATAATTCTACCGGAAGGAGCTTGCGTTTTGCAGGCTCTTTCTTTTCTGTACACTCTTATTATACAGCGAAATACCGCCGATGTCAACCACCAGTAACCCTATAAAAACACATAAAGCAGGAGCGAAAAACTCCGGCTCATTTTTACACTCAACGACATAGATTCAGAAATGGAGGAATGCCATGACAGAAATCCAGAAACAGCAGATTCAGACCATGCGGTCAAATGGGCTTGTGTTTGCAGATATTGCAGATAAGCTGCACCTGTCGGTCAATTCTGTAAAATCGTATTGCAGAAGAAATGCCATTCAAAAGCAAGAGAACACAGCAGCACTTTGTAAGCATTGCGGTGCGGTTCTGATTAACACGCCGGGGCATCGGCAGAAATCATTTTGCTCGGCTGTTTGTCAGCAAAAGTATTGGTGGGAAAACAGAAATCTGATGCAGCATCACGCACTCATTTCAGTTACCTGTCCCGCCTGCGGTAAGAGTTTTTCTGCCTACAAGGGACATCACAGAAAATACTGCTCTCATGCCTGTTATATCGCAGACCGATACGGAAAGGCGGATGCGCATGAATCAGAATGAAATCACCTATCTTGTGACGATGAAGCTGTTTCAGAAAATGCTCAAAAGCGGGCTTATCACCGAGGAAGAATACGCCGTAATTGATACAAAGATGCAGGAGAAATATAGCCCGAAAATCGGCGTATTATTCTGCGAAAATCCGCGTAAATCCGTTGACTTTTCGCCTGTTTAACGGTAGTATTGTAGCTGAAAGGAGGTCTGCAATATGGCAGAATTGAAACCGAAAACAGCCCCCATAATCACAAAAATCGAGCCGGTATTACCACTCATAAAACCGCGCCTGAAAGTTGCCGCCTATGCTCGTGTGTCAAAAGAAACAGACCGGCTGATGCATTCCCTTTCAGCACAGGTCAGCTACTACAGCGACCTGATCCAGAAAAATCCGGAATGGGAATATGCAGGTGTGTACGCAGACAGTTTTATCAGCGGAACGAACATGGACAACAGACCGGAATTGCAAAGACTTCTCGCTGATTGTGAACAAGGAAAAATTAACATTATCCTCTGCAAAAGCATCAGCCGCCTTGCTCGTAATACCGTTGACCTGTTATCTATTGTGCGGCATTTGAAAGAAATCGGTGTGGAGATATGGTTCGAGAAAGAAAATGTCCGCACGCTGTCATCCGATGGAGAAGTGATGCTGACGTTGCTTGCTAGCTTTGCGGAACAGGAAAGCAGAAGCATTTCCGAGAACTGCAAATGGGGTATCAGAAAGCGATTCCAAAAAGGTACAATCGGAATGGCAAACAAGCACATTCTCGGTTATCAGTATGATGAGCAATTACAGAGATATGTGATCATCCCCGAAGAAGCAGATTCCGTCCGCTATATGTTCCGGTTATTCTTAGAAGGATTATCCTATCAGCAGATCGCCGATGCTTTAACTGCCGCAGGAATCCATACAATTCAGGGAAACAATTTTCAGGAAGCATCTGTGAGAAATCACATTATCAACGAGGTTTATGCCGGGGATAATCTCCGGCAAAAGACTTTCACGCCTGATCCGATCAGCAAGGCGAAAATACGCAATAATGGCGAACTTCCACAGTATCTATACAGCAATGCTCATGAAGCAATCATTGACAGGGAGACTTATGCATTGGTGCAGGAGGAACTGAAACGCCGTAATGCCATGATGAACCCGACCTACTTTTTCACGGGGCTGATAAAATGCGAATGCTGCGGAAACACATTCACACGGAAGAAAAGCAAGCTACGAGGCCGCACTTATGTGCATTGGATATGCAGAAGTAAAATGGAAATGGGGCGCACCTGTGTGAGCGACAACTTTGCTGAAGATGAGCTGATAAAAATCTGCAAAATTACCATCGGTGCAGATTATGAAGAGTGTGTCAGGGCAATGTCTGTGGATGTATCAGGTAATATTCATTTCACGCTGAAAAACGGTGAACAGCTCACATGGAAGAACCTGCACCTGAATCCTGCAAAGCATCAGCATACGGTGACAGATGCTTTTCTTGGCAAAGTGATCTGCGGAAAATGTGGAACGATCTACCACAGGTCAAACAGCAAAAACCGCTGGTGTTACTGGAAATGTTACGGCAAGCAAAAACACATCTGCGATAATGTGAATTTCATGGATTATCAGCTGAGAACAATAGCCGCACATATCCTCGGAACAACAGATTTTGACGATGCTGTGTTCACAGAGCTTATCGACCAGATTGTTATATTGGACGGCGGAGATTTGAAATTCATTTTTAAAGACGGGAGTGAAAAAACATGGCAAAGATTGTAACAACCATTCCGGCTACAAAAAGCCGCTTCACGGATATGCCCCTATCTGTGCCAATCAAGCGCAAGGTCGCAGCCTACGCAAGAGTCAGTACCGATCATGAGGAGCAACAATCCTCCTACGAAGCGCAGGTCAGCTACTACACGGAATATATCCAGAGCCGCGATGACTGGGAGTTTGCGGGAATGTTCGCTGACGAGGGTGTCTCAGGGTGCAGCATCAAGGGACGGAAAGGGTTCTTATCCATGATTGAAGAGGCGCTGAGATC
>CALEPT010000001.1 GCA_937910385.1 uncultured Ruminococcus sp. | reverse complement strand
CCTGCGCCGTGATGTGATCCTCGTTTGTGCCGTCCACGCCGTATTTATCGGGATTTGCCTGAGACTGGAGTATCAGCACGGCATCTGCCATTTCGATAGTGCAGTTGCCGTTTGCATCACCGTAACGCGGTTCGATCGTTATCAGAAAAGGGTCGTAAGAATCGAACCAGTAGTCGGTAAAATATATTTCATAATCACCTGCGGGAAGCACGCTTATATCGGTCCCGAGGGATCCTGTTGTATTCACCGCACAGATATCGGATATTTCTATGTAATCCTCAAATCCCACGCTGTAATATTCCTTTATTTCCTTAGTACTGCCGTCGGCATACTCAACAAGTATGATGTCATAATATCTCGTCTCACACACAACATAGCCGTCATTTATGAATTCATCACCTGATGTATATACGCTTTGCGTGGGATACACAATCGAGACCGGTCCTGAAAAGCCACGCTGCCCCGTAGCCCCTACGCTGGTTGAAACTATGTCGGGGAGAGTAGTAGTAGTAGTAGTTGTTGTTGTTGTTGTAGTTGTTGTTGTAGTAGTTGTGTTGATAGTGGTCGTAGACGTGGCTGGGGCATTGGGGTCAATAACGGTTATCTTTGCCGAATGCGAGTTACCCGATAAACCGCCAACATATGGACTCATAGAAGATGTAATGGTTATAGTAGCTGTTCCTGCGGATATTGGATAAAGCGTCACTCTGCCGCTGTTTTTATCTACTTCATACACTTCAATAACATCTGGATTAGCTGATGAAGCCCATATCTCGCCGTAAAAAGACATATCGCTGTAACTATCATAGCTGAGCCATATTGTTACCGGCTCCTGTACCTCTCCGACATCTGCAAGAGTGACCGTAGTTGGGTATGACGATATTGAGAATCCGAAATTCGGGGTGTATGTGGTTGTAGTAGTCGGTGTGGTAGTAGCCATAGCCGCAACATTAACTTCAAAAGATTTTTCCTGCAATATCTCACCGTCCGCCTCAACATACAGCGTTATCGTTGAGCTTTGAGAATAGCCAGTCTGATACGCATATATATCGCATGAGCCTGTTATCCCGTTGTCTGCTACCGTTCCTACGCTTACAGCGCTTGTATTTAAAGATACAACACTAACAGAAGCATTGCAGTTATTTTCAAGCCATTTCCAACCTATACTGCCTGAAAGATTGCCATAATCGCCTAAAACAGACGGATAATTGGTAAGGCTTATTGAAGCATGCTTGCCCTCGTCATAAGAGGTAGTCGTCGTGGTCGTTACTTTCTTTGTTGTGGTTGTAGTCGTTGTTGCTGTGGTGGTAGTGGTGTGTGCGGGGTCAAGAACCTCTATCGTTACTGAATCATCTATGTAGTATGGGCAGTCCAAATTTGCAGTTATAGTGGCAGTTCCCTCGGATTTAGCAGCTATTTCGATAGTTCCATAATTACCGCCGTTGTTATAAGAAATGACTTCCACTACATCAGAGTTACTGCTGTCTGCATAAAAATCAGCGTCCGTCAGCCCCATTCCATGATAGTCATCATTTGTAATGTACCTCATATAACTTATAGAAAAACCTATCTCACTCGTTTCTCCAATGATCATTGTTTGGGGATAGCTGGTGATCTCGATACGTGCGGCATAGGTAACATCACCCGACGGAACTTCAGCATAATTGGCTGCCTCGGCTTCATTTTTCACAAAATCAGTCTCAATGCCTAATGAGCTGACAATTATCGCAAATGCCGCCGCCAACGCAAGCACCGCCGCAAAAAATTTCTTCATAATATTTTCTCCTTAAATAAACATCGTGCTGAACCCATGCTCGCGCGCATAGCGCTCCGCCTTTTTGCGATTTATCTGTTTTAGCACGCGGATAGTCTGCTTGTGTCCCTTCTTTATCTCGCTTATGTCGATATTTTCGTTCTCAAACTCGATTATTGAGACTTCATAGATATTCTCGCAGCCGCAGAAAGCGTCCTCCTTTATATCTTTAGTCAGATAGCTTATATGCAGCTCGCTCAGATTCTGGCAGCCGTAGAAAGCCCAGTTGCCTATCGTCTTTACAGTCGAGGGAATAGTGATCGTCTCAAGCGAACGGCACCATGAGAATGCACTCTCACCGATAGTCAGCACCGAATTGGAAATTACGACCTTTTTCAGATTGTAGCATTCCGAGAACGCAGCGTTTCCGATAGACTCCACCGCTCCCGATATGACTATTCTTCTCAGTTTCTTGCACGAGAAGAAAGTGAGGTCGTTTATTTTTTGCAGATACGCGGGAAGAACTATTTCCTCAAGACTGTTGCAGCGTCCGAACGCACCCTTGCCTATCCTCCTCACGGACGGCGGGAAATTCACCTGCTTCAGCTTCAGGCACTTCAAGAATGCATTTTCTCCGATAGCTTCAAGGTTATTCGATAAAACTATCTCCTCCAGAGCAAAACAGTGACAGAAGGCGAATTTATCTATTATTTTCACACTGTCTGACATAACTATCTTCTTGAGTGTCTCGTTGCCGCGAAAAGCATATTTGCCGATAGTAGTGACCTTTTCGGGAATGATTATCGCCTCTGTCGTGCCGACATACTTGACGAGGGTTCCGTTCTTGTCAATAGCCATATTATTTTCATCGTCTATCTCGATGTTCTCATCATGCACAAGGTCGCCGTACTTAGAGTGGTCAACAGGCTCAGACTTCTTTTCGGGAGCTTTGGTGTTCTGCTCGGTCTTCTTCTCGGGAGTCTTGTTCTCCTGCTTTGCGGGCTCGGTCTTCTTCTCGGGAACTTTGGTCTCCTGCTTTACGGGCTCGGTCTTCTTCTCGGGAGTCTTGTTCTCCTGCTTTGCGGGCTCGGTCTTCTT